>DASVVG010000232.1:0-9979 GCA_036386655.1 Caulobacteraceae bacterium | reverse complement strand
CGAGGCGGCCGCCCCCGCCGAGGCGGCGGCTCCGGCGCAGACCACCACGCCCGCGACGCCGGCGTCCACGGCTCCCGCCGGCGAGGCCGCGCCGGCGGACCCGGCCCCGACGCCCGCTCCCGCGTCGACCACCCCGCCCGTGCAGCCGGGCGGCTAGCTCAGCATTTGCGGACGCGGAACGCCCAGCCGCCGCCCGCGAGTTCGTCGACGGCGACCAGCTCCGCCCCCGCCTCAGAGGCGAAGTGAGGCACGTCCACGCGGGCCATCGGATCGTCGGCCAGCAGCCGCACCTCGCTCCCGGCCGCCGCCGCCTGCAGCGCCCGCCGCAGCCGCAGGGTCGGGACCGGGCACCGATGTCCCCGCGCGTCGACCTCCACCACGGGGCTCATCGTCTCTGAACGAAACGGCCGCGCCCGGCGTTCAAATTGCAGTATGCAGGGGTCTGCGTCGCAGTCGGGGATTTGAGCATGGCCGCACGTCCGTCTTGGCAGGGGCACCTCAAGCTCTCGCTCGTGACCTGCCCGGTCGCGCTTTACAACGGGACGTCCGCCTCGGGCGACATCCACTTCAACCTGCTCAATCCGAAGACCATGAACCGGATCAAGATGGTCACGACGGACCCGGAGACGGGCCCCATCGACCGTTCCGAGCTGGTGAAGGGCTATCAGGTCGAGAAGGACCGCTACATCATCATGACGGACGAGGAGATCAAATCCGTCCGCCTCGAGAGCACCAAGTCGATCAACATCGAGCGCTTCGTGGACGCCGAAGAGATCGACCGCCTCTACTGGAACGACCCCTACTACCTGGTGCCGAACGGCGACCTCGGGCTGGAAGCCTTCGCCGTCATCCGCGAAGCCATGCGGCAGTCGAACAAGATCGCGATCGGCCGTGTCGTGATGAGCACCCGCGAGCGCCTCATCGCCCTGGAGCCCTACGAAAACGGCATCGTCGCCTACACCCTGCGCACCCACGACGAGCTCCGGAAGCCGGAGGAGTTCTTCAGGGACATCAAGGACGTGAAGGCCGACAAGGCCATGGTCGAGATCGCCACCCGCATCATCGAGCAGCAGGAGGGCGAGTTCGAGCCCGAGGAGTTCCGCGACCGCTACGAGGACGCTCTGCGCGAGCTGATCAAGGCCAAGCAGAAGGGCGAGGGGGTCAAGGAAGCCCACGAGCCCGAGGACACCAACGTCGTGGACCTGATGGAGGCGCTCCGCGCCAGCCTCCAGCGCAGCGGCACGTCCGAGCGGCGCAAGGCCGAGCCCGCCAAGAAGACGCCCGCGAAGAAGACGACCGCCAAGGCCAAGGACAAGAAGCCCGCCAAGAAGCGCGCCTGAGATTCGGCTTGGCCGTTGCGGCTGACCCGGCCTAACCTCCTGCACCTAGTGCATGCAAGGAGGCCCGCGTGCCGCGCAATCTGCTCCTGCTCACCCCCTTGCGCCGTTTCGGCGACGAAGCCCTGCTCCTGATGCGGCTGGCGATCGGCGCCTTCATCGTCTGGGGCGTCTGGGACAACGTCACCAGCGCCGAGCACATGGGGAAGTTCATCGCCTTCCAGCGCCAGTTCGGCTTCCCCTATCCCGAGTTCATGGCGCCGCTCTCTGTCTACGGCCAGCTGCTGATGGGCCTCGCCATCTTCTTCGGCCTGTTCACCCGGTGGGCCGGCCTGATCTTCGCGTTCCACTTCGTGGTGGCGATCGCGATGGTGGATCACCACCAGGGCCTGCGCGGATCGCTCCCGTCGCTGTGCCTGGTCCTGATGGGCCTGTTCTGGGGGACCTACGGAGCGGGTCGCTACAGCCTGGACGCGGTGCTGGAGCGGCGCCTGCCGGGGCCGCGGCGCGGCCTGACACCGGAGCTCGCCTAGGCCGCCTTCAGCGCCTTGGGCCCGATGCGCTTGAGCGCCGCCGACAGCGGCCGCGCGCCGTCGTCGTAGTCCGCCCAGGGATCGGCCTTCTTCAGGAGCGGGGGCACGGACGCCATCGTGTAGGTGTTCGGGTCCAGCCCCTTCTTCACCTGCTTCCAGGTGACCGGCATCGAAACCGTCGCGCCGTCCCGGGCGCGCGGGGAGTAGGGACCGACCGCGGTCGCCATCCTGTCGTTGCGCAGGTAGTCGAGGAATATCCGGCCGCCGCGCACCTTCTTGCTCATGTTGAGCACGTACTGCTCGGGGCTGTCGGCAGCCATCTGGGCGCAGACCGCGCGGGCGAAGGCTTTCGCCGTGGGCCAGTCAGGCGGTGATTTTTCTACCGTGAACGGCGTCACGACGTGGAGCCCCTTGCCGCCCGTCGTCTTGCAGAAGCTCTCCAGCCCGAGCGCCGTCAGGCGCTCACGCACCTCCTTCGCCGCGGTGACCACCTCGTCGAACGCCACATCAGGCGCGGGGTCCAGGTCGAACACCAGTCGGCCCGGGATCTCGGCTTCGAAGGGATGGTTGTTCCACGGGTGGAACTCGGTCGTGCCGACCTGCCCGAGCGCAATCAGCGCCTCGATCGTGTCGGCGGCGATGTACGGCTTGCGCTCCTGGAAATCCATCAGCGAGACCAGCGGCGACTGACCGGGCATCGCGTGCCGCTGGAAGAACCGCTCCCCGTGGATCCCCTCGGGCGTCCGCACAATCGAGACCGGCCGCCCCCGGAAGTGGGGGATCATCCGCTCGCCGACGGCGTCCAGGTAGCGGGCGAGGTCCAGCTTGGTGAAGGCGGGGGTGGCGTCGGTGGCGGGCCACAGCGGCTTGTCCGCCTTGGTGATCGTCACCCGGCGCACCTCCGCCGAACCCCCGGGCCCCGCATGGGTGCGCTTCGCCGGAGCTTTCGCCGTGGGCTTCGCGGGGCCAGCCGCTGCCGGCTTCGCGGCCGGGGTCGCGGCGGCCTGCTGGGCGTCGATCACCGCGTCGTGCGCGGCTTCGGGCGCGATGGAGTGTGCGATGTCGCGCTCCGTCTCGTGCACCACGTCGGCGGCGGCCTTGTCCTCGCGCAGTCCCTTGAAGCTGGCCTGGCGCACGTTGCCGTCCGACGTCCAGCCGGCGAACTCGATCTCCGCGACCAGCTCCGGCTTCACCCAGTGCACGCCGGCCGCCTTCTTCGGGGCGCCGGCGCCGGAGAACGGCGACTTGTCCGTCTCCAGCTTCCGCAGGCGCTTCTGCAGGGCGGCTCCGCTATCCTGCGTGTAGCCCGTGCCGACGCGCCCGACGTGGACGAAGCGGCCCTCCCGGTGGACGCCCACGATCAGCGACCGGAACCGCTCGCCCTCGCTCGTCCAGCCGGCGATCACGACCTCCTGCCCCCCGCGGCACTTGGCCTTGACCCAGGACTCGCTGCGGCCCGAGCGATAGGGCGCCTCCACGCGCTTGGAGACGATCCCCTCGAGATCCATCCGGCAGGCGGACTCCAGCACCGCCCCGCCCGGCGTGATGAAGTGGTCGACGTACCGAAGCCGGCCCTCCCTGGACTCGCGGGCGTCCATCAGCTCCGCCAGGCGCTGCTTGCGCTCGGTGAGCGGCAGCTCGCGCAGGTCCAGACCCTCTTCGAACAGTAGGTCGAAGACGTAGAACACCAGACCCGCCGTCTTGCCCGACGAGAGCGCGTCGGTGAGACCCGGGAAGCTCGGCGTGCCCTTGCTGTTCAGCGCCACGATCTCGCCGTCCACGAGGCAGTCCGGCCAGTCGGCGGCGTCCGCCGCGATCTCGGGGAAGCGATGGGTCCAATCCAGCCCCTTGCGGCTGCGCAGGACCGCCTTGCCGCCCTGGACGCGCATCTGGATCCGGTAGCCGTCGAACTTGATCTCGTGCGCCCAGCCGCCGCCCGGCGGGGCGTTCGGCGCCAGCTTGCAGGTCTGGGGCTCGATGAAGTCGGGCATCGCCCCCTTCTTCGGCTTCACAGTCTTCTTGGCGGGCGCGGACGGGGGAGGGGCCTTCGGCTCCCCCTCCTGCGCCCGGTTCGATTGCCAGACCGCCTTCGCCGACGACTTGCCTCGAGTGATGAAGGTGGACGGCGCCGAGCCGACGCCCGCGGCGATTTCCTCCATCGTCCGCCCGGACGCGATCGAGGTGAGGTTCTCCGTCAGCAGCTCGTCCGACGCGCCCGCCTCCGCCGTCTCGTCCTTGGCCTTGAACATCAGCCAGTTGGTCCGCTTGCCGCCGGTCTTGTCGTTCTTGATCTTCACCAGGTGCCAGCCGCCGTTCATCCGCTCGCCGGCGAAGACGGCGTGGATGTGCCCGTGCGACAGCATCTGCTCGACGGTCTTGCCCGGCGCGGGCGCCCAGTAGCCGCGGTCCCACAGCATCACGGTCCCGCCGCCGTACTGGCCCTTCGGGATCGTCCCCTCGAAGTCGCCGTAATCCAGCGGGTGGGGCTCGGTCTCGACGGCCAGCCGCTTTTCGTCCGGGTCGAGCGACGGCCCCTTGGTCACCGCCCAGGAGAGGAACACGCCCTCGTGCTCCAGGCGCAGGTCGTAGTGCAGACGGGTGGCGGCGTGCTTCTGGATGACGAACCGAAGCCGGTCGGAGGGCTCGACCTCGGTGCGGCCGAAGGGCTCCGGCGTCTTCTCCGGGTCCCGTTTCCGGACGTATTCGGCGAGCTTCGCCTTCGCTTTGGCCAACGAAAGTCTCCTCAGGCCATCAACACCTTGGCAGCGTGGCCGTTCCTGCGAGACTGGCGCCGTGAATCGCCCCCTGCGTTCCTCCACGGCCTCGGCCGCCCGGTTGCTGGTCCAGGGGCTCAGGTGGCTCCGGGAGGGACGCTGGACGTCCCGCCGCATCCGCGACGTCACCGTCGTGGAATGGTTCGCCCGCGCCGGCTACGGGGCGAGGGGGCTCGTGCACCTGATGATGGGCGCGCTGGCGATCATGGCCGCCCACGAGGCGCGCGCGAACGCAGTCGGTATTCAGGGCGCCTTCGAGGAGTTCGCCGGCTGGCCGCTGGGGGAGTTCTGGCTGACCCTGCTCGCCACCGGCCTGGGAGGGTTCGTGCTCTGGCGCTTCGCCCAGGCGGCGCTCGACGCCGACCGGCAGGGGCGCTCGCGCAAGGCGCTGTTCAACCGCTTCGGCCAGGCGGTCAGCGCGGCGGTATACAGCACCCTGGCGCTCTCCTGTCTCGGCGTCGCCGCGGGGATCGAGGAGGCGGGCGAGAACCCCGACGTCACGGAACAGCAGATCGCGACGCTTCTCGCCCTGCCGCTGGGCGAGATCCTCCTGATCGCGCTGGGCGTCGCAGTTCTCGCCGCAGGCCTCCTGAACGCCCTTCACGGCGTGTTCGGCGGGTTCAGCCGGCACCTGACCTGCGACCACACCATGCATCTTTGGGCCGTGCCGCTCGGGCGGACCGGCTACTTCTCGCGCGGCCTGGTGTTCCTCGCGCTCGGCTTGTTCCTGACCGAGGCCGCGTTGGACGTGGCGCCGAACGAGGGGGTGACGATCCAGGGAGCGCTGCTCGCCATCGAACGGCAGCCGTTCGGGTCGCACGTGCTCACTGCGCTCGGGGCCGGCCTCATCGCGTTTGGGCTCTTCGGCCTCGTGGAGGCGCGCTTCCGGCGGATCATCGTGCCGCGAGGGCTGCCGGGAGGGTCAGGATAAGGCGCAACCGTCATGTGCCCGACACTGCGCTACTGCTGAGTTTGTCGTCACGGCGCTGAATACTGTCGGGTTTCGGGGTAAGGCGGAACCGCGCTTCTGTAGATGGGTTCCACTCGTCTGAGAGCGTGCTTGGACAATGCCTGCGACACCCGTTCCCGCTTCCGCCTTCTTCGCCGGTCGTTCGCGGCGTCACTACGCCGTCGAGCCCGCGGGCCACTGGTGGCGGGTGATCTCCCAGGAAGGTGAGGTGGCGCGCTATCGCACCCGGGCGGCGGCGCTGGAGGGCGCCTACGGGCTGGCGGAAGCCATGCGCAAGCTCGGGCTGGATTCCGAGGTCCTGCTCGACCCCACGCCCAGGGCCGCCTAGCGTCCACCGCACCTCCGGCGCCCTCCGAACACGCGAGGCTCATGAACGCACCCCTCGAGGTTTTGAGCCTCAGCGCCCCGGAGCCGTCTCCGTACGCGTTCGACGTAGAGGTCCGCGGGTCTGCGCCTCGGGCCGTCCGGCGCGCCTTCCAGGTCACCGGTCCCGCGCCTGACGGCGGCTCGCGCGTCACCCGGGAGTACACGCTCCCCGTTCCCGACCAAGCTGCCTACCTCGACCTCTTCGAAGCGCTGGCCGAGGACTTCGGGATCCGCCTGCCGCTGAGCCGCCGCCCTCCGCCGGCCGCGGAGGACCACCCCGGGGTGCGGCCGCTGCTCACGCAGGCGCTGTCGCCGGACATCCTCTACGGGTACGGAGACCCGAGCGTGCTCCGCGTGGGGCAGGGCGCCGCCGCCGTCTGGTGGCTGGTCTGCACCTCCAACGACGCTCCGGACGCCTTCCCGGTCCTCTTGTCTCGCGACCTCGTCGAGTGGACTCACGCCGGCTTCATATTCCCGCGCGGGCATGCGCCCGCCTGGGCGCTGACGGGCGCGGACGTCAGCGACTTCTGGGCGCCCGAGATGCACCGGGTGGCGGACGAGTTCTGGGTGTGCTTCGCCGCGCGGGAGCATGATCGGGGCCTCGCGATCGGAATGGCGCGCGGGCCGCGCCCGGAGGGTCCCTTCGAGCCCGATCCGGAGCCGCTGGTGGGGGGCGGCGTCATCGACCCGCACATCGTGCTCGACGCCGCGGGATCGCCCTGGCTCTTCTGGAAGAAGGACGACAACGATCTGTGGCCGCGCCTGCTCTGCGACCTGCTGCACCGCCGGGGCGGCGTGGACGCTCTGTTCGAGAACGAGGCCGACCGGCGCACCGCGGCGCTCCTGCAGACCCTCTGGCCATGGGTCCGGACGCTCGAGCCGATGGAGCAGTTCTTCGTCCAGCAACCGCTCATCGAGGCCGTGACGGCGGAATTCTCAGCGTTCGGCGACCGGCTCCGGTCCGGCGCGATCGCGGACGGCGAGCGGTGCGCGATCCTCGACGCCCTGAAGACCCGCGTTTACGCGCAGCAGCTCGCCCCCGACGGCCGCAGCCTCGTCGGCGAACGGGCCGTGGTGCTGGAGAACGACCAGCCGTGGGAGGCGCATCTCATCGAGGGCGTCTGGGTCACCGCCCACGCCGGCCGCTACTATATGCTCTACGCCGGCAACGACTTTTCCACGCCGCACTACGGGCTGGGAGCCGCGGTGGCGGACCACCTGCTGGGACCATATCGCAAGCTCGACGGGCCGCTGCTGCGGACCACCGGCAGCTGGGCGGGCCCCGGGCATCCGTCGGTGGCCCTCGGGCCGGACGGCCGGCATCACATGTTCCTGCACGCCTTCTTTCCCGGCACGGCGGCGTACAAGGCGTTCCGCGCCCTGCTGACAGCTCCGCTGGAGCTGGACGGCGACCGCGTCCGGGTGCCGCCCGCCTGAGGCTCAGGCCGCCTGCGCCCGCAGCTCCAGGATCCGCCCCACCATGGCGGACCGGGGATCGGCGAGCGGCGCGATCGCCGTGAAGTGGTTCGCCCCCTGGACCGTGCCGTAGCGAGCGCTCACGCCGTCTTTCCCCCACGTGTCGACGATCTCGCGGCTCTGGCGGTGAAACTCGGCGCTCTCGGCCTCCCCGACCACCGCGTCCAGCGCGAGGCAGTCCGGCGGCGCCCAGAGCATCGGACTCAGCCGGTCCGCTTCCTCCGCGGTGAGCCCGAGCGCCCCGTTCAGCCGGGTCTGCAGGAGCGGCCGCAGGTCGAACAGCCCCGAGATCGAATAGGCGGCGGGAACGAGCTCCACGCCGATCTCGGCTTCGCCGCGCCAGTCGCTCGCGAGCATGCAGGCCGCCAGATGGCCCCCCGCCGAATGGCCGCTCACGACGAGCCGCTCCCCGGTGCGCAGCCACATCGCCCGGCACGCCGCCCGGACCTGCTCGACGATCTCGCCCAGCGTCACTTCGGGGCAGAGGTCGTAGCCCACGACCCCCACGCTCGCCCCGCGCAGGTTCAGCCCACGGGCCATGTGGCTGAACAGTCCCCGGTCCATCGCCTGCCAGTAGCCGCCGTGGACGAACAGCACGACGGGACCCGGGCCGGCGGGAAACAGATCCACCGCGTTCCGCACCCCGGGTCCGTAGGCGACCGTTTCCGGCGGCGCGGCCTCCCGCCACGCGGCGGCGTCCCGCGCCCATCCGGCGAAGATCGCGGGGTGCTCCGGGACCCTTCCCCGGTTGTCGTATTCCGCCTCGTAGTCGGGCTGCCCGTCCATCTCGTCGCCTCAAGAGCTTGCGGAGGCTTTTACCGCCAAACTATCCTCCCGCGCGTTCGGAGGGGCAGCATGAGGATCGCGATATCGGGGGGAGGGCCGGCCGGCCTCTACTTCGCGATCTCCATGAAGCTGCGGGACCCCTCCGACCAGGTCACCGTCTACGAGCGCAACCGTCCGGACGACACCTTCGGCTGGGGCGTCGTCTTCTCCGACCAGACGATGGAGAACCTCCGGCGCAACGACCCGCCCAGCGCCGCCGCCATCGAGGCCGGCCTTGCGCACTGGGACGACATCGACGTCTTCTTCCGCGGCGAGCGGATCACCTCCTCCGGGCACGGCTTCTCGGGCATCGGCCGCAAGCGCCTGCTCAACCTTCTCCAGGAGCGGGCGCGCGAACTCGGCGTCGCGCTGAACTTCGAGACCGAGGTGGACCCGGACCTCGCCGCGCTAGCCGACGCCGACCTGATCGTGGCGGCGGACGGTGTGAACAGCCGTATCCGCAATTCACGGCCGGACGCGTTCGGCGTCGACGTGGACGTGCGGGCGAACAAGTTCGTCTGGCTGGGCACTCGCAAGGCCTTCGACGCCTTCACCTTCGCCTTCGTCGAGACGGAGCACGGCTGGATCTGGGCGCACGCCTATCGCTTCGAGGAAGGCGCCTCGACCTTCATCATGGAGTGCTCCGAACAGACCTGGCGCGGCCTCGGCTTCGACCAGATGGACCAGGACGAGACCTGCCGGACGGGCGAACGCCTCTTCGCCGCCTGGCTGGATGGTCACGAGTTGCTGAGCAACGCGCGTCACCTGCGGGGCTCCGCCTGGCTGAACTTCCCCCGCGTGCTCTGCCGCACGTGGCGGGACGGGAACGTCGTGCTGCTGGGCGACGCGGCCCATACGGCTCACTTCTCCATCGGCTCGGGGACGAAGCTGGCCTTCGAGGACGCGATCAAGCTCGCCGACGTCCTGCATGAGGGGCAGCCGCTGGACCGCGCCCTCGCCGACTATCAGGCCGAGCGCGAGGTCGAGGTCCTGAAGCTGCAGAGCGCCGCCCGCAACTCAACCGAATGGTTTGAGAACCTCGGGCGCTACGCAACCCTCGAGCCGCTGCAGTTCGCCTACAGCCTGCTCACCCGCAGCCAGCGTGTGAGCCACGAGAACCTCCGTTTGCGCGACCGCGGCTTCCTGGAGGGCGTGGAGCACTGGTTCTACGAGGCCGCGACCGGCCGCTCCGCCGACGAACCCGTCCCGCCGATGTTCGCGCCCATCCGCCTGCGCGGGCTGGAGCTCGCCAACCGCGTCGTGGTCTCGCCGATGTGCATGTACTCGGCCGAGGACGGGACCCCGAACGACTTCCACCTGGTGCATTTGGGCGCCCGCGCGATCGGAGGCGCCGGCCTGATCTTCACGGAGATGACCGACGTCTCGCCCGAGGGGCGGATCACCCCCGGCTGCACCGGCATGTACAAGCCCGAGCATGTCGGCGCCTGGAAGCGCATCGTCAATTTCGTGCACGGTCACGGCGGCGCGAAGATCGCGCTCCAGCTCGGCCACGCAGGACCCAAGGCGTCTACTCGTCCCCCGTGGGAAGGCGGCGACGACACGCCGCTGCCGGAGGGAAATTGGGAGATCATCGCTCCGTCGCCGATCCCGTGGACAGCCGCCAACCAGACGCCCCGCGAGATGACGCGCGCCGACATGGACGCGGTGAAGGCGGACTTCGTCCGCGCCGCCCGCTGG
>DASVVG010000231.1:0-1577 GCA_036386655.1 Caulobacteraceae bacterium | reverse complement strand
GGGCGCGGCCCTCATGGGCGCGGCCGGGGCCGCGGCGACGCCGGTGCTCTTCTCGCCGGAGGTGCTGGCGCAGGGCATCGCGCTCTCCGCCGTGGTGTTCGCGGTGCAGGTGGGCGCCGAGGAGGTGTTCTTCCGCGGCTGGTTGCAGCCGCTGCTCTGCCTACGATGGGGCCCCTGGGTGGGGCTGACCGTCACATCGGTGCTGTTCGGCGCCGCGCACGCCCTGCTGCAGCCCGTGAGCGCGCTCGCGGTGCTCAACATCACGCTGGCCGGGGCGGTGTTCGGGCTGCTGGCGCTGCGCACGGGTGGGCTGTGGGCGCCTTTCGCGGCGCACTGGGTGTGGAACTGGGGCGAGCAGTCGATCGCGGGCGCGACGCCGAACCCTGGGGTCGATTCCATCGGCTCGCTGTTCGACATCGACCTCTCCGGCCCCGCCCTGTTCAGCGGCGGGCCGGACGAGCTGAACGGCGCGCTGAGCACGACGATCGTGCTGAGCGCGCTGCTGGCGGTGTTCGTGCTGTGGGGCGCGCGGAGCCGCCGCTAGAGCGCGGCGGCGCGAACGGTGTCGATGCGGTCGCGCTCGCGGGAGAAGGCCTGCAGCGCCGGCCCCGAGAGCGCCACGCCCTGCTCCACGGCGATGGTCATCGAGTCCACCGGCTCGCCCTCGATGTAGACCTCGAAGTGCAGGTGCGGCCCCGTGGAGCGGCCGGTGGTCCCCACCTGGCCGATTTCGGTGCCCTGCGTGACACGCGCGCCCTGCACGGAGACGGGAGCGAAGGTGTTCAGGTGCATGTAGGTCGTGCGCCAGCCGTTGTCGTGCTGCAGCGAGATGAAGTTGCCGGCCGCGCCGCGGGGTGAGGCCACCTGGATCACGCCGTCGCCCGCCGCGTAGATCGGCGTGCCCGTCGGCGCGGCGAAGTCGGTGCCCTTGTGCAGCTTGGTGTAGCCGAGGATCGGGTGCGTCCGGTAGCCGAACTGCGAGCTGATCCGGGCGCCTTCGACCGGCGTCCGCATCAGGCTGCGCCGGATGCTGCGCCCTGCGCCGTCGAACCAGCCGGCCTCCTTCTCGCCCGGCGGGGTGAAACGGTAGAGCGCCTTCGACTTCTCGGCCGTGTGAAGCGAGGCGAAGAGCAGCCGCTTCGCGCCCACCGGCTGGCCCCGATCGTTGACCGTCTCCTCCCAAACCGCCTCGAAGCGGTCGCCGGGCTTGATCTCGCGCTGGAAGTCGAAGTCGAAGGCGAACGCCTGGGCGAACTCGGGGATCAGCGCGTCATTGACCCCGGCGGCGACGGCGGAGGTGTAGAAGCTCTCCTGGTCCATCTCGCCTGCGGCCGAGCGGACCTCGACCTTCGTGCCGGCGGCCAGCTTCTGAGCGGTGAACCCGCCGCCTTCCGTCGCCTTGAGCGCGGCGCCCGACCCGTCGATGCGCCGCGCGATGAGGTCCGACAGCTTCATCACGCCGCCCGCGCCCGGGATCAGACCCAACTCGAGCCGAAGCTCGCCCGGCGCGCCGCCCAGCGCCGACCCGGCTGCCGAGGCCGCGGCGGAGGCTTCGTCGGGAGCCACGCCGGCGGACG
>DASVVG010000230.1:0-2303 GCA_036386655.1 Caulobacteraceae bacterium | reverse complement strand
AGGCGACAGCGTCGTCGGGCGGTGCGGAGGAGGCGCGGAAGGCCGGGCGCGGCCCTCCCCCTACGGTCGGTATGGCCTGCGCCCGAACCCCCGGAGGGCGAACCGGCGTCGGCGACGCGAACCGCGCCCGCGAGGCCCTCCGCCCGCAGAGCCGCCCGCTCGCACGCCGGGGCTCCGCTACGGCGGCGCGCCCCGGAAGTAGGGCTCGACGGTCCCCTGCAGCTTCACCGTCACCGGGGCGCCGGTCCGGTCCACGGTCTTGCCGACGGACAGCCGGACCCACCCCTCGCTGACGCAGTACTCTTCCACGTTGGTCTTCTCGACGCCCTTGAAGCGCACGCCCACCCCCCGCTCGAGCGCGGCGGCGTCGTGGTGCGGGCTCTTCGGGTTCGCGGCCAAGCGGTCGGGCGGCACGTCGTTCATGGTATCGCCCCGTCAGGTGAGGTCAGGGCTCCAGCCGCCCCGCTCGGGTGGTAGCCGCCTAGAGCTGGTTGTCCACTCCACATCCGTCCGCCTTCCCGACGACCCTCGGGGCCGCGCGCGGCACGCCGCCAGGGCGTGGGCGGAACACGGGGCGGGCGCCGGCATCCGGGACGGCGGCGCCCCGTGGCGCTTCGGCCCTGCACTCACTTTAGCACTACCTGGGCACTCTGGCGTCAGACGGTGGCCTGAACCTGTGTCGGCAGTGCGGGCAGCGGATCGGCGCGACGAGATCTGCGAACAGGCGCGCCATGATGGCGCGGCGCACCGCCGGCAGGGTCGGGGATGGTGGCGGTCCCGGAACGCGGCTCGGTATTTTTCCCCGACCTCGCCGGGTGCTGCCCAGCAAGGCGAAGGTGCTGCAGGTAAGCGAAGGCCATGCAGGTCATCAGCGCGTGCCGGTGCAGGCCGGTCCAGGAGCGGCCCTCGAAGTGGCCGAGGCCGAGTTCCTGCTTCAGTTGCTGGTGCCCTTGTTCGCAGACCCAGCGCGCCTTGATGGCGGCGGCGAGCGCCCGCAGCGAGGTCCGCGGCGGCAGATTGCTGAGGTGGTATTTGCGCTCGCCGCTCGAGCGCCACTCGCCCACCAGCCAGACCTCGTCGCCGGGCAGGTGACGGTTGTTTCCCCAGGTCGCGCCATCGCCGACCCGGACACGGGTTGCCGCGAACCGCGCGGCGAGAGGGCCCTTGGTGCCCTGTCGCCAGGTCACGCGCCGCCAAGGCAACTCGGCCAGCACCGCCTCGGCCTCGCGGGGCTCCTGGTCTGGCGCCGGGCGCCGCTTGCGGCCTGTGGGCGGGACCAGTTGGACGTCCACGCCATAGACCTTCTGGTTGCGCGGGATACCGACCGCCCAGGCCAGACCGCGCTCGCTCAGCCCCTGCCGGAAGGCCGCACTCGCCCCGTAGCCAGCATCGGCCAGCGTGAGGCCAAACCGCACGCCGGCGGCGATGAGCCGGTCCAGCTCGGCGAGCGCGATCTCGCCCTTGCCGCGGGCCACCACCTCGTCATCCGGCACGCCGGCGGCCGCGCAGCGCTCCGGATCGGCGGTCCACTCCGCCGGCAGAAACAGCCGCAGCCCCACGGGGACAGGCACCTCCCGCCCCGCCAGCGTCAGTGAGACCAGCGCCTGGCAGTTGGCCCGCTTGCCCAGCTGGCCGCAGTACTGCCGCGCCACGCCGACCGAGAGCGTGCCCTTCTTCGGCAGCGCCGTGTCGTCGATCACCAGCGCCGCCTTCGGCCCACCCACCACCCGGTCGGCCTGCCCGGCCAGCACCCGCCACAGCGGGCCGTCGTCCCAGGCCGGGCTGGCGATGAAGTGCTGCAACTGGTCATGGCCTGACAGTCCCAGGCTCGCCGCCATCGGCTGCAGGCTCTTGCGCTCGCTCGGGCCCAGAAGCCCGCGCAGGTACAGCGGCGCCCAGGTCCGCCGCTTCTTGTGCCCGAGCACCTCGAGAAATGGCTCCAGCCAGCGATCCAGATCGCTTCCGGCACCGCCCGCTTCTGCCATCACCACCTCTCGCCAGATCAGTGAGCGAGCAGATATGGACTTCACAGCGTGCCTTGAAGTGCCCAGGTAGTGCTAGGGCCTGTCCTCAGATCAGGGATTCCGGAGGTGTTCCGGGAGTGATTCATAGGGTGCCGGCGATTCGGGGAGCAGCCGGCGAATGTGGCGATACGCTTTGCGTGACGACCAGTGGGTGCGGATCGAGGGCCTGTTGCCGGGCCGGGTCGGCCATGTCGGGATGACGGCGCGGGACAACCGCCTGTTCGTCGAGGCGGTGCTCCACCGCTACCGCGCCGGCATCCCCTGGCGCGACCTGCCGGA
>DASVVG010000229.1:0-20841 GCA_036386655.1 Caulobacteraceae bacterium | reverse complement strand
TGAAGACCTACTACGAGACCTTCCACAAGCTCCGCTACACCGACGCCGCGATCAAGACGGCGGTGGACCTCTCGGCCAAGTACATCACTGACCGCAAGCTGCCGGACAAGGCGATCGACGTGATCGACGAAGCCGGCGCCTCGCAGATGCTCGTGGCTGAGTCTAAGCGGAAGAAGACCATCGGCACCAAGGAGATCGAGGCGGTCGTCGCCAAGATGGCGCGCATCCCGCCGAAGTCGGTCTCCAAGTCGGACACCGAGTCGCTGCGCCAGCTCGAGACCGACCTCAAGCGCGCCGTGTTCGGCCAGGACGACGCGATCGTCCAGCTCTCCGCCGCCATGAAGATGGCGCGCGCGGGCCTGCGCGATCCGAACAAGCCGATCGGCTCCTACCTGTTCTCGGGTCCGACCGGCGTCGGCAAGACCGAGGTCGCCAAGCAGCTCGCCGCCACGCTCGGCGTCGAGCTCCTGCGCTTCGACATGTCGGAGTACATGGAGCGGCACACGGTCAGCCGCCTGATCGGCGCGCCTCCGGGCTACGTCGGCCACGACCAGGGCGGCCTGCTGACCGACGCCGTCGACCAGCACAAGCACGCCGTCGTCCTCCTCGACGAGATCGAGAAGGCGCACCAGGACATCTACAACATCCTGCTGCAGGTCATGGACCACGGCACGCTCACCGACGCGCTCGGCAAGAAGGTCGATTTCCGCAACGTGGTCCTGATCATGACCACCAACGCCGGAGCTTCGGACGCCGCGCGCGAGTCGATCGGCTTCGGCCGCGGGCGGCGCGAGGGCGAGGACACGGAGGCCATCAAGCGCCTGTTCACGCCGGAGTTCCGCAACCGCCTCGACGCGGTGGTGCAGTTCGCGGGCCTCACGCCGGAGATCATCCGCCAGGTCGTGCACAAGTTCGTCATGCAGCTCGAGGCGCAGCTCGCCGACCGCCACGTGACGATCGAGCTGACGGAAGAAGCGGCCGACTGGCTGGCCAAGAACGGCTTCGACGAGCTCTACGGCGCCCGGCCGCTGGCCCGGGTGATCCAGGAGAACATCAAGAAGCCGCTCGCCGACGAGATCCTGTTCGGCCGCCTGGTGAAGGGCGGCCACGTGAAGGTGAAGCTGCAGGACTCGAAGATCACCTTCGACTTCGAAGCCGGCGACACGCCCGAGCAGGCCGACGACGCCGCCGAAACGGTCGAGTAGCTGAAAGGGCCGCCCTCTGGGGCGGCCCTTCTCACGTCAGCGGAAACCGCAGCTCCATCGCGTCGCCGAACGGCGTCGCCCGCTGCTCCCCCAGCAGCGCCCGCAGCCGCCGGTGGATGCGCTCCACCACCTCGGGGTTCAGCCACTCCGGAAACGGCTCTTCCATCGCAGAGAACGTTCCAACCAGCCGCCCCCACACATGGTCCGCGGGCGCTTCCGTCTTCACCGATCCCTGGAGCGTCACCACCACGCGCTCCAGCCCGAGCGCGTCCGCGTCCATCCCGCTGATCTCGGCATACGAACCCGCCCGCGCCAGCTTGCCGTAGAACCCGTCCTGCAGCCCCGCTTCAGCCTCCACGGCAAAGTGCGCGAGATCGTGCGTCAGGAGGCTGCGGGTCTCCATCTCCACCGCCTCGCCCGACCCGTCCGGCCGCCGGTACTCGAAACGGTGCCGCTCGTTCGACAGCCGCGTCAGCCGGACGACCAGCTCGCTCACCGCATTGCAGCCGCGATCTGCTGCGCCAGCTCGGCGAGCTCCGTCTGGTCCGCCGTGCCGCCGCCGTGCCGCCCCAGCGGCTCCCCCTCCCACCGGGGGATCACGTGGAAGTGCAGGTGGTAGACCGTCTGCCCGCCGGCGGCGCCATTGAACTGCATCACCGTCAGGCCGTCGGGCTTGAGCGCCTCGCGCACCGCCCGCGCCACCCGCTGCACCCGCACCACCAGCTCGCGGAGCACCTCCGGCTCGACGTCGAGCAGGTTCCGAGCCTCGGCTTTCGGCACCACCAGCACATGCCCGCGCGACTGCGGGAAGACGTCCATGAAGGCCAGCACCGTTTCGTCCTCGAAGACCTTCGTCGCAGGCATGTCGCCCCGCAGGATCTTCGCGAATATGTTCTCTCGGTCGTAGCCGCCGTCCAGGCTCATCTGGCGCTCCAGGTCTCGAGGCGCGTCAACGTAAAAGGGAACGCACCGTGGCGAAACGCGAAAGCCACCTGACCGATCGTCAGCAGAAGTGGATGGCCTCGGTTCGCGAGGGCCTGCAGGCGGAAACCGGCCGCTCGCTCGACGAATGGGTCGCCGTCGCCCGCACCTGCCCCGAGGCGCGGCCCAAGGCTCGCCAGCAATGGCTCAAGACCCACCACGGGCTGGGCCAGAACCGCGCGATGCTCGTGCTCGGCGAAGCCTTTCCCGCGGAGAGCCGTGGCTACGACGATCCGGCGGCTCTGAAGGCGGCGCTGTGGACCGATCCCGCCTCGCGCGCGGTCTGCGAAGCGGTGGCGGCGGTGGTCTACGGCCTGGGCGACGTCACCGAAGGAGCGCGCAAGGGCTTCACCGCCTGGAGCCGCACGGTGCAGTTCGCCGCCGCCAAGCCCCTCAGGGGCGGCGCCGCCCTCCTCGGCCTCGCCGTCCCGCCCGACGCTGCTCCACGGCTGGCGTCGCCGGGGCGAGAGAGCTGGTCGGAGCGGCTGAAATCGAACGTCCGGCTCGCCGCCCCGAAGGACGTCGACGAGGAAGTTCGCAGGCTGCTGCAGCAAGCCTACGAAGGCTCCTGACTCAGCCCCGGCGAAAGGGCGAGTACGCTTCCTCGAGGTAGCTCATCTCCTGCGCCACCGCCGCGCGCTCCTCCTCCAAGTAGCGCGCAACCGGCTCTCGCAGCCCCGGATCGGCGATGTAGTGCGCCGAATAGACGGGGGAGGGCAGGTAGCCCCGCGCGATCTTGTGCTCGCCCTGCGCGCCCGCTTCGACCCGCGACAGCCCGCGCGCGATCGCCTGCTCGATCGCCTGGTAATAGCAGAGCTCGAAGTGCAGGAACGGCGCCTCCTCGATCGCGCCCCAGTTCCGGCCGAACAGGGCGTCGCCGCCGATGAAGTTGAGCGCTCCCGCGATCCACCGCCCGCCGCGCCGCGCCATCACCAGCAGGACACGTTCCGCCATCCGCTCCCCCACCAGAGAGAAGAACCGCCGGGTGAGGTACGGCCGCCCCCACTTCCGCGAGCCCGTGTCCATGTAAAACTCGAAGAACGCGTCCCAGTGCTCCTCCCGAAGATCTGGCCCGGTGAGGCCGGCGATCTCCAGCCCCGCCTGCGCCTCGCGCCGCTCGCGCCGGATCGTCTTGCGGCGCCCCGACGAGAGCGCGCCGAGAAAGTCCTCGAACGAGCCGTAGCCGGCGTTCGACCACCAGTACTGCTGGTCCTGCCGCAGCAGGTACCCGAGCCTTCCGAGCAGTCGCTGCT
The DNA here is from genome assembly GCA_036386655.1 of Caulobacteraceae bacterium. Classification (GTDB taxonomy): domain Bacteria; phylum Pseudomonadota; class Alphaproteobacteria; order Caulobacterales; family Caulobacteraceae; genus JAHWJX01. Next base: position 17,402 of record DASVVG010000229.1, on the reverse strand, counting down.
CCGTCTCAGGAGCAAACGTGACGTGTACGGACGAGGCCCCGATCCGCTCGCATAGCGTCGCCGCGCCCGCGCCCAGCAGCCGCTGCGCCGCCTCCCGCTCCGCATCGGTTCGCACGAGCAGCCGCGAGCCTGTCGCCGGTGTGAACGGCACTGCCCCCTGCAGCTTGGGATAGTACCGACCTCCGGCCCGCGCGTAGGCGTTCGCCCAGCCGTGGTCGAACACGTACTCGCCCTGGCTGTGGCTCTTCAGGTAGAGCGGCATCGCTCCCGCGACGGCGCCCGCCTCGTCGTGGACGGTCAGGTGCTGCGGCCGCCAGCCGGTGCCCGGCCCGACGCTGCCGCTCTCCTCCAGCGCCTGCAGGAAGTCATAGGCGGTGAACGGGTTGTAGGGGCCGCTTGAGCCGGCGCAGCGATCCCAGTCTTCCCGCCCGATCTCCTCGATCGCGCCGTGGACCCGGACGGCCGAAGCCAGCCCGTGGCTCACCGGCGGCGCTCGGCCACCTCGATGACGGCGTCGATCTCGACGGCGAAGTTCAGCGGCAGCTTGTAGACGCCCACCGCCGAACGGGCATGCCGACCTGCGTCCCCGAACACCTCCACCATCAGGTCCGAGCAGCCGTTGATCACCTTCGGGATGTCCCAGAAGTCCGGTCCCGCCTGGACGAATCCGCCGAGCTTCACCACCCGCGCCACGCCGCCGAGGTCGCCGTCGCAGGCGGCCTTCATCTGCGCCAGCAGGTTGATCCCGCAGGTGCGCGCCGCGCGTAGCGCAGTCTCGAAGTCGACGTCCTCGCCGACCGTTCCCTTGATGCCGCCCTGGCCGTCGGTCGAGACCTGCCCCGAGATGTGCACCACGTTCCCCGTCCGCACGAAGGGGACGTACGTGGCAATCGGGGCCACCGGTTCCGGCAGTGTGATGCCCAGTTCGGCGAGGCGGTTTTCGATCTGCTGCATGAGGGTCTCCTGTCGGCGGCCTAGCTAGCCGAGGCCCTCAGCGTTTCAAAGCGCGGCCGCTCACCACCGCCGCCTGGCCGAACTTGGAGCGCAGCCGGTCCACCGTCTGCTCGGCCGCGCGGCTGCGCGCCTCGCTCTCGCCGAAGAAGTCCGCCGGGGCCGTCGCCTGCAGCAGGTCGGACAGCCCGATGCCGATGAGCCGGAACGGTCGCCCGTTCGCTTCCGGTTTCAGCAGCTCGCGCCCGCAGGCGAACAGCGCCTTCGCCGTCTGGGTGGGCACGGCCAGCGTTCGCCGGCGCGTCAGGATCTTGAAGTCCGCCGTTTTCAGCTTGAGCGTGATCACCTGGCCCACGAGGTCGTCCCGGCGCATCCGCCCGGCGACCTTCTCGCAGAGCGGCCAGAGCTCGTCCTCCAGCCCGGCGAGGTCGCGGATGTCTTCGTTGAACGTGTTCTCGGCCGAGACGCTCTTGCGGTCCTCGTCCGGGTCGACGTGGCGCACGTCGCGTCCGTTGGACAACTCGTACAGCCGCACGCCGTAGACGCCGTACCGCCGCGCCAGGTCTCGCGGATCCGCGGCGGCGAGGTCGCCGACCGTGCGGAAGCTGTCGTCCTGCAGGGTGCGCGCGAATATGGGTCCGACACCAGGCAGGATGGCCACCGGCCGCGGCGCCAGGAACGCCTTCGCCTCGGAGCCGCCGATCACCGAAAATCCTCGCGGCTTGTCGAGATCCGACGCGATCTTCGCCAGGAACTTGTTCGCCGCCAGCCCGACGGAGACCGTGAGGCCCGTCTCCCGTTCGATCTCGGCCTGGGCCCGGGCCAGCGCCAGAGCCGGCGGCCCGCCGTTCAGCCGCTCCGTGCCCGAAAGATCGAGCCACGCCTCGTCTAGCGACAGCGACTGCATCAGCGGCGTGAGCCTGCCCAGCACCTCGAAGATGCGACGGCTCTCGGTCCGGTATTTCGTGAAGTCCGGCTTCACGACCACTGCGTCTGGGCAGGCCTTCAGCGCCTTGAACATCGGCATCGCAGAACGCACGCCATACAGGCGCGCGATGTAGCAGGCCGTGGTGACCACCCCGCGCACCTCGCCCCCGACGATCACCGGCTTGTCGCGCAGCTCCGGCCGGTCTCGCTTCTCCACCGACGCGTAGAAGGCGTCGCAGTCCACGTGCGCCATGCTCAGCGTCGTCAGCTCCGCGTGCGCCAGGCACCGCCGGGACTCGCATTTCGGGCAGCGCGCGAGCGGCTGCTCGTGCAGCGTCAGGCAGTCACGGCAGAGCGTCGTCACCTGTCCTTGAGCGGCCACAGCCAGGCCGCCCCCCGCACGCCGGAGCTGTCGCCGTGCGCCGCCTTCACGATCCGCGTTTCGCAGGCGTCGGAGAAGAGCCGGTCCGAGTAGACCGCCGGCAGCCGCTCATAGAGTTCGTCCACGTTGGACATGCCGCCGCCCAGAACGATCACGTCAGGATCGATGATGTCGCCGACGACCGCCAGCCCGCGCCCGAGCCGATCGACATACCGGTCGAACGCCGCCGTGGCCTCCGCCTCGCCACCGCGCATCGCCGCGATGATGTCGGGGCCGCGTCGCGGCGTGCCGGTCGCCTCGCGGTAATCCGCCTCGAATCCGGTCCCGGAGACGTAGGTCTCGAGGCACCCGACGCGGCCGCACCAGCAGCGGTGCGGCGGCAGCTCGGGCCCGCTCGGCCAAGGCAGGGGAGAGTGCCCCCACTCCCCGCCGACGCCATTGGCGCCCTCCACGATCGTGCCGTCGACCACGACTCCGCCGCCACAGCCGGTGCCCACGATGGCGGCGAACACCACCCGCGCGGCGGCCGCCGCCCCGTCGCTGGCCTCCGACAGCGCGAGGCAGTTGGCGTCATTGGCGATCCGCACCGGCCGCCCCAGCGACCGCTCCAGGTCCAGGTGGAACGGCCGCCCGTTCATCCAGGTCGAATTCGCGTTGCGGATCATGCCTGTTCGCGGCGAGATCGAGCCCGGCGTGCCGACGCCCACGCGCTCAATCGCTCCCGTCTCCCGCTCGACCGCCTCCAGCAGCCGCGCCACCGTGGCCAGCGCCTCGTCGTAAGTCCCCGGATTGGGCTGCCGAAGGCGCGCCGCGTAGCGCCCCTCCGCGTCGATGGCCGCCGCCTCGATCTTCGTGCCGCCGAAGTCCACGCCGACCCGGATCATGCCCGCCTGTCCCGGTCTGGGGCTAACGGCGACTTAAGGATATCGGCGTCTAATCCAGCTTGAGAACACAAGCGGGCCTGAGTCCTCGCGCCGGGTGATGGTTGATTAACCATGACGAAGAAAGTCCTCATCGTCGAGGATAACGAGCTGAACATGAAGCTTTTTCATGATCTGCTCGATGCCCAAGGCTACGAAACCCTGCAGACCCGTGAGGGATTGCAGGCGCTCGCTCTCGCTCGTCAGCATCGCCCCGATCTTATACTCATGGATATTCAGCTGCCCGAGATCTCCGGCCTGGAGGTCACCAAGTGGCTGAAAGAGGACGACCAGCTTTCGCACATTCCGGTGATCGCCGTCACCGCCTTCGCGATGAAGGGCGATGAGGAGCGCATCAGGGAAGGGGGCTGCGAGGCCTACCTCTCCAAGCCCATCTCCGTGATGCACTTCCTCGACGTCGTCCGTAAGTTCCTGGGCTAGCGCCGATGACCGCCCGCATCCTAGTCGTCGACGATATCGAGCCCAACGTCCGGCTGCTCGAGGCCAAGCTCACCGCCGAGTACTACGAGGTCCTGACCGCCTATAACGGAGTCGAGGCGCTGGCCAAGGCCGCCGCCGAGAGCCCCGACATCATCCTGCTCGACGTGATGATGCCCGGCATGGACGGCTTCCAGGTCTGCCGCCGGCTGAAGGACGACATCGCCACCCGCCACATCCCGGTGGTGCTGATCACCGCGCTCGATGGCCGCGAGGACCGCATCGCCGGCCTCGAGGCGGGCGCTGACGAGTTCCTGACCAAGCCGATTGACGACGTCATGCTGCTGTCGCGCGTGCGCAGCCTCACCCGGCTGAAGCTGGTCATCGACGAACTGCGCCAGCGCGAGGCCTCGGGCCGCCGCATGGGCGTGATCGAGGCCTCCGCAGCCCGCCAAGGCGGCTCGGGTGGCCGCGTCGCCGTCTTCGACGACAACGAGCGCCAGGGCGCCCGCCTGATCGAGGAGCTCTCGATCGAGCACCGTGCGCAGCTCTTCGCCGGGCCGGAGGGCCTGGAGACGCTGCCTCAGGGCGGCCACGTGGACCTCTACATCGTCAACGCCGTGGCCAAGAGCTTCGACGGCCTGCGCCTGGCGGCGCGCATCCGCTCGGAAGAGGCGGCCCGCCACGTGCCGATCCTGGCGATGGTGGACGTCGAGGACCGCCCCCGCGTGGTCAAGGCGCTGGAGATCGGCGTCAACGACCTGCTCCCGCGCCCGGTCGACCCGCAGGAGCTCTCCGCGCGGGCCCGCACCCAGATCAAGCGCAAGCGCTACACCGACTTCCTGCGCCACAGCCTCGACCACAGCCTCGAGCTGGCGGTGATCGACCAGCTGACCGGCCTCTACAACCGCCGCTACATGACGGCCCAGCTGACCTCGCTGATGAGCCGCCGGCGCGACGCGCCCATGTCGCTGCTGCTGGTCGACATCGACCACTTCAAGCCCGTGAACGACACCTACGGCCACGACGCCGGGGACGAGGTGCTGCGCGAGTTCGCGGTCCGCTTGGCCAACAACGTCCGCACGGTCGACCTGGCCTGTCGCTACGGCGGCGAGGAGTTCGTGGTGCTCATGCCGGACACCGAGATGGTCGACGCCCACAGGATCGCCGAGCGCATCCGGCGCGACGTGGCGGGCTCTCCCTTCCGCGTGCGCAAGGGCGCCGAGCTGCTCAACGTCACCATCTCGATCGGCGTGGCCGTCGCGGGCCCACAGGACGGCGCCGACAGCCTGCTCAAGCGCGCCGACGAGGCCGTCTACCGGGCCAAGGCCGAGGGCCGTAACCGCGTGATCGCCAAGGCGGCCGCCTAAAACGCGAAACGCCCGGCGGAGGCCGCCGGGCGTCGCAGTCACAGCGCTGCAGAGCGCGATCCTACTTGATCTTGCCTTCACGGAACTCGACGTGCTTGCGCACGACGGGATCGTACTTCTTCAGGACCATCTTCTCGGTCTTGGTCCGGGCGTTCTTCTTCGTGACGTAGAAGAAACCCGTGTCCGCCGTCGAATTCAGGCGGATCTTGATGGAAGCCGGCTTCGCCATCGGGGCGCGCTCCTTGGGGCGCAGTCGCCTGCGCCGGAATTCGAGAGGCGCGGAACATACTCACGAAGCCCGCGAAGTCAACGCGGAGAGGGCCCCGCGTCGCAAGTTCGTCACAGCCCCCGCGGCCCGCCTGTCACGAAGGCCAGCTATTGGGGCCTGCCTCCTGTCGGAGCGCGTTCCACTCGCCCTTCCTGGTCGCGCGTCGGTGAGGCGCGGCCGTCTTGTTCAACCTTCCGGTTGACCCCCGGGGGCCCGCCGGCGCATACCCGAGCCGCATGGTTGAGCCCCCGCACCGTCTGGACGCCGTGTTTCAGGCTCTGGCCGACCCGACCCGGCGCGCGATGCTCCACGAACTGGCCGAGGGAGAGCGGACCATCAGCCAGCTCGCCGGCCCCCACCGGATGTCCTTCGCCGGAGCTTCCAAGCACGTGAAGGTCCTGGAGCGGGCCGGGCTGCTGCGGCGGACCGTCCGCGGTCGCGCCCACGTTTGCAGCCTCGCCCCGGAACCTCTGGTGGACGTGAACGACTGGCTCCGCTTCTATCGCCGCCTGTGGACGCAGCGACCCGGCCCCGACGGACCGGGTCGCGAGCAACCGGGCGATGCGGCGCTTCGCGGCGCCCGCGGCGAGGAGGGCGACGGCTGATGAGGCGCGCGGGAACCCTGGTCATCCTCCTCCTGGGCGGGTGCGCGTCCGTACCTCCGCCGCCGCACCCTGCCGACGCCTTCTTCGCCCGCCTGACCGCCCTCTGCGGGAGGACGTTCGAGGGCAGCGTGGTCGCCGACACCCCGACCCCCAGCCCGGACTTCGCCGGCAAGCGCCTCGTCATGCACGTCCGCGACTGCACGCCGACGCAGGTCCGCATCCCCTTCCACGTCGGGGAGGACCGCTCCCGCACCTGGGTGGTCACCCGCACGCCTGGGGGCCTGCGGCTGAAGCACGACCACCGGCACGAGGACGGCAGGTCCGACGAGCGCACCAACTACGGCGGCGACACCGCCGCGCCCGGCACGGCGGCGCGGCAGGAGTTCCCGGCGGACGCCGAGTCGAAGGCGATGTTCGTGGCGCAGAACATCCCCGTCTCGGTGGACAACGTCTGGGCCATCGAGGTCCGTCCGGGCGCGGCCTTTGTCTACGAGCTCGCGCGCCCGAACCGCCTGTTCCGTGTCGAGTTCGACCTGACGCGGCCGGTCACCAGTCCGGGCTGATCTCGACCGAAGCCGCGCTGCGCCGCGCGGGCCCGTGCCAGGTCGCCTCGATGTTGTTGCCGTCGGGGTCGAGCAGGAAGGCTCCGTAGTATCCGGCGTGGTACTCGCGGAAACCCGGAGCGCCGTTGTCGCGCCCGCCCGCGCCCAGTCCCGCGGCATGGAAGCGCTTCACCGTCTCCTGGTCCTCGGCCTGGAAGGCCAGGTGCACCCGGCTCCGCCCGTGCTCGTCGGCGGTGGAGACATAGAACTCGTCGCACCAGAAGTAGTCCTCGCCCTCGCCGCCGAGCCGCCGGCCCACCGCCTCCAGCACGGCGAGGTAGAAGCGCTTGCTCGCCTCAATGTCGGCGACACGGATGTGCACGTGGTCGAACAGCCGCCCGCGATAGTAGGTCGTCACGTCGCCCTCCTACAGCCAGTCCAGCTTTCTAGCGCCGCGTTCCATCCGCACGAAAGGCACTGGCCGGGCGGGATCCGTCAGTCGCTTGCCGACCTCGTTCACGACGAAACGGGTGATGCTCGGCAAGTCGAGCTCCAGCGCCTCGGGCAGCGAGACCCACGCGATTTCGTCGAGCTCGCCGCAATCGGGCAGCCGCTCCAGGCTGATCAGCTCGCCCGCGTCCGCCATGAAGAACCGCGCGTCGAACCGCTTTGCGCGGTATGGCGGGGTGATCGCTCGGGCCACGTACGTCAGCGAAGCTAGATGGGGGAGGGCGCCGCGCCGCGTGAACTCCGCCCACGCACCCGGCCCCTCCTGCGGCTCGGCCCGCTTCGCCAACATTAGTCCCGCCTCTTCGAACGTCTCTCGTACGGCCGCCATGGCCAGCGGCCGCGCGCGGGCGCCCACCTTCTCCGCCACTTCGGGCCGCAGTTCCGTCGCGCTAGCGGCCCGCCAGTCCGCCCGCTCGATCCGCCCGCCCGGGAACACCCACTTCGACGGCATGAAGGCGTGCCCGCCCGCCCTGCGGCCCATCAGCAGGCGCGGCGCAGGTGCGTCGCTCCGGACGAGGATCAGCGTCGCCGCATGCTTCGGCCGCACCACGCGATCCCGCTCGCGGACCGCGTCGGCGAGCGGATCGAAATCGGCGTCCAGCACGGGGTCAGTCATGCGCCCTCCTTTGCGCACGCGGCGTCGCAGTCCTCAACCTCCGCGCTCGACTCGGCTATGGGTCTCCGATGAGCAGCGCCGCGCCCGTCCTCGAGCTCTCCAGCCTGAGCAAGACCTACGGCGGCCGCCGCGGCGGGGTTCGCGCGGTGCAGGACGTCTCGCTCTCTGTCGGCGCTGGCGAGGTCTACGGTTTCCTCGGACCGAACGGCGCCGGCAAGAGCACCACCATCCGCATGCTGCTCGGGCTGATCACGCCCACCGCCGGCCACGCCCGCCTCTGGGGCGAGGACGTGCTGAAGACGCGGGCCGGCCTGCGACGCGTCGGCTCCTTGGTCGACGGCGGCACCTTCTATCCCTTCATGTCAGGCCGGAAGAACCTGCAGGTGCTTTCGCGCACGCACGGGCGCGCGCCGGCCGACCGCATCGACCAGCTGCTGGACGAAGTCGGCCTCGGCGCTCGCGACGGCGGCCGCAAGGTGAAGGGCTACTCCACGGGCATGCGCCAGCGCCTGGGCGTGGCCGCGGCCCTGCTGAACGACCCGGACCTCGTCATTCTCGACGAGCCGGTGAACGGCCTCGACGCCGCCGGCATCCAGGAGATGCGCGCGCTGATCCGCCGCCTGGCGGCCGAGCAGGGCAAGACGGTCTTCCTCTCCAGCCACCTGCTGCACGAGGTCCAGCAGGTCTGCGACCGCGTCGGTATCATCAGCAAGGGCCGCATCGTGCGCGAGGCGACGATCGCGGACCTGCTGCACCAGGATGACGTGCTGACCGTCGAGGCCGCGCCGCTCGAGCGGGCGCAGGCCGCGCTGGCGGAGCGCTGGTCGGCGACGATCGAGGGAACGAGGCTGAGGGTGAGCGCCCCGCGTGCCGACACGCCGGAGGTGGTGCGTCGGCTGGTCGAGTCCGGCGTGGACGTCTTCGGCGTCGCGACCGAGCAACGGAACCTCGAGGAGGTCTTCCTCTCCATCACCCAGCCGGAGGCGGCCCATGTTTGACGTCCTCGCCGCCGAGCGCCTGAAGCTCGCCCGCCACCGCGCGGCCTGGTTCCTGGTCTGGGGTTATCCGATCGGCATCGTCGTGATCGCGCTCATCGCGATCGGGGTGGACCTCGTTCGCGGCGACCCGCCGAAGCCGGGCGACGTCGAGACTGCGGCCAAGTGGGCGTCGGACAGCGCCTTCGCCTGGAACGGCCCCGCCAGCACCTTCGGCCGCTACCTGGTGGCGGGGTTCACCGCGGTGGCCTTCGCCGGGGAGTATGGGTGGAACACATGGAAGCTGGTGGTGCCGCACCGTGCGCGCTGGGCCCTGATGGCGGCGAAGTACGCCACGGTGGTCGCGCTGATCTATATCGCGCTGGCGCTGACCGCGCTTCTGATGGTGGTGCTGGGCTACTTGGGCGGCGTGGCCACCGGTGATGCCGCGCCCGAGGGGATCACCATCCAGGCGCTGCTGCAGGCCCACGGCCGCGGCGCGCTGGTGATGCTGGCGCCGGTGTTGCTCACGGTGGCCTACACCAGCCTGGCGGCGGTGCTCACGCGGTCGACGATCGCGGCGCTGATCATCGCCGTGGTGATCGGGACGGCCGAGGAGGTCTTCACCAAGTTCGCGCCGCTGCTCGCCCTACAGGCGCGCGATCTGGTGCTGTTCCTCTACCACGTGCTGCCGGGCCACCACCTGATGAACCTCAGCGCGTGGATCGTGGAAGGGAAGGCCGCGAGCCGGCCCTTCCTCGATAAGACGGTCGTGTCGCTGCCGTGGGGAACGTCGCTGGCCGCGTTGATCGCGTGGATCGGCGGGCTGACCGCGCTCACCGTCGGCCTCTTCCAGCGGCAGGACCTGAACTAGCCGCGCACGCGGCGGCGCACGCCCTTTCGCTTCTCCTCGCCGCCGCCCGTCGTTTGCTTCGCGGGACCGCGGGGCGGGCCGCCGCGCTTGGGACCGCCTCCGCGCTTGGGGCCCCCGCCGCCCGGGCCGGAGCCGCGGCCGCGCACGCCCAGCCGAGGCCGGGGCGCGTTCGGGTCGGCCGCGTCCGGCTCGCTCAGCATCTCGAAGACGAGCCCGCCGGTGATCGGCGTCGCCTCCAGCAGGCGCACCTGCACGTCGCGGCCCAGCCGCCAGCGCGCGCCGCTGCGCTCACCCACCAGCGCGTGCGCGCGGTCGTCGTGCACGAAGTACTCGTTCCCGAGGCTCGACACCGGCACCAATCCGTCGGCGCCCGTCTCGGCCAGCCGCACGAACAGCCCGAAGCGCGTCACGCCCGTGATCCGCGCGTCGAACTCGGCGCCGACACGCTCCTCGAGGTAGGCGGCGATGTAGCGGTCCGTGGCGTCGCGCTCGGCGGCCATCGAGCGCCGCTCCGTCGCGGTGATGTGCTCGGCGGTGGCCGCCATCTGCGCCACCTCCTGATCGGTCAGCCCGTCGCTCCCGAGCTTCAGCGCGCGGATGAGGGCGCGGTGCACGATCAGGTCGGCGTAGCGCCGGATCGGCGAGGTGAAGTGGGCGTAGCGGTCGAGGTTCAGGCCGAAGTGCCCGATGTTCTCGTTGTTGTAGTGGGCCTGCATCTGCGTGCGCAGCACCACCTCATTGACGATGTCCGCGTGCTCGCTCTCGCGCATCTCGCGCAGCAGCTTGTTGAAGCGGTCGGTGGTCGGCGGCGCGCCCTTGTTCCACGGCACGCCGATGGTCGAGAGGAAGTCGGCGAGCGCGAACACCTTTTCCTGGCTCGGCGTGTCGTGCACCCGGTAGACCAGCGGCGTCTTCTTCTGCTCCAGCGTCTCCGCCGCGCAGACGTTCGCCTGAATCATCATCTCCTCGATGAGCCGGTGCGCCTCCAGCGACACGCGCGGCGTGATCGACGTGATCTCGCCTTCGGGGCTGAGCACGATCTTTCGCTCGAGGGAGTGGATCTCCAGCGGCCCCCGCTTCTCGCGTCCCCTGAGCATCGTGCGGTACGCCGCCCACAGCGGCTCCAGCACGGTCTTCATCAGCGCGCCGGCCTCGTCGTCCGGCGCGCCGTCGATCGCCGCCTGAGCGCGCTCGTACGAGAGGCCCGCGGCCGAGCGCATCAGCCCGCGCACGAACTCGTGCCTGAGCTTTCGACCGTTCGCGTCGAAGACCATACGCACCGCCATGCAGGCGCGGTTCTGCCCGGCGACCAGGCTGCAGAGTCCACCCGACAGCCGGAACGGCAGCATCGGCTCCACGCGGTCGGGGAAGTAGGTCGAGTTGCCCTTGTCGCGGGCGACGCGGTCGAGCGCCGAGCCGGGCCGCACGTACGCCGCGACGTCCGCGATCGCGACCCACACGATCCAGCCGCCGTGGTTCTTCGGATCGTCGTCCGCCTGCGCGTACACCGCGTCGTCATGGTCGCGCGCGTCGGCCGGGTCGATGGTGATCAGCGGCAGGTCGCGCAGGTCCGTTCGGCCCTCCAGCGTCGGCTCCCGCGCCGCCTCCGCTTCCGCGTCGGCGTCCGGCGGGAAGCCCATCGGGACGCCATGCGTATGCACCGCGATCAGCGACGCCGCCCGCGGCTGGTCCTCCCGGCCGACCACCTCCAACACCTTGCCGCGTTTGGGGCCATGGCCGCGTGCGCGCGGGTCGCCGCCGCCCAGCACCTGCGCCAGCACCAGGTCGCCGTCCTTCAGCTCGCGCGCCTCCTCGGCCCCGACGACCAGCACCTCCTTCGAGCGCCGGTCCACCGGTTCGATCCGCACCTCCCGCCGCGCCAGCCGCACCACGCCCAGGACGCGGTGCGCGCTCTGGCCCAGCCGCTTGATCAGCCGCGCCTCGACGCCCTCCGCTGTCTTCTCAAAGCGCACCAGCAGCCGGTCGCCCATGCCGGGGGCGCCCGCCACCTTCTCGTTCCGGTCCGGGGCCAGCCGCGCCAGCGGGGCATCCTCGCCGCCCTTGGCCAGCCGCACGTAGAGCTCGCCGTCCGCGTCCCGCTCGACCACGTCGGCCACGCCCACCGGCGGCAACGCGCCCGCCTCGCTGAACGCCCGCCGACCGCGCCGGCCGAGCGCGCCGTCCTCCTCCAGCGAGCGCAGCATCTCCCGCAGGGCCCGGCGGTCGCCGCCCTTCAGCCCGAAGTTGCGCGCGATGTCGCCCTTGCCGGCCTCGCCGTGCTCGCGCAGGTACCGCAACAGCGTGTCGCGGTCGGGGAGACCCTGCGGGGTCTTCGGAGTCTTAGGCCTGGCCACGGGTCCTCCTGAGGCGCGTGCTGTGACAACGCACGAGCGGCGCGCGAGGACGCGCCGTGCGACGGCTTTGTCCCGCGTTCGCGCTGGATACGGATATACGGTCTTCGCCGGTGAACAGATCCGCCGGTCGGCACGGCTGCAGCGCGGCCGCGGGCAGCCGGCGGCGGCCGGTTTCTGCAGGGCGGACGCAGGGGGAGCGGTCCGAGGCGAGGGGGTTCATCCCTCCATCATTGTCCCGCGTTGTCTCCGGCTGTCCCGTCTCCGGGTACAACCTCCCGGCGGGGCGGTGCGTCATTTCTAACCGATGTTTAACTTGCCGCCGGTGGCCGATAGGCCGCCTTGTCGTCGCAAGTAGCGCAGCGACCGGATGTCCTGGTGAACGTGTCTGTCGGCGCCCGTCTGGACCTCGATCCGGCCCTGGAGCCCGAGCGCTATCGTGCCGTGTTCCGGCGCTTCGGACGCCTGCACGTTCCCGCATTCCTGACACCCGCGACGGCGAAGGCCCTGTGGTCGACGCTGGAGTGCGCCGAGGGGTGGGTGCGCGCCCTGCACACGGCTGGCGGGCACTGCGAGATCCTGGCGGAGGAGGTCGAGGAGCTTCCTCCTGACGAACGTGCGCAGTTCGAAGCTTCGGTGCAGACCGACGCCCGCGACGCGTTCCGCTACATGTTCGACACCATCCGTATCAGCGACGAGGAGCGGGGACCACGCAAGGTCGCTCCGCTGCTGAACCGGTGGCTGGACTTCGTGAACGGGCCGGAGTTCCTGGGCTTCATGCGCGCACTCACCGGCGACGAGCGCATCGTCTACTGCGACGCCATGGCGACCCGGTATCTGCCCGGCCACTTCGCCACGGCGCACCAGGACGAGGTGGAGAAGCAGCATCGTCTGTACGCCTACGTGCTCAACCTCACGCCCCGCTGGCGCGCCGACTGGGGCGGGCTGCTGATGTTCCTCGACGAAGACGACCACGTCGCCGAGGGCTACACGCCCGCCTTCAATGCGATCAACGTCTTCCGCGTCCCGCAGCGCCATGCCGTCTCGTTCGTGACCCCGGCCGCCGCCGGCCCGCGGCTGTCCATTACGGGCTGGGCACGCGCTCGCCTCCCTCAGGGCGGCTGAAGCGGCCCGCTGGCGACTCCCCTCTGGGCAATGTTACAGAACTGTAAGGTTCTGGGGCGAGCCGCGTGGGGCAACCGACATTTCGTGCACTGACGGAGGCGGAGGCGCGCGCCCTCGCCGAGGACCTCGTGCTGCAGGGACGCGCGCGCCGGCTCGGCTTCGTGGCGCCCGGCGCCGCGGTCGACCTGGCCCGGGCCGACTGGACCCCCGCAGCCGATGGCACCTACGAGATCGCGGCGCTCCCCCCGGTCGCCGAAGCCGCGCTGCGTGACGCGCTGGCCCGGCTCGGCGACGCGCTCGACCTCCGGCTGGTCCGCCACGGCCCCCGCGGCGCCGGCCTTCCTCCCGCCAAGGGCGTCGGCTTCACTGTGGACCTTTCGAGGGACTGGCGCTCCAGCGACGGCGGTCTGCTGCTGTTCGTCGACGAAGAGGGCCGCGCCGAAGGCTGGCGCCCCGAGCCCGGCGCGCTGACGCTGTACGACGCGGCAAGGCCGCCGCTGCTCACCATGGTCGTCCCGGGCGTGGCGAAACCGCGCGTGGCGCTGTTCGGAAGGCTGTAGCGGCTGCAGCCGAGAGCCGACCGTGCTAGCCTGCGGCGTCAGCCGGGGGGTTCATCATGCGTTTTCTCGTAACGAGCGCGGCTGCGGTCGCGCTGCTCGTCTGTTCGTCCGTGCAAGCCCAGGAGGGGCCGGACGTCTCCGGCAAGTGGGCGAACACCAGTTGGGGGGTGGTCGATCTGAAGGTCACCGACCGGAAGGACGAGAAGGGCGTGGTCGTCGGGAAGGACGCCGCGGGCACGTACACGAGCAGCAACGGCAAGGTCAGCGGCGAGCTGCAGGGCTCCACGCTCGAGGGCTATTGGATGCAGCCGCACTCGTCGGTGGCTTGCAAGACCAAGCAGGGCGGCACCGCCTACTGGGGCCGGCTGCGCCTGACCTTCGACGGCGATAAGTTCACCGGCCACTGGGGCTATTGCGACGAGGTCCCCGACCACCGCGGGGTTTCGGGCCAGCGCAGCTGACGCTCAGCGGCTCCTGAGCCAGGCGCGGGCCGCCGCGGCGTCGTCGAAGTACTCCAGCTCCAGCCCGGCCGGCAGCGCCTCGCCGACGATCCGCACCGGCGCGTGCTGCAGGTCGAACGCGGGCGTGACCAGCGCCGCGTGGCGCAGACCGGCGGCGGCGGCCCGCGGCAGCCAGTCCTCCGCCAGCCAGCGCTGGTCGGCGGGCTCGCTGATCCGCACCGCCTCGATGTCGCCGAGGATCCGGCTCGCGCGCTGCTCGACGATGGCGGCCAGCACCTGCTCGTTGGCGGCGCGGAAGGGCGCGCCCGGCGTGTACCCGGTCCACGTCATCACCACGCACGGAACGTCGGCGTCGTAGTCGACTACGCAGTCGACGGCGCGGGCCACGTCAGGTCGCCTTGCGCTTCGCCGGGGCCTTCTTGGCAGCGGCCTTCTTGGCCGGAGCCTTGCGCCCGCCGCGCCCGCTCTTGCCGCCGCCCTTCGCCGCGCGCTCCGCCAGCAGGGCGACCGCCTGCTCCATGGTCAGCGCCTCTGGCCCGGTCTCCTTCGGAAGCGTGGCGTTGACGCCGTTCGATTTCACGTAGGGACCGAAGCGGCCGGCCATCACCTGCACCGGCGCGCCCGTCTCCGGGTGGGCTCCGAGCTCGCGCAGCGGCGCGGTCGAGCCGCGCTGGCCGCGCCCGCCGCCGGCGCGCTTCTCCGCCAGCAGCGTGACCGCGCGGTTCAGGCCGACCTCGAATACGTCCTCGACCGTTTCCAGCGTGGCGTAGGTCCCCGCGTGCGCGATGTACGGCCCGTAACGACCGATCGCGGCGGTGATCGGCTGGTGGTCCTCCGGGTGCAGGCCCACGTCGCGCGGCAGGTTGAGCAGCATCATCGCGCGCTCGAGATCCATCGACGCCGGCGTCCAGCCTTTCGGCAGGCTGCCGCGCTTGGGCTTGTCGCCTTCGCCCAGCTGCACGTACGGGCCGAAACGCCCCACCTTCAGCCACACCGTCTGGCCGCTGAACGGATCGGTCCCGATCTCGCGCTCCTCCGCCTCGCCCGAGGCCTCGGCCGCGCCGAACCCGCGCGTGTAGCGGCACTCCGGATAGTTGGAGCAGCCGATGAAGCTGCTCCGCTGCTTGAAGCTGACCTTCAGGTGCAGCCGCCCGTTCCCGCAGTTCGGGCACACGCGTGCGTCGCGCCCGTCGCCGCGGTCCGGGAAGAGGAACGGCCCGATCACGCCGTCGAGCTCGTCGATCACGCCCTGGCGGGCCAGCACCCCGTCCGCGGCGGGGTGGAACTGGTCCCAGAAGTCGCGCAGCAGGGCCTTCCAGTTCAGGTCGCCCGCGGACACCTGATCGAGCTTCTGCTCCAGCGCGGCGGTGAAGTCGTACTCCACGTAGCGGGCGAAGAACTGCTCAAGGAAGGCGGTGACCAGCCGGCCCGTGTCCTCGGGGATGAAGCGCTGCCGATCCATGCGCACGTACTCGCGGTCGCGCAGCACCTGCAGGATCGAGGCGTAGGTGGAGGGGCGGCCGATGCCGAGCTCCTCCAGCTTCTTGACCAGCGTGGCCTCGGAGTAGCGCGGCGGCGGCTCGGTGAAGTGCTGGTCCGCGCTGACGTCGCGGGCCTGGGCGGCGGCGCCCTGCGTCACCTGGGGCAGCCGGCCTTCTTCTTCGCCGGCCTCGTCGTCGCGGCCTTCCTCGTAGACGGCGAGGTAGCCGTCGAAGAGCACCACCTGGCCGGTGGCGCGCAGCACCGTGCCGCCGTCGGGCGTGGCGATGTCGATCGTGGTCTTCTCGACCCGCGCGGACTCCATCTGGCTCGCCACCATGCGCTTCCAGATCAGCTCGTAGAGCCGCTTCAGGTCGGGCTCGAGCCGCAGCTTCGAGGGATCGCGGTCCAGCGACGTGGGCCGGATCGCCTCGTGGGCCTCCTGCGCGTTCGCCGCCTTCGTCTTGTAGATCCGCGGGCTCTCCGGGACGTACTCCTTGC
Source organism: Caulobacteraceae bacterium (assembly GCA_036386655.1). Taxonomy (GTDB): domain Bacteria; phylum Pseudomonadota; class Alphaproteobacteria; order Caulobacterales; family Caulobacteraceae; genus JAHWJX01. The sequence goes on along the minus strand of DASVVG010000229.1, from coordinate 1,548 downwards.
CGAAGCGGCCGCCGATGAAGCGCCGCGCCTCGTTCATCGCCTCGGGCGTGACCTGCACGCCGTCCGTCCGCATGTAGGTGATCAGCCCGCCTTCCTCGCCGACGCCCTCGTAGAGCTTCTGCGCCGCCTGCATGGTGCGCGTGGCCGAGAAGCCGAGCTTGCGCGCCGCCTCCTGCTGCAGCGTCGAGGTGGTGAAGGGCGGGGGAGGGGAGCGGCGGCCGGGCTTCTTCTCCACCGCATGGATGGAGAAGTCGCCCATCTGGACGGCCTTCTTCGCCGCGATCGCCGTCTGCTCGTTCGGCAGGTCGAATTTGCCCAGCTTGCGGCGGTCGAGCGTGACCAGGCGCGCCGGGAACGGCTCGCCGCCCGCCGTCACCGTCGCGCCGACGGTCCAGTATTCCTGCGCGCGGAAGGCCTCGATCTCGACCTCGCGGTCGACGATCAGGCGCAGGGCGACGGATTGCACGCGGCCGGCGGACTTGGCGCCCGGCAGCTTGCGCCACAGCACCGGCGAGAGCGTGAAGCCCACCAGGTAGTCCAGCGCGCGGCGCGCGAGGTAGGCGTCGACCAGCTCCATGTCGATGTCGCGCGGGCGGGCCATCGCCTCCTGCACGGCGGACTTGGTGATCGAGTTGAAGGTGACGCGCTGCACCTTGGTGTCCTTCAGCGCGCGCTTCTTCTTCAGCACCTCCAGCAGGTGCCAGCTGATCGCCTCGCCTTCGCGGTCGGGGTCGGTGGCGAGGATCAGCCGGTCGGCGCCCTTCAGCGCGTCGGCGATGTCGCTCATCCGCTTGGCCGACTTGGGGTCGACCTCCCATTCCATCGCGAAGTCCTCGTCGGGCTTCACCGAGCCGTCCTTCGACGGCAGGTCGCGGATGTGCCCGTACGACGCCAGGACTTTGAAGTCCGAGCCCAGGTACTTGTTGATGGTCTTGGCCTTGGCGGGGCTTTCGACGACGACGACGTTCATACGGGCGGGATGCTTTCGGAGGGGCTGCAGACCCCTCGGGCCGCGAAGGCGCGGAAAGTGGGGGCGCTCCCCGGGCTCTGTCAACGGAAGCGGGCGTTGCGGGTGCTTTGCACGGTATGCGGGTGCATGCTAATCACGCACAACCGGAACGAGCATGGAGCAGACGATGCCCGACCAGACGGCGAGCCGGGCGGACCGGTCCCCGCAGGACGTGCGCGACTACATCGAGGAGATGCTGGCCGAGCTGGCGGAGCTCGCCGCCGGCGTCGGCGACCGCCGCCTGGCCGCCACCCTCAGGCTGCTCGCGCTCGACGCCGCCCGCGCGCCCGAGCGGGCCTAGGCCGAGGCCACCAGCCCTCCGGGCAACAGGACGGCGCGTTCGACCAGCGACAGCTCCACCAGCGCCGCGAACACCACGGGCGGGGGCGCCCCGCTCAGCCGGGCGATCTCGTCGCGCGGCGTGGGCGTCGGCGACAGCAGGGCGGCGACGCGTTCGCGCACCCGGTCGACCTCGACGTCCTGCAGGTCGGCGCGGCCGCTGTAGCCCGACCGCTGGCCCTCGCGGGCGATCAGCGGCT
>DASVVG010000228.1:0-5459 GCA_036386655.1 Caulobacteraceae bacterium | reverse complement strand
CCCCGCCACATGGATCACCGGCGGAAGCCGGTCCTGCGGGCGGCCCAACGCGTCGAGCAGCCGCTCCACGCGCTCCAGCGAAAGGTCGATCTTCTTCGGGTGGAGCGCCTTCAGGCGTTCCAGCGCGGCGTCGTGGGCGCGCAGGAGGTCGGTCACGCCGCCTTGGAACGGGCCCGTCCCGCGGTGAGCACGCCGAGGACGGCGCCGAGCACGGCCGGGATCTCCTGCCGGTGCACGACGCGGTCCACCATGCCCTTCTCGACCAGGTACTCCGACCGCTGGAAGCCGGGCGGCAGCTTCTCGCGGATGGTCTGCTCGATCACCCGGGGGCCGGCGAAGCCGATCAGCGCGCCGGGCTCGGCCAGGTGCACGTCGCCGAGCATCGCGTACGAGGCGGTCACGCCCCCGGTCGTGGGGTCGGTCAGCACCACCACGTAGGGGAGCTTGGCGTCCTTCAGTTCCTGGATGGCCAGCGTGGTGCGCGCCATCTGCATCAGCGACAGGGCGCCCTCCTGCATGCGGGCGCCGCCGGCGGCGGTGAAGCAGACCAGCGGCCGCCCACGCTCCAGCGCGGCGCGGGCGGCGGCGATGAAGCCTTCGCCCGCCGCCATGCCGAGCGAGCCGCCCATGAAGGCGAAGTCCTGCACCAGCGCGACCGCGGGCACGCCGCCGATCGTTCCGGTCCCGATCGCCATGGCGTCCGAACGTCCCGTGGCCTTGCGCGCCGCGGCCAGCCGCTCGCGGTAGGGCTTGCCGTCGAAGAACTTCAGCGGGTCCTCAGGCACGGGCGGGGTCGGCAGCGTCTCGAACGCGCCGTTGTCGAAGGTGAAGCGGAACCGCAGGTCCGGCCCGATCCGCATGTGCCGCCCCGCGGGCGTGACCCAGAGCGCGGCTTCGAGCTCCGGCCGGTAGATCATCTCCCCGGTGTCGGGGCACTTCACCCAGAGGTTCTCGGGCGCGTCCGTCTTCTTGGCGAAGCGGCGGACGCCCGGCGCGATCTTCGAGAGCCAGCCGGCCCGGCGCGGGCGGCGCTCGGCGGGCTGGCGCGTGTTGCGCTGAGGGGGCGGGGGGGCGTCTTCGGCGGCCATCGGTCTATCCTCTCGCCGAGCGCACGGCCTGTGCAAGGGCGCGCGCTTTTTCCAGAACGCGGGCGGCGGGCGGTTCGTTCGCCGCCTGGGCCGCCGCGATCTCCTCCACCAGGGCCGAACCGACCACCGCGGCGTCGGCCACCCGGGCCACCTCCGCGGCGCGCTCAGGCGTCCGGATCCCGAAGCCCACCGCCACGGGCAGTCCCGAGGCGGCCCGCAGACGCGCCACGACCGGAGCGACGGCGGACGCGTCGGCCTCCCTCACCCCAGTGACCCCGGCGACGGAGACGTAATACACGAAACCCGAGGTGCGGCGCATCACGGCGGGCAGCCGCGCCGCGTCGGTGGTCGGCGCGGCGAGCCGGATCAGCGCCAGCCGCTCCGCGTCGAGCGCATCGGCGAGATCGTCGGACTCCTCAGGCGGGCAGTCGACCACGATCATGCCGTCCACTCCGGCCCCGGCGGCGTCCGCGGCGAAGCGGGCGTAGCCGTAGCTCAGCACGGGGTTGAGGTAGCCCATCAGGATCAGCGGCGTCTGCTCGTCGGTGGCGCGGAAGCGGCGGGCGAGCTCCAGCGTGGACGCCAGGGTCGTCCGTGCCTTCAGCGCGCGCAGCGAGGCCCGCTGGATCGGCGGGCCCTCCGCCATCGGGTCGGAGAAGGGAAAGCCGAGCTCGATCACGTCGGCGCCCGCCTCCGGCAGGCCGCGCAGGATCTCGAACGAGCCTTCCACGTCGGGGTCGCCGGCCATCACGTAGGCGACGAAGGCGGCGCGGTTCTCCGCCTTCAGCGCGGCGAAGCGGGCGTCCAGGCGCTCGACGGTCAAAGCTTGGTCTCGACCGGGTGGTCGGGGTGCGCGGCCAGCGCGTCGGCGACGGTGAAGATGTCCTTGTCGCCGCGGCCGCAGAGATTCATCACCACGTCGCCGTCAGGCCCGATCTCGCGCGCGATCTCGCCGATGCGGGCCAGCGCGTGGCTGGGCTCGAGCGCGGGGATGATCCCCTCCAGTCGGGCGCAGAGCTGGAAGGCTTCCAGCGCCTCCTCATCAGTCGCCGTAACGTACTCGGCCCGGCCGCTGTCGTGCAGGAAGGCGTGCTCCGGCCCGATCCCGGGATAGTCGAGCCCGGCGCTGATCGAGTGCGCGTCAAGGATCTGCCCGTCGTCGTCCTGCAGCAGGTAGGTCTTGTTGCCGTGGAGCACGCCCGGCCTGCCGCCCTGCAGCGACGCCGCGTGCTCCCCGGACGCCAGCCCGTGCCCCGCGGCTTCCACGCCGATCAGGCGCACCCCCTCGTCCTCAAGGAACGGGTGGAACAGCCCGATCGCGTTCGAGCCCCCGCCGATCGCCGCCACGCACGCGTCTGGCAGCTCGCCCGTCCGCTCCAGCATCTGCGCGCGCGCCTCCCGGCCGATCACCGCCTGGAAGTCGCGGACCATGGCCGGGTACGGGTGCGGCCCCGCCGCGGTGCCGATCAGGTAATAGGTGTCCTCGACGTTGCTCACCCAGTCACGCATCGCCTCGTTCATGGCGTCCTTGAGCGTGCCGCGCCCGCTGGTGACCGGGATGACCTCGGCGCCCAGCAGCTTCATGCGGAACACGTTCGGCTTTTGCCGCTCCACGTCCGTGCAGCCCATGTAGACTACGCAGGGCAAACCGAACCGGGCGCAGACGGTGGCCGTCGCGACGCCGTGCTGGCCGGCCCCGGTCTCGGCGATGATGCGGGTCTTGCCCATGCGGCGGGCCAGCAGGATCTGGCCCATGCAGTTGTTGATCTTGTGCGCGCCCGTGTGGTTCAGCTCGTCGCGCTTGAACCAGATGCGGGCGCCGCCGTGGTGCTCCGTCAGGCGTTCGGCGAAGTACAGCGGGCTCGCCCGGCCGACGTAGTGGGTCAGGAAGTCGTCCAGTTCCGCCTGGAAGGTCGGGTCCGCCTTCGCCGCCTCGTAGGCGCGCTCCAGCTCCAGCACGAGCGGCATCAGCGTCTCGGCGACGTACCGGCCGCCGTAGTCGCCGAAGCGGCCGCGTGCGTCGGGATAGGCGGAAAAGGCGTTGCGGGGGGGAGCGTTCACTGGGGCCTCGGGCGCGCTCAGGCGCGGCGCACGGCGTCGAGGAAGGCCGTGATCAAGGCGGCGTCCTTTACGCCCGGGGCGCTCTCCACGCCAGAGGAAACGTCCACCATCGGGGCGCCCGTCTCCCTGATCGCCCCGGCCACGTTTGCGGGGTTCAGCCCCCCGGCGAGGAACCACGGGCGCGCCGGGGTGCGGCCGCGCAGGATCGACCAGTCGAAAGCGCCGCCGTGTCCGCCCGGCCGGTCCGAGCCCTCCGGCGGCTTGGCGTCGAGCATCAGGTGGTCGGCGACCGCGTCGTACGCGGGGGCCGCATCGAGGTCCGTTCCCTGCCGGACCCCCAGCGCCTTGATCACCGGAAGCCCGTGCGTGTGGCGGAGGGCCACGACGCGCTCCGGCGTCTCGCGCCCGTGCAGCTGGAGCATGTCCGGGGCGAGCCCGCGCACCACGTCGTCCACGAGGTCGGGCGAGGGGTCCACCAGCAGGGCCACGAGCCGGGCGCGGCCCCGCGCACGCTCGGCGAGTCCGGCCGCCGCCTCCACGCCGATGTGGCGCGGGCTGTTCGGAAAGAAGACGAAGCCCAGGAAGGCCGCTCCGCCTTCCAGAGACGCCTCTACGGCTTCGCGCGTCGCGAGGCCGCAGATCTTGGCGAGCCTCACGCCTCAGGCTCGGCGTCGCCTTCCAGATTGAGCCGCTGGCGCAGCTCCTTGCCGCTCTTGAAGAAGGGCACGCCCTTGGCGCGTACCTCCACGGTCTCGCCGGTGCGGGGGTTGCGGCCCGAGCGCGCGGGACGGCCGCGCACGGAGAAGGCGCCGAAGCCGCGCAGCTCCACGCGTCCGCCGCGCTCCAGCGCACCGACCATCGATTCCAGCAGCGTGTTGACCACGCGCTCGACGTCCTTCTGCGTCAGGTGCGGGTTCTCGGCCGCCAGCTTGGCGATCAGCTCGGATTTGATCATCTGCGGCCGGCGCCCCTGAGCCGATACTACGAACCGGCGGACCATGGGCGAATTAGCCAGCGACATCAAGGTGCTGTCTAGAAGCGGCGCTCCATGACGGAGCGCACCGCGTGAGCCTCGTAATAGGCGATGATCTTGTGGTTCACCGAACCGTTGCTCCAGCCGAGCGGGTTGAACACGCCGAGCGGCCGCAGCCGCCGGAGCATCTTGAGGATCGCGAAGGCCTCCTTGGTGAAGTCCTCCGGCTCCTCTTCGAGGTAGACCATCAGGCCGGCGGCGATGAGCCGCTCCCGCTCGACCGGCGTGAGCGCGTTCCAGGCCGCCACGAGCTCCGTCTCGGCCACCCCGCGCGGCGCGACCGCGCGCGCGGCGGCGTTCTCGTTGACGAACGAGAGGATCGCCAGTCGCGCGTACGGCAGGCCCGCGTCGTCTTCAGGCGCGCCACAGGCGCGCAGCGCGCCCGCCACGGCCCCGTCGGTGAGCGCGTCGTTGACGAGCGGCAGCTCGTCCTCACGCGCGAGGTTGCGCACCGCCGCGTCGCCGCCGCGGGCGAGCCGCTCTCGCTGGTCGGCAGGCAGATGGGCCCACAGGCACTCGGTGGTCACGCTGCTCGGGTCGTGGCCGGGCCGGCGGGCAGTGATGATCAGCTCGGCGACTTCTGAGCTGCCGTCCTCCAGCACGCGCGGCGGCGGAGCGGCGTCCTGCGCCGATGCGGCGGCACACGAGAGCCAGGCGGCGATCACGACGGCGGAGGCGATCCGGCTCTTCATGCGGGCAGCTTCGCACGACCGCCCGGTTTCACAGCGTCAGAAACGCGCAAGAAAAAGCCCCGCGGGATCGCTCCCGCGGGGCCTCTCTCGTCCGGTCTGCGACCGAGACTATTCCTTCGACTGACGCTCGCGCAGGGCCGCGCCCAGGATGTCGCCGAGCGAAGCGCCCGAGTCCGACGACCCGAACTTCTCGACGGCTTCCTTGTCCTCGGCCATCTCCAGCGCCTTGACGGACAGCGACAGGCGGCGCGCCGCCTTGTCGACGTTGGTCACCTGAGCGTCGATGCGGTCGCCCACGGCGAAGCGCTCCGGACGCTGGTCGGCACGGTCGCGGCTGAGGTCGGACTTGCGGATGAACGAGGTCATCGGCGCTTCGTCGTCGCCCAGCTTCACCTCGATCCCGCCGGAGGTGACTTCCGTCACCGTGACGGTGACCGTCTGGCCCTTGCGGTAGGTGTCGCCGGCGATCGGGTCGCCGGACAGCTGCTTGATGCCGAGCGAGATGCGCTCCTTCTCGATGTCGACGTCGAGCACGCGCGCCTTGACCACGTCGCCCTTCTTGTAGCGGGCCATGGCCTCTTCGCC
>DASVVG010000227.1:0-2026 GCA_036386655.1 Caulobacteraceae bacterium | reverse complement strand
TCGGCCTCGCGCTCCTTCAGCGCGCCCTCGAGCGAGGCTTCGGCCCTCTGGCGCCACTGCTCGAGCTTGAAGATCGGCAGGCCGAGCTCGCGGGAGAGCAGCTCGGCGGCCTCGCCCCGCATCAGGCGCAGCACCGCCTCGCGCTTGCGCGCGACGCTCCAGCGCTGGCCGGGCGCCAGTGGGCTGGGCTTCGGCGCAGCTGGTGCCATTGGGGCGGCGCGGCCCGTGGACAGCGTGGACGGCCCGCGCCCGCCCTCGCTGACCACCGGCCCATCAACCGCATCAGGACGATCGCTCTCGTTCATGCTCGACTTCATCGTTCCGGTCTCCCCTCGACAAATGGGCGTCCAGGGAAACCGGGTGCAGCTCAGGCTTTGGCCCTCACGCGGCGTGGCAGGCGAGTTCGGTCAAGCGGTCCAGCACGGCGCGCGGCACTTCCACGCGGTCGCAGTTGCGCCGCGAGGGCGGGAAACGCGCCGCTTCGGCCCAGATCGACCGCCGGACGACGGCAAGCGCGTCGCTGAAGGTCGGCTCCTCCTTGCGGTACCAAGCGGCGCGTCGGTGCGGCAGGCTGCCCTGCGCGTGCAGTTCGCACGCCCGCAGGGCGACGAGCGAGAACAGGCCGAGCAGCGCCGGCGTGGTGCGCGCGACGGCCTTGTCCGACCACTGGCGCTGGGTTTCGACGCCGAGGTGCCGCCGGGCCTCGGCGAAGGTCACCTCCACCGACCAGCGCCGGACGAACCAGGCGAGGGCTTCGGCCGGCTCCGCGCCGAGGTCGGTGCACAGGAGTGCCTGGGGGTCGAACCCGCCGGCGGGATCCCGCACCAGCACCCAGCGCACCGGCACGGCCGGCAGGCCGGTGTGGTGCCAAACGGCGGTGCCGGAGGCGACCTCCACCGCGCGCCCGGCGCCGCCGTACCAGCCGGCGATCTCCAGCCGGCGCCAGGGCGTGTCGGCGCGGCTCAGGCGTTGCGCAAGGGTGGGCTGGCGCGCGCCGACGACGCGCGGGCGGCCGATCGTGCGGGGCGTGCGCGGGGGCGGCGGGTCGAACAGGCGGGCGTCGAGCCGCAGGCGCGCCACAACGCAGACATGGCCGCGCACCGCATGCAGCAGCTCGAGCGCGGCGTAGCTCCGGTCGGCCACCGCGACGATGCGCCGCCCAGGCAGCCAGCGGGCGAGCTGGAGCAGCGCCTGCCGCGCCCAATCCGTCAGCCGCTTGTGCCGCGCCCCGCGCTCGCGCGCGTAGCGTTCGGACGGCGCCAGCGCGGTCAGGAACGGCAGGGCCCAAACCCGGCTGGCCCACGGCACGGGCGCAAGCACCATGAGCGAGAACCAGCGCAGGCCGCTGGCCTTGACGAAGTGGCCGTGCGACGAGCGGACCGGGTCGCGGTAGATCCCGCGCGCGGCGATCCTGCGCCCCCAACGGCGCTCCAGCGTCTCGTCGAGGCCGACCACCACCGGCGCGCCGGGCGGGACGAAGGCGCGGAGCAACTGCTCCAGCAGCAGGCGCGCGGCCACCCGGCCCGACCAGCGCCGGCGGCTGAGCACCCGGTGGTAGGAGCCGAAGCCCGGCGCCGCGCCGAGGCCGACCGCCCGCAGCGCCGACGCGACGGTGCGCGGCCCCTGCGCGAGGACCGCGCCGGCGATCAGCACCAGCGCCCTCCGCCAGGTCCGCCCGCCGAACGCGGGTGCAAGCGGGCCCAGCCAAGCGAGGGCCGCGGCATAGGGGTTCTCGGGCATCGCGGCGCCTCGGGGCTCGACCACACCGCCGCTGGAAACGTCCGCCGGCCCCGGTCGCTACCGCGCCATTCGCCGCCGAGTTCGGAAGGGCCAAAGTCGAGCTGAACCCCGGAACGCAAAAGGCCCGGCGGGGGATGACCTGCCGGGCCTTTCTGCTGTCAAACGCCGGTGGCGTCGCCGAAGTATTGGCAGAACCTGTTGATGGGGGCGCTCGTCGGCCGCAAACGCCAGTTAGCCAAGCTATTTCGGAAAATCCGGTGGGGGACATCGGACGATGGGTGGCTTT
>DASVVG010000226.1:0-14612 GCA_036386655.1 Caulobacteraceae bacterium | reverse complement strand
AAGGAGAAGCCGCACATGGTGCTCGACGGGCGCCGGCGGCTGCTGGCCCTCACCCTGCTGCTCGAGGCCGGGGAGGTCGACGAGGCGTGGCCCGTCGAGGTGGTCGAGGAGACCGACAAGGCGCGCCAGGCCGCCGCCGTGCTGGCCAGCAACACGGCCGTGCCGGTGCACGTGGCCGACGTGATCGCCTCCATCGGCCGCATGCTGAAGTCGAGGCTGACGGTTGCGGCGATTGCCGCTGCGCTGGGCTACGAGGAAGTGGCGGTGAAGCGGCTGGCGGTGCTGGCGGATCTGCATCCGCAGGCGCTGACGGCGCTGCGTGGCGGTCGCATCACGCTCAAGCAGGCGCGCCTGCTCGCGCGCGTCCCGGACGCGGCGCTGCAGGCGGAGATCGCCAAGTCGGCGCTCGCCGGCTTCGGCTTTCAGGAGTGGCGTGTGACGGAGCGGCTGGAGGACGGCCGCATCACGGCGCTGGACCGACGCTTTCCGCTGGTCGGCGCCGAGCGCTACGCGGCGGCGGGCGGGCGCACGGAGGGCGACCTGTTCGGGGAACTGCCGGACCGGCTGCTCGACGCCGAGGTTCTGCAGCGGCTGTGGACCGAGCGGGCCCAGGGCGTGGCCGACGCGCTCTCGGCGGACGGGATGGATGTCCACCTGTGCGACGACCGGGCCTTCGACGCGCCTGAGGGGCTGGAGCCCCTGGGCTACGTCTACGCCAACGATCTCTCGAAGGACGATCTGGCGGCTTACCAGCAGGCGCAGGCCGCCTACCGCGACGTGGCGATGGAGATCGGGGCGTCTGACCTGTCGGACGATGGTGCGCCCGCGCGGCTGGTGGAGCTGCTGCGCGCGAAGCTAGCGTGCGAGCGCGCGGGAAACCCCGGGCGGAGCGTCACCACCGTCGTCTTGTGGCCGGCGGGGCAGCACGGCGTCGACGCGCGGTTCTACGCGACGGCGGAGCCCGAGGCGCCGGAGGAGGACGGCGACTCGGCCGGCGGGTCCTTCGCGCCAGTCTACGCCTCGCGCCAGGAGGTCCGGGACGTGGAGGTGCCGGCGGCGGACGTGGACGTCGAGGGCGTCAACCACGCGCTGCACGAGACGCGGACCGACATGGCCACCCGCGGTCTGATCCGGGCGCTCGCGGACGATCCCGGTGCGGCGCTAGCGGCGCTCGTGGCGCGGCTCTTCACCGTGCTGGTGCTGGAGACCGCGCGCGGCTCGGAGGCTTCGGCGCTGTCTCTGACCGCGCAGAGCTACCGCCGGCCCAAGCAGGAGCCCGTCGACGCGCTCGACGGCGAGGTGCGGCGCCGGCTGGCCGAGCGTCGCGCCGCCTACAAGGCGTCGGGCCTGCGGCCTATCCCCTGGGCGGCGTCGTTGCCGCACGGGGAGAGGATGGCGCTGCTGGCCGAACTCGTCGCCATCAGCCTCGATCTTCGCGAGCCGAAGACCGACGGGGTTCGGGCGGCCGCGCGCGCCGACGCCGGGGACATCGCGACGCTGACGGCGGCGGACATCGCCGCGTTCTGGACGCCCGACGAGCCCTACCTGAAGGCGCACGGCAAGAAGCACCTGCTGGCGATGCTGGACGCCATGGGCGCGACCGACGATCGGGCGAAGACCCTGAAGAAGGACGAGCTCGTGGGGTTCGTCGTGGAACGCGCCGCCGAGCGCGGCTGGGCCCCGGACGTGCTGTCCTGGATTCGGGACGGTGACGGCGATGCGCCAGAGGCGGCTGAGACGTCCGAGGCCGAGGCTGATGCGGAAGCGGACGGCGGCGAGCACGTCCCTGCGGACAAGACCTCGGTTGACGTCGGAGGCTCGTCTCCGGCGGCGGCGGAGCAGGCGGGCGACGTGCCGGTCGCCGCCTGACGGCCGCCGATCCCGTTCCGGTCCCGCCTTCGGCCCCTCATGAGCCGGATCCGCCGGTCTGCGCCGTCCGGAGCGGCGCGGCGGACCCGGGGGCACGTCCGGAGGCGCCCCGGGGTCTGACGACCGCTCCCACCAGCAGGGCGGGCCCGGAACGGTGACGACGAGACGGCCCGGTCGAGAGACCGGGCCGTCTTTCCGTTCGCGGCCGCCGCGGCCTGCGGAGGGAGAGGAAGGGTCCGGCCGGGCGAGAGCGGCGCACGGGCGCCGCCGCCGGAGGCGTCGTCATGACCGAGACCCCTGTCCCTCTGTCCGCCGTCCGCGCCGCCTGGCGCGAGCTCAGGGAGACGCTGCGCCGAGAGCACCGCGCCCTCGGGTTCACGGCCCCGCGGCTGGGCCGCTCGGAAGACGGCCTGGCCGTCGTGGTGGAGGCCCGGGCGGTCGGCGTCGGCGCCGACTGGATCGTGCGCGTGGAGGTCCCGCTTAACGAGGGGGCGCTTCGACTGTGGGCCCCTCTGCTGCGGGTGCTCGAGCGGCTGGCGCGCGCCGAGATCCGCCGCTCGGCGGTGATGACCTGCGAGGAATGGACGGAGGTCCAGGGCGCGGCCCGCCTCGGCCTGGCGATCATCCGACGAGGCGACGGCTGGGAGGCCGAGATCACGGCCGCGGGCGCGGAGGCGCTGCGGCGCGGCTGGATCCCCTGACGCGCGGCCGGAGGGGAGAGGGAGGGCGGGGCGAAGCGCGCCCGGAGGACCAGGAGGGAGGCACCCTCCGCCCCGGGCGACGGACGCCTCGCATGACCTCGCTCTCCTTGTTCGCCGCGGCTTCTCCCGCCGACGCTCCCGCCAACATCCTCGCCTCCGCGCGTGCGCTGACCCCGCACCTCGCCCGCTCACGTCCACTGGACCGGCGGCTGGTCTCCTCCGTCATGACCACCTGCTTCGGGGCGACCGACGCCGAGGGCGCCTGGTCGTGGCGCGACGCCTACGACGCGATCGAGGCGGCTCTGGTGCTGCAGCTCCGCCGGTTGGCGCCGCAGATCGGGCGGCTGGAGGACGCGCCGGCCGAGATCGCGGCGCTGCTGGCCAACCTCTCCGCGCTGACGCTCACCCACACGCGGCGCAGCGAGGAGCAGGTCGCGCTCGACCAGTTCTCCACGCCGCCGCCGCTGGCGGCGCTCGCCGTCGCGGCCGCACAGATCCGGCCCGGCGACCGTGTGCTGGAGCCGTCCGCCGGCACCGGCCTCCTGGCCGTGGTGGCGGAAGCGTGCGGGGCGGAGCTGACGCTGAACGAGGTGTCGGGGCACAGGGCCGCGCTGCTGGACGGGTTGTTCCCAGCGGCGTCACGAACGCGCCACGACGCCGCTCATCTGGCCGATATCCTGCCGGTCTCGGGGTCGCTCGACGCGGTGGTCTGCAATCCGCCGTTTGGAGTCCTGCAGGCGCACCTGCTGGCGGCGCTCGGCTGCCTCGCGGAAGGCGGCCGCATGGCCGCGGTCGTGCCGCTGCGGACCTTCTCTGACGCCGGGCTCCTGGGGGCCGTGACGCGGCGCGGCCGGGTGGCCGGTGCGCTGACCTTTCCGCAGCGCGCCTTCGCGAAGCACGGCACGAGCGTGGAAACCGGTCTGCTCGTGGTGGACCGGCTGGAGGGCGGCGCGTCCTGGACCGGCGAGGTGACGCACGCGGAGGACCTGGCCGACGCCGCCCGATGGGGGTCGGGACTCGCGGCTCGCCCGACGGCGCGGCCCCGGCCCTTCCGCGAGATCGGCAGCGTGGCCTGGCTGCCGCCCCGCGCACGTTCGCTGGCGTTGCCGTCCGGGCGGCTCGCCTTCCTGTCGGGCGCGGCGCCGGTCGACTACGCCGTTCGAGCCTGGAGCGGGGAGGGGCACGACGTCGGCCTCTACCAGGCCTACGACCTCGGCCGCGTCGGCTTCGCCGAGCCGCGGCCGCATCCCTCGCCGCTGGTCGAGTCAGGCTCCATGGCCTCTGTGCCGCCGCCGGCGCCGAGCTACCGGCCTGTGCTGCCGCCGGCGGTGCGGGCGGAGGGCCGCATCTCCGACGCGCAGACCGAGACGGTGGTCTACGCGGGGGAGGCGCACGGCGCGCTGCTGCCCGGCTGGTGGGCGCTCGGCGAGGCGCCGCACGAGGCGGCGCTGGTGGCGGAGGGGCATCCGGCCGCGGTGCGGTTCCGGCGCGGCATGATGCTGGGCGACGGCACCGGCTGCGGCAAGGGCCGGCAGATCGCCGCTGTGATCGCCGACAACATGGCGCAGGGGCGCCTGCGCGCCGTGTGGCTGTCGCGGAACGACGCCCTGCTGGAGGACGCGCGGCGCGACTGGCGCGCCATCGGCGGGACGGCCTCGGACGTCGTCTCGCAGGGCTCGTGGAAGCAGGCAGACGCGATCCGCCTCGATCGCGGCGTGCTGTTCACCACCTACGCCACGCTGCGCCAGCCCGCGCGCGGCGACAGGCGGTCGCGCCTCGACCAGATCGTCGACTGGCTCGGCGCCGACTTCGACGGCTGCATCGTCTTCGACGAGGCGCACGCGATGGCCAACGCCGGCGCAGGCGGGAAGACCGCGCGCGGCCTGCGCAAAGCCTCGCAGCAGGGGCTCGCGGGCCTCGCACTGCAGAACCGGCTTCCGGACGCGCGCGTCCTCTACGTCTCCGCGACCGGCGCGACCACGCCTGAGAACCTCGCCTACGCCGCGCGGCTGGGCCTGTGGGGCGGCCCGGAGGCGCCGTTCCACACACGCGCGGACTTCATGGACGCGGTGGAGAAGGGCGGCGTGGCGGTCATGGAGCTGATCGCGCGCGAGCTGAAGGCGATGGGCCTGTACGTGGCGCGCAGCCTTTCGTTCGAAGGCGTCGAGTACGAACCGCTGAGGCATGACCTCACGCCCGAGAACGTCGAGGTGTGGAACGAGTGGGCGGACGCCTTCCAGCTGATCCACGCCAACCTCGAAGCCGCCCTGCAGGCGATCGGGGTGCAGGATGAGGACGGGAGCAGCAAGAGCGGCCAGGCGCTGTCGCAGGCGCGCTCCGCGTTTGAGGGCGCGAAGCTCCGCTTCTTCGCGCACCTGCTGGCCGGGATGAAGGCGCCGAGCCTGATCGCCTCCATCCGGGAGGACTTGGCGCAGGGTCGCTCGGCGGTGGTGCAGATCGTCTCCACCAACGAGGCGGTGATGGAGCGGCGGCTGGCCGAGATCCCGCCGGAGGAGTGGAACAACCTCTCCGTCGACCTGACGCCCAAGGAGTACGTGCTCGACTACCTCAAGGGCGCCTTCCCGGTCGTGCTGCAGCAGGCGATCGAGAACGACGACGGCTCGGTCACCATGATCCCGGTCATGGCCGACGGCGTGCCGGTGCTCAGCCAGGCGGCGCTCGCGCTGCGGGACGAGCTGGTGGTCAAGATGGCCTGCCTTCCGGCGGTCCCCAGCGTGCTCGACGCGCTGCTGGAGCGGCTGGGGCCGGACCTGGTGGCGGAGATCACCGGGCGCTCGCGCCGGGTGGTGTCGCGCGACGGCCGACGGGTGGTGGAGCGCCGCAGCGCCTCGGCGGCTCGGGCCGAAACCGATGCGTTCATGGAGGGACGCAAGCGCGTCCTCGCCTTCTCCGACGCCGGCGGCACGGGGCGCAGCTATCACGCGGACCTGGGCGCGAGGAACCAGCAGCGGCGGGTCCACTACCTGGTCGAGCCCGGCTGGCGGGCGGACGCGGCGATCCAGGGGCTCGGGCGGACGCACCGGACCAACCAGGCCTGCGCGCCGCTCTTCCGCCCGGTGACCACCGACATCCACGGCGAGAAGCGGTTCCTGTCGACCATCGCGCGTCGGCTCGATTCGCTGGGGGCGCTGACGCGCGGCGAGCGCCGGACCGCCGGGAACGGGCTGTTCAGCGCCGAGGACAACCTGGAGAGCCCGTGGGCGCGCCACGCGCTCGTGGTGTTCTACGGCGCGCTGGTCTGGGGCGAGCTGGACGGCATGACTCGCGAGGAGTTCGAGCGGAAGACCGGGCTGAAGCTGCTGAACCCGGACGGCGAGATGAAACCCGCCGACCAGCTGCCGCCGATGAACACCTTCCTGAACCGGCTGCTGGCGCTGCGTATCGAGGACCAGAACGCGTTGTTCCGCGACTTCGACCGGGTGCTGCAGGGCGTGCTCGAGCGGGCCGCGGCGTCCGGAGACCTCGACCGGGGCCTGGAGGACATCGTCGCCGACGACCTCGAGGTGGTCTCCGAGGAGGTGGTGCGGACCGACGCCATGACCGCCGCCGAGACGCGTCTGGTCACCTTCGAGGTTCGGACCCGGCGCGAGCTGCTGTCCGCGGAAGACGCCCTGCGCCGGGTGGACGCCGACGCGGTGCGCTTCGCGGTCAACGAGAAGTCGGGGCGCGCCGCCCTGGTCGAACTCGGGCTCACCACCACCAACGACGCGGACCGCATGGTCAAGGCGGTGCGGCTGGTGCGCCCTGAGAAGCGCAGCCTCACGCCGTTGAAGGCCTACGAGGAGTCGGCCTGGACCGAGGCGGAGGAAGCCGCCTGGCGCGCCGCGTGGGACGCGGAGGTCGCCGCGGCCGATCCGTGGCGGCGGCAGCGGCTGACAGTGGCGACGGGGCTGCTGCTGCCGGTCTGGACGCACCTGCCGTCGCAGCGCACGCAGGTCCGGCGGGTGAAGGCCCCTGACGGCCGCCGCTGGCTCGGCCGCGTGCTCGACGAGACGCAGGTGCAGAAGCTCAAGGTGGCGCTCGGGCTGACCGACGTGGCCGCGGCGTTCGGCGACGGCGGCCGCGCCGCGGCGCTGATCATGGACGGGGCCGCCCTCGGCCTCGCTGGCGGACTGTGGGCGAGGCGCTCGCGCGTGATGGACCGTCACCGCATCGAGATCGTCGGCGGCATGGCGCAGCGCGGCCTGCTGACGTCGTTCGGCTGCTTCGTTGAGATCATCGCCTACTCGCCGCGGGTGTTCGCGCCGGTCGACAAGCCCGAGGTGCTGGAGGCGGTGCTCCGGCGCTTCCCCGTGGAGCATGTGCTGGAGGCGAAAGCCGCCTGATCCGGCGGCGTGCCGCGCGCGGGCGCCGCTGAAGGAGGGGGGAAGGGGAGAGCCGGGTGAAGACCCGGTCGGGAGAAGGCTCCTGACGGCTTCGGACCGAAGGAGACTCGACCATGCAGAACATCGTGTTCACCGGCCGGCTGGCGGCCGATCCGCAAGTGAGCGGAGACTTCTCCAAAGCCTTGTTTCGGCTTCTGGAAAATCGCGGCGTTGACGCGGAAGGCAAGGACCGGACGGTGGGCGTCAACTGCGTCTGCTGGAGCCGCGGTCTCAACGAGAGGGTGATCGGGCCCGGGATCGTCACGGGGTGCGAAGTCGTCGTCGTCGGGCGCTTCGTCGACAACAGCTACACCGCCCAGGACGGCTCGCAGCGCGTGGCCAAGGAACTGGTCGTGGACCGGCTCACCGTCCTCGACTGGGCTTCGCAGCGCGAGCCCGCGCGCGCGGCAGCCTGACCTGCCTTTCAGCTCATCTCACGGAGAACGACCATGCAGAGCGTCACCATCGAAGGCTACCTGGCCGCCGACCCCTCGATCCTCTCGGCCCAGTCGGACGGGCGCAAGCGCGCCAGGTTCCGGCTGCTGGAGACCACCCGCTTCCGACGCGCCGACGGCGAGGCGGGGGAGCGGACCACCGGCTTCAACTGCCTGTGCTTCAACGAGGCGGTGGCGGAGAACTACATCGGCCCCTACGCCTGCAAGGGCAGCCGGGTGGTGGTCCACGGCCACGTCGAGAACGACGTGTGGACCGGCAAGGACGGCGTCGAGCACTACGACCTGAAGGTCGTCGTGGACGAGCTTCGGCTGAAGAACCGGCGCGACGACGCCGAAGGCGGCGAGCCGCGCGAACGCGGACGCCGGACGAAGCCGGGCATCGAACGGGAAGCGCCGCGCGAGCCGTCGCCAGCGGACCTCGACGACGAGATCCCGTTCTGACCAGCGACGGTGTGTTCAGGAGAGCCCCGCCGGCTGACGCCGGCGGGGCTTTCTGTCTGTTCCGGCGCGAGGGGAGTCGGATAGAAGCCGCGCCATGTGGGTGGAAACCGCGTGCGAGGCGCTCCGGCGCAAACGGCTCCTGGAGCTGACCTACGACGGCTACACCCGCAGCCTGGAGGTGCACGCGGTCGGCTGGTCCAAGGATGGTCACGCGCTGATGCGCGCGTGGCAGGTGCAGGGCGGCAGCGCAGGCGGCGAAGCCAGCGGGTGGAAGTTGATGCGGCTGGAGGAGGCCTCGGCGGCGCGCGTGCTGGACCGGCCGTCGGAAGCGCCGCGCAAGGGCTACAAGCGCGGCGACGCCGCCATGTCGCGGATCGTCTGCGAGCTCTGAGGGCGGTCAGCGCCGGAAGCGCGCCGCGAGGCGGGTGAGGGGGCCTTCGGGGCGAGCGGACGGGCCCTGGCTGCGCATCCAGCGGGACAGCCCCTCGGTGTCCCACGGCAGGATCGGTTCGCCGTCCGGATGCAGGCACGGCGTTTCGGCGAGAGCGCCGTCGCGTTCTTCGGTGACCACGACCCAGCCGCTGGCTCGTGGCGCCAAGGCGATCGTGCCGCCCGCGAGGGCGCGGCGGACGGCCGCCTCCTCGGCCGTGGCTGCGCCCGTGTCAGGACGGTAGGGACGCTTGGTCATGGGGACGTTCTACCGCAGGCGCGCGTTGAGGGCGGGTGCGGATCGCGACCTTCAACATCAACGACGTCAACAAGCGCTTGGGAAACCTGCTCGAGTGGCTGGGGGAGGCGCAGCCCGACGTGGTCTGCCTGCAGGAGCTGAAGGCGGAGCAGGGGCGGTTCCCGGAGGCCGAACTGAAGTATGCGGGCTACGGCGCGGTGTGGCGCGGGCAGCGGTCCTGGAACGGGGTCGCCATCCTCGCCCGCGGCGGCGAGCCGGTGCTGACGCGCTCCAGGTTGCCCGGAGATCCGCGGGACGCCCAGGCCCGCTACATCGAGGCCGCGGTGTCGGGCGTGCTGGTGGGGTGCCTCTACGCGCCGAACGGCAACCCGCAGCCGGGCCCCAAGTTCGACTACAAGCTGGCGTGGTTCGAGCGGCTGATCGCCCACGCGGGGGAGCTCCAGAAAGCGGGCGTGCCCGTCGTATTGGCAGGCGACTACAACGTCGTGCCGACGGACCGGGATATCTATCCGTCGCGCTCCTGGACCAAGAACGCGCTCGTGCAGCCGGAGCCGCGTGCGCAGTACCGTCGGCTGGTCGACGGAGGGTGGACGGACGCGTTGCGGACGCTGCACCCGGACGCGCCCTGCTACACCTTCTGGTCCTATCTTCGGGAGAGCTGGCCGCGCGACGCGGGGCTCAGGCTGGACCATCTGCTGCTGAGCCGGAGCCTTGCCGAGGGCCTGGTAGACGCCGGCGTGGACCGGGAGGTGCGCGGGCGCGACGAGGCGAGCGACCACGCACCGGCCTGGGCGGTGTTGCGGGCACCGTAAGCTCGGTCAGCCGCTGGGCGCATCTGTGTCGCCCGGCTCTTCCCATTCGCGAACGGCGTGGTTCTGGATGCCTGATTGCGCCTTCACGGAGGCGACGAAGCTCCCGAAATCGGCGACGTCCTTGATGACGGCGACGCGGAGAGGCTCGGCGGTCTCTACGCCGGCTCGCGCCGCACCGAAGGTGATGTCCTGCTCGTTCACGGGCTTGGAATCCGTGTCGGCCTGTGACTCGCGGAGCCGCTTGAGCACCCGGCTGAGGTTCTCGTCCAGCATGTGGACGAGGTGCGAGCCGACGATCCGAAGCTTCTCGTCCACGGTGAAGATGCAAATGAAAGCGGGTCCCGGATCCTTGGCGAGGCGCTCTGCGGCCGAGAGCTTCACGGGGACCCGGTCGCTCTCCCGCAGCCAGTGTGTCTTCACCTGAACGCGGCACGAGAGCCCGGGCCCCCGCTGGTCGAGGCCGCTTGGTCCGGGAAGGGTGCCGGGCAAGGACTCCACGATGAAGTCCCAGCCCATGCGGTCCTGCTCGGACTTGTTACAGACGAGTGCCGCGTCGGCGCAGAGCTCACGGAACCGCGCCTCCCCCTTCGCTCCGAGGTCGTCATTGTTGATGGGGCGGTCAGACATGCGCGGCGTTCCTTAGGTACGTCATGTGGTGGGGACGTGGGCCAAACGGAGGGGCGTGCCCCGCCCGGGGGGCGGGTCGGGCTCTAGTCGTCGCTGACGCTCCTCCCGGAGCCCCCTTTGGGTCTCCGCCCATTCGGGTGACGATCCCTCACGCGGCTGGATCAGCGGGCAGCGACTGGCGTGGAACCGTCGGGGTTGCCGCGAAACCCGTCGCTGGCGCGACGGTAACGGCGTGTCGCTGTTAACCGCCGGCTGCGCCGTCGGGCGACACACGCCCCCACACAACGACTCCTGATTTTGTCACGTCACCCTGGCCGTCAACGGCTTCGCCGTTTCCCTCCGCTCCGCTTTGCTGCGCTCCGGTGACCGCCCGGGGCCCGACGTGCCTGAAAATCGGGTCGTTGCGCATGGGGCGCCGCGACGATCCAGACAGGAACGTCTCACATGCAAGCATCCACCTTCTTCTCCTCCCTCAAGTCCGACAGCGAGTTCGACGACCAGACCGCGGCGCTGGAAGACACCCGCGCCTATCCGAACGAGGCTCAGCTGCTCCAGCTGGGCACGGCGATCATGACCGAGCTCCTGGACGTGGTCGGCGACACCGGTCTCGAGGACGTGCAGACGATCCTGGCCGAGAGCCTGATCGGCGCCTTCCACTCGGCGGCCGGGCGGATCGAACGGGAGGCCGACAAGGCGCGCGACGCGATGGCCCGGCTGGAGCGGGACTTCGACGGGTCGGAGATGGCCGACACCGAGCTGCAGGAAGCCACGGCTAAAGCGCGCTCGGCGGACGTCGCGATGGCCGCGGCGGAGCTGGTCCGCGACGCGGCCTCGGCGGCCTACACCGCGATCACCGGCGACGTCTGGACGGCGTGGCGCGGGTCTCTGCGGGGCAGCAAGCTCACCGCGGCGCAGGTCGAGGCCAAGCAGGCGATCCGGGCGCAGCAGGCCAGGAAGCAGGCGCTGGCGGATCCGGGCGGGACGGTGGTGGCCTTCCGCGGCAGCCCGAAGGCGGACACGGCCGAGGACGCCGGCCGGATCTTCGACGCCCTGAACTGGGCCCTGGCGGAGTGGCCGGAGATGGCGCTGGCCACCACCGGGGCGCCCGGCGCGGAGAAGCTGGCGATCAAGTGGTCGCGGCAGAAGGGGGTCAAGCTGGTGCTCGCCAAGGCCGACTTCGAGCGGCACGGCAAGTCGGCTCCCTTCCGGGCCAACGACGAGATGCTCCAGCTCTCCCCGGTCTGCTGCCTCACGCTCGCGCACACGCTGAACGCCGAGCGGGCCGAGCAGACGACGCCGTTCGGACCGGCCCTGAACTTCGGACAGAAGGCCCAGGAGGAGGGGGTCCGGCACGTCTCGGTCCGCACGCGCCGCAGCGCCTAGCGCGGCCCTTCATCGCCCCGCTCG
The DNA here is from genome assembly GCA_036386655.1 of Caulobacteraceae bacterium. Taxonomy (GTDB): domain Bacteria; phylum Pseudomonadota; class Alphaproteobacteria; order Caulobacterales; family Caulobacteraceae; genus JAHWJX01. Next base: position 3,227 of record DASVVG010000226.1, on the reverse strand, counting down.
GGTTCGCCCGGGCGGGGTTTTCTTCGTTCCGTCGGTGGAGGCAGGCGAGCCCTGCTGGAGGACCCGCCCACCCGCCCCGAGGACCGGGACAGCGCCGGCACGGGCTCTCGTCCGACTCGGACTAGCGTGGCCTAAGGTCCCTGTGACTACTGTTGTCGACGTATGCGTATGTGTGCTTGCTGATGATGTAGCGTCCGCCAGAACCGGCAGGAGGATCGGAGGGCAAGATAAAAGGAGGGTTGTCGTCTTCGTCTTTTCTCGTTCCTTGCTAGTGGGTTGCTCCGATCCTCCTTGCCGGCGGCGACTTGCCGTGAGTTAATGCCTTAAAGCGGGTCGCTGGCGGTCCCGCGAGGGGCGGGGATGCTGGTCCGCGAGGCCATCGAGGAGCGTCTGAACGACCGGGAGGAAGGCGGCGGCGTGGCCCGGCTGCCTCGGTCGGTGAAGCTGGAGCGGGTGAGCGTGCGGACCGCCCTGTTCCGCCGGCTGGCCACGTCGCGGGCGTTCTCACACGGCGGGAAGGCGGGAAGTCTCAGGGCCGCGCAGGCGCGTTCAGGGCGTCCCTTCCGCCTCGACGTGCGGCAGCGGGTGATCGTCAAGGCTCTGGTGTCGCGCCATGCCGGCGCCCCGCGCGGCGCCGCGCTCGCCAAGCATGTGGCCTACCTGGGCCGGAGCGGCGCAGGCGTGGAGGGAGCACGGCCGACCTTCTTCGACCGCAGCGACGAGGGCGTGGACGCCGCGGGCCGCGCGCGCGGATGGATCGAGGACCGGCACCACTTCCGCTTCATCATCTCGCCCGAACATGGCGATCGGATTCGGGATTTCCCCGGCTACGTGCGGGAGGTGATGAGCCGGGTGGCCGCCGATGTCGGCGAGCCGCGACTGGAGTGGATCGGGACCTGCCACTTCGACACCGACCAGCCGCACGCGCATGTGCTGGTACGGGGCAGACGCGGCGACGGCAGGGACCTGGTCATCCCGCGCGAGTACATCGGCTACGGCTTCCGGGCGCGGGCGCAGGAGCACGCCCAGGAGCTGCTGGGCGACCTCTCGCGGCAAGACGCCGAGAAGCGGATCTGGCGCGAGGTCGAGGCGGACCGGTTCACAGGTTTCGACCGACGGCTGCTAGCCGCGGTGGACGAACGCGGGCTGGTCTCCGACGGTGTTGGACGGAACGAGACCTGGGCGGCGCTCACGCGGGGCCGGCTACGACACTTGGAGCGGCTCGGGCTCGCCACCCGAGTTGGCGCGGCGTACCGGCTCGACGAGATGCTGGAGCCGCGGCTGAGGACGCTGCAGGTCCGTCACGACATCATCCGGACGCTGAACCAGCGGCGGCTCGAGAGCGGCGTAGAGGTGCGCGAACTTGGAGCCGAGGCGGTGCGAGGGAAAGTCGTCCGGAGCGGCTTCCACGACGAACTCGGTATGCAGCCCTACGCGATGATCAGGGACGGTTCGGGGGTGGAGCACTACGCGCGGCTCGCCCCTGGCCGGACGCCGCCCGAGGTGGGGAGGGACGTCGCGCTGGTCCGCAGCGAGCGCGGAGCGGCTCAGGCGATCCCGGCCCAGCGCGGCGGGCCGGAACTCTCGCGTTAGCTCAGGGCTCCTCGGACGGGGCGTGCACCAAATCGGTCGCCCGGTAGGTGTCCAACGGTACGACGTTGTCGACGGGGCGAGCGCAGAAGCGCTCCCAGTCATCCATCATCCGCCGACGCTTCTGCAGCGCGTCGGCGCGGCGGTACGCCAGCTCCACACGGTCCCCCACGGAGTGCGCCAGGGCGGCCTCCGCGATCTCCCGCGGGTAGGGCGTGCAGTCGCCCGCCCAATCACGGAACGTTGAGCGGAAGCCGTGAACGGTCACGCCCGTGCGAAGCCGCCGGAGCGCCATGTCCATGGCCATGTTCGACAGAGGGCGGCCGCTGATCGGGCCGGGGAACACCCAATCTTCGCTGAGCCCCTTCATCCCGCTCAGCAACTCGAGCGCGCGGGGCCCCAGCGGGATTCGGTGCTCCTTGCCTGTCTTCATCCGCGCGGCGGGCACCGTCCAGAGCCGGGCGGCGAAGTCGATCTCCGACCAGGCGGCGCCCAGGGTCATGCCTTCGCGAGCGACCGTCAGGATCGTGAACTCCAGCGCGCGGAGCGACACCCCTGTCCTGGCGCGGAGCTCCGTCATAAACGCCGGCAGCTCTTCGTAGGCGAGGGCCGGGTGGTGGCCTCGCGACAGCTTCACCGGCTTGCTGAGCAGTTGCTCGAGGTGCCCCTTCCACCGGGCGGGGTTCTCCCCGGTGCGTAGCCCCTTCACCCGCGCGGCGTCGAGAACGCGCTCGATGCGCCCCCGAAGGCGCGACGCCGTCTCCGGGCGCTTGGTCCAGATCGGCCGCAGCACCAACAGCACGTCGTCGGTGGAGATCGTGCCGATCGCCTTCGGGCGGAGCGACGCCGCGTGGGTGGTCAGTGTCATCGACCATTGGGCGATGTGTTTGGGGTTCTTCCAGCCGGGCGACCACTCCGCGACCATCTCGTCGGCGAACTCGCCGAAGGTCTTCGGCTTCGGCGGCGCAGCCTTCTTGCGCTCTTCGATCGGGTTGACGCCTTGGGCCACGATCTTTCGCGCTTGGTCCCGAGCGTCCCTCGCCTCGGACAGGGAGATGATCGAGACGGAGCCTAGTCCCATCTCCTTGCGCCGCCCTAGCCATTGGAAGACGAACACCCAGCTCTTGGAGCCCTCAGGTGTGATGTGAAGGTAGAGGCCAGCCCCGTCGGCATAGCGGCCTGCGGCCTTGAGCGTCGCTACTCCGCGGGCGCTCAGTCGATTCACGACCCTGGGCATCGGACACCCCTGATTTCAACCTAGCCGAGGGTACCGCGAGGCTCTCCTATCCTCAATCTCTTCATAAAAGCGGGGCGCAATTCGGTGAACCGTCCCGCACACTCCTGAAACGGAGTGAGAACACAAAAAATATTATGCATCAGGCGTTTAGCCGCCTTTCCGGGGCGGAGGGGAACATCCTGAAAAGGGGGAAATGGCGGAGACGGAGGGATTCGAACCCTCGATACCCCGTAAAGGGTATGACGATTTAGCAAACCGTTGCCTTCAGCCACTCGGCCACGTCTCCGGCGCGGTTGAGATATCGGGTCCGCCGCCGTTGCGCAACGCGCCGCGCGGACGCACGGGGCGGCGCTCTCCGGCCGGAGCTGAACTGGGTCGCGTCCGGCGCTCGACCCCACCT
>DASVVG010000225.1:0-28305 GCA_036386655.1 Caulobacteraceae bacterium | reverse complement strand
CGGCGGCCTGGCAGGGACTCTGTCCGTAGGCGAAGGCGCGCCTCAGCGCGTAGTCAATGGTCGCCCGGTGTGCGGGCGCATGCTCGTAGACCCAGGCCTCGCGCGACCAGGCGAAGCGCCGCCCCTGGGCCGCGAGGGAGCGGAACAGCACGTCGTCCTCGCCGCCGATCTCGTCGTACCCGGTGTCGAAGGGCGAGGCGGCGGGCAGGGCGGTCGCCCGGGTCATCAGGGAGTTGCCGCACCCGTATGCCTGGTCGATGGGGCCGGAACTCTCCGGCCCCTCGCGCGAGAACAGGCCCTCGAGATAGGACGCCGCCCAGGCGGGCGCGTCCGGCGCCCGGCCGACTATACGGCCGAAGGTGACGTCCGCCGCGTGCTCCCGGTGGGTCGCGAGCAACGCGGCCAGCCAGCCGGCGGGCGCCTCTTCGTCGTCGTCGAGGAAGGCGATCAGCTCTCCGCGGGCGGCCGCGAGACCGGCGTTCCTGGCGGTGGCGACCCCGGGCCGGGGCGCGTGCACATAGACGATCGGAAGCACGGCGAGGGCGGACAGGCGCTCGACGCCTTCGGCCGCAGAGCCTTCGGGCGAGTTGTCGACCACCACGACTTCGAGGAGCTCAGGGGCGCAAGAACGCTGGGCGAGCGCCGACTTCACGGCGCGCGCGAGACTCTCCGGCCGCCTCAGGGTGGGAATGATGATGCTGACGCTCATGCGGCGGCCCGCATGCGCCGCGCGCCCTCGGCGACGGTGACCACCTCCAGCCCCGCGGCGATGGCGGCGTCCACGCTGGCGGCGAGGGCCCCGGGGGTCGCGCCCCAGGCGGAGGGCTCGTCGCGGACGTCGTGGGTGTAGAAGATGATCCAGCCGTCGGCTCGTCGCGCCTTCTCGATCCAGGCGCGGGCGGTCCGGTCCGCCTGCGGCCCGACGAGCCCGACCGCGGGGGCTTGAGCGAGGTCGGATCCGCCGCGAACCAGACCGCGGCGGACGGAGCGCGCGAGCGCGAAGCGGTCGGCCGCGCGGCTCTTGGCGGCCGGGGAAACCTCGCCGAACGGGTAGGCGAAGGTCGCCGGAGCGGGCAGCCCCCAGCTCGCGAGCGCGGCGGCGTTTCGGTCCAGCTCGGCGTCTACGGCGGGGGCGACCAGGCGGCCGCAATCGGGATGCGAGTAGGTGTGGCAGGCGATCTCGTGACCACGTGCGGCGAGCGCCCGGATATGCTCGTGGTCGGCCAACGCGCCCATGGCGCCCGAGGCCCCTGCGAGACCGCCGCAGACGTAGAAGGTGCCGCGCAGGCCCCGAGCCTCCAGCACCGCCGCGCCCGCCAGCGCGGCGGTCAGCGGGACGTCGTCGAAGGAGAACGACGCGAGCGGCCGCGCCAGCGACGCTGTCGCCGGGCGGCGGGACGCGAAGCGCGACAGCTCGCGCCGCAGCTTGCCCCCGAGCGTCGGCTGGAACCCGTCGATCATCAGACCACCTCGGCGTAGAGGCCGGCCCGGTAGAGGCGCAACGCCAGCGCGCGGAGCGGCAGCGGGGCCGGCATGCGCGACAAGGTGCGCAGGGCGGGACGCCAGGCCGAGCGGAACGGAGCGAACCTCATCGCGCGCGCAACGCGGAAGCTGGGATACGAGGCGACGATCTCCGGATGCGCGGCGCGGATACGGGCGAAGTTGGCGGCCGACTGCTCGTACTTCCGCGCCAACGCCTCGACCGTATCGAGACCCAGGTGCGTCGCGGTGTTGTCGACGTGTTCGATCCGCCAGCGCCGCGATACGCGCATCGCCCATTCCACGTCTTCCCAGCCCCAGCCCCGGAAGCCCTCGTCGAACGCCTCCTTCTCGATGACGTCGCGGCGGACCAGCAGGTTGCTGGTGAATACGTACTTCTCCGGCGTGCGGCGGCGCACGGCCGCCGGCAGGCAATCGGAGCGACGCGCCATGGCGCGGTGCACCGCCGTGGAGGGGCAGGCGGGCGCCGAGTCCACGGTGAAGCCGCCGAACGCCACCGCTGCCCCCTGGCGCGCGGCCTCGAGCCAGCGCGCGAGGAAACGAGGGCTGTCCGGGCACATGTCGCTGTCCAGGAACAGGAGGTGCGGGGCCCGCGCATGCCGGACCAGCCGGTTGCGACCCATGGCGCGGCCCTCGTTCGCCGAGAGGCGGATCAGCCGGGCCGGGGACCGGAGGGCCTTTATCTGCGCCGCCACGGCGGCCGACAGGCGCTCGTCCGGATCGCCGTCGTTCAGGACGATCAGTTCCACCGCGCCGCCGAGCCCACGAGCCTGCAGGTCCAGCCGATGCAGCAGCGGGCGAGGGTCATCGCCATGGAACGGGATGAGGACGGAGAGAGCGGGCTCGGCGCCTTCGCGCGCCCGGCTGTCGACCAACGTCTCGGACACTTCGCCCATCCGGTCGCTCACCGCACGGCCAGGCGGTCGCCGAGCAGGCATGGGATCGTCATCAGCACGATCCAGAGGTCGAGCCGGAGCGACTGGCGCTCGATGTATTCGATGTCGAGCATGACGCGGCGGCGAACGTCCGCGGCGGTGTGAACGGGCCCGCGCGAACCGTTGATCTGGGCCCAGCCGGTGATGCCCGGCTTGATGCGGTGGCGCCAGGCGTACTCGGCGACCAGGCGCGAGGCTTCGGCTTGGCCCGTCCTCATGCCGATCGCGTGCGGACGGGGCCCCACGATGCTCATCTCGCCCCGGAGCACGTTCAGCAGCTGCGGGAGTTCGTCCAGGCTGGTCTGGCGGATGAAGCGGCCGACGCGGGTGATCCGGTCATCGTCGGCGGTGACCTGCCGGCGCGCGGTGGCGTCGCTCGCGTCGTGCCGCATCGAGCGGAACTTCCAGACGGTGACGACCTCGTTGTTGAAGCCATGGCGCCGCTGGCGGAAGAGGATCGGCCCGGGGCTGTCGAGCTTCACCGCCAGCGCGACGGCGAGCATGACCGGCGCGGCGAGGACGAGCGCGACGACCGCCAACACGAGGTCCTGCACGCGCTTGCGGAAGGCACGGCGCTCCTCGTCGTAGCGGCCGGGCAGGAAGCTCAGGGGAGCGCCCGTTACGCGTGAAAGCGCGTTGCCGCGGCGCTCCCCGCCTTCGACGTCGATGAACAGGGTCACCTCGTTGGGAAGCGTGCGCAGGCGCTCGATCAGTTGCCGTACGCGTCCCTGGGCGGACGTCGTGACGGTGATAACGATGCGATCCACGCAGGGCAGGATGCGGTGCGAGAGCAGGGCGTCGACGTCGCCCAGCACCGGCACGCCCTTGATGCTGGCGGGAGCCCGGTCGTGACGGTCGTCGAAGACGCCGAGCACCGACACTTCGCCGCTCTCCAGCGCCCGTTCGATCAACGCCTGGGCGTTCGGGGTGGCGCCGACGAACACGACGTTCGGGGTCATCCGGCCTTCCCGCCTCCAGACCCGGGTCCTCTCCCAGCCCCAGACGTGGAGAACGGAGACGAGCGCCAGCGCGGAGGCGACCCAGATCGCGACCGCAGCGACCGCCCGCGGCGTGCTGAAAAGGAACACGGCGGCGAAGCCCGCTACGGCGGCCACTGCGAAGGCGGCCGCCACGCGGCCGAGGTGGCCGTGGAGCCCTTCCGCGAGATTGTAAGCGTAGGCGTTGAACAGCCGCAGGCCCCACGCCGCGCCGAAGGCGGCGGTGACGAACGGAAGGATCCGGCCGAGCTCTGCCTGAAGCAGCGGCCCGTCGGCGGCGGCTACCGCCGAGACGTAGGCCAGAAGCAGGAGCAGGCCGGCGTCCAGCGCCTGGAAGGTCATCGCAGCGCCCCGAGCGCCGAGGCGCGAGCGGGCCGGGAGCAGGCGGCGCGGGCGCATGGGCCCGCGTTGCTGGCGCGCCGCGTCGGGTGCGTTCGCCACGGATAGCAGGGATTCCGCAGAGGCGGCGGCGCTCGGGGACATGGTGAACCGCTGTTCCGGATCGGGCGAAAAACTCGCCCCACGCGTGTCTGCGGTGGTTTATGCAAACCCCGGGCCGGACCAGTCCCTGTACCAATCCACGAACCGGACCAGTCCCTCCTCGAGGTTAACCTTGGGCTCATAGCCCGTGAGCGCCCGGATCTTGGAGACGTCGGCGTAGGTGGCGGTGACGTCGCCCGGCTGGTGGTCGCGGAACACCTTTTTCGCTTCACGACCCCACGCCGCCTCCAGCGCGCCGATCATGCTCATCAGGTCGACCGGCCGGCTGTCGCCGATGTTCAGGATGCGGTTCTCGCCGGCCGCAGGGGGGCGATCGAGGACGCCCACCACCCCGTCGACGATGTCGTCCACGTAGGTGAAGTCGCGGGCCAGCTTGCCCTGGCCGAAGACCTCGATGGGCTCGCCGGCCAGGATCTTCTGACTGAACGAGAAGTAGGCCATGTCGGGGCGGCCCCAGGGGCCATAGACGGTGAAGAACCGCAGGCCCGACTGCGGCAGGCCGTAGAGCTTGCCGTAGACGGTGCTCATCAGCTCGCCGGCGCGCTTGGTGGCGGCGTAGAGCGACACCGGGTTGTCGACGGCGTCGTCCTCGCGGAAGGCGCCGGCGAGGGGGCGGTCGCCGTAGACCGAGCTCGACGAGGCGTAGACGAGGTGCTTCAGGCCGGGCGCGTGGCGGCAGGCCTCCAGCACCGAGAGGTGGCCGGCGAGGTTGGCGCGCTGGTAGGCGAACGGATGGTCGATCGACCAGCGCACGCCGGCCTGCGCGGCGAGGTGGACCACACGGTCGGCGCCGCTGTCGCGGACGAGGGCGGCGAAGGGGCCGGCGTCGGCGACGTCCAGGCGCACCATGCGGAAGCGGTCGTGGGGCTCGAGGCGGGCGGCGCGGGCCTCCTTCAGGGCCGGGTCGTAGTAGGCGTTGAACTCGTCGACGCCGATCACGGTCTCGCCGCGGGCGAGCAGGCGCTCGGCCGTGTGGTAGCCGATGAAGCCGGCCGCGCCGGTGACGATCACGGTCATGGCGCCTGCATAGCGGCTGGACGCCCGCGCGCCGAGCCGCTTTATCGCGCGCATGACTCGCTCCGGGCCCGCCCTCGCCGAGACGCCGACGGTGCTGCGGACCGTCGGCTGGCCCGACTACGCGCTGCTGGACTCCGGCGAAGGCCGGAAGCTGGAGCGCTACGGGCCGTACCGGGTGGTGCGGCCGGAGCCGCAGTGCACCTGGGCGCCCGCGCGGCCCGACGACTGGCCTGAGGCGGAGGCGGTGTTCGATCCGTCGGACGAGGAGGACGCCGGGCGGTGGCGGTTCTCCGGGCGGATGCCGGAGCGGTTCGAGCTCGGCTGGCGCGACGTGCGCTTCCACGGGCGGTTCACGGCGTTCCGGCACCTGGCGTTCTTTCCGGAGCAGGCGGCGAACTGGAGTTGGCTGCACGAGGCGATCAGCGGCCGGCCGGGCGAGACGCGGGTGCTGAACCTGTTCGGCTACACCGGCGTGGCGAGCCTCGCCTGCGCGGCGGCGGGGGCCTCGGTCACGCACGTGGACGCCTCGAAGAAGGCGATCGGCTGGGCGCGCGAGAACGCGGAGCTTTCGAACCTGCAGGACCGGCCGGTGCGCTGGATCGTGGAGGACGCGCGCAAGTACGTGGCGCGGGAGCTGCGGCGCGGCTCGCGGTACGAGGGGATCATCCTCGACCCGCCGAAGTACGGGCGCGGGCCGACGGGCGAGGTGTGGCGGCTGTTCGAGGACATGCCGGGGCTGCTGCGGGACTGCGCGGCGCTGCTGTCGGACCGGCCGGCGTTCCTGCTGCTGAACGCGTATGCGGCGCGGATATCGGGGCTGTCGCTGGCGCATCTGCTGCGGGAGGCGATCGGCGACCGGGGGGGGCGGATCGACTGGGGCGAGCTGGCGCTGGCGGAGGAGGGCGGCGGGCGCGAGATCGGGCTGTCGTTCTTCGCGCGGTGGAGCGCGACGTGAGCCGGGCGATCACCTCGCTGTCGAACCCGACGGTGAAGGCGGTGCGGGCGCTGCACCTGCGGAAGGAGCGGGAGGCTAGCGGGCTGTTCCTGGCCGAGGGGCTGAAGATCGTCACCGAGGCGGTGGAGCTGGGCTTCGCGCCGAAGACGCTGATGTTCTCGGCCGATGCGGGCCATCCGCTGCTGGACCGGGGGGTGGAGGCGACGCGCGCGGCGGGCGGCGAGGTGATCGAGGTCACGCGCGACATCCTCGAGAAGGTGTCGCGGCGGGAGAACCCGCAGACGGTGGTGGCTGTGTTCGAGCAGCGGTTCACGCCGCTGAGCGCCGTGCGGGCGGCGGCGGAGCCGTGGGTGGCGCTGCACCGGGTGCGGGATCCGGGAAACCTGGGAACGATCATCAGGACCGCCGATGCGGCCGGGTGCGGAGGCGTAATCCTGGTCGGCGAGTGCGTCGATCCGTTCGGCGTCGAGGCGGTGCGGGCGACCATGGGCTCGATCTTCGCGCTGCCGCTGGTGCGGGCGAGCGAGGCGGAATTCCTGGGCTGGCGCGACAGCTGGCGGGGCTCGGTGGTGGGGACGCTGCTGAGCGCGACGGTCGACTATCGTGGCGCCGACTACCAGAAGCCGGTGCTGATCGTCATGGGCAACGAGCAGCAGGGGCTGCCGCCGGAGATGGCGGCGGCGTGCGACGTCAACGTCAAGATCCCGATGCGGGGGCGGGCCGACAGCCTGAACCGGTCGGTGGCCACGGGGATCATGATCTACGCCGTGACCGAGGGCTGATGGCCTGGACGCGCCGCTATGACGAGGGCGAGCCGCAGCGCGTCAACAAGTGGCTGGCGCAGAGCGGCGTGTGCTCGCGGCGCGAGGCGGAGGCCCTGATCGCGCAGGGCCTTGTCTCCATCGACGGCGAGCGGGTCGACGATCCCGGCCGGAAGATCGCGGCGGGGCAGACGCTCGTGCTTTCCGACGCGGCCGAGAGCCGGCTCGAGGCCCAGTTCACGGCGGTCCTGAACAAGCCCGTCGGCGTGGTCTCGGCGCAGCCGGAGCCGGGGCAGACCCCGGCGGCGCGGCTGCTGACTCGGGCGAACCTGTGGGGCGAGACAGGCGCCGTGCCCGGGCGGGACGCGAGCCTCGCCCCGCTTGGGCGGCTCGACATGGATTCCCACGGGCTGCTGCTCCTGTCGGAGGACGGCGTGCTGGCCAAGGCGGTGATCGGGCCCGAGTCCGATCTGGAGAAGGAATACCTGGTGCGCGTCGCTGGCGCGGTCACCGAGCGCAAGCTCGGGCTGCTCCGACACGGACTGCAGCTCGACGGGCGGCAGTTGAAGCCGGCGCGCGTGAGCCAGGTGGAGGACCAGCGGCTGCGCTTCATCCTGAAGGAAGGCCGCAACCGCCAGATCCGGCGCATGTGCGACCTGGTGGAGCTGGAGGTCACGGACCTGTTCCGCCTCCGGATCGGCAGCCTTAAGCTGGGGAACCTGCCGGAGGGGCGTTGGCGGCCGATCACCGGGGAGGAGCGGGCGGCGCTGCTGCGGCGGGGCTGAGGTTCGGACGTCCTTGTCCCGTATCCGGGGGAGGACAGGGAATACGGCACTCACCGCCGACGGGCAGGTGAATAGATCCGCGTTCCGTGCGGGCCCGGCCCGCGGTTCACGGGCTCGGAGGAGCGGGGTTCACGCTGAGAAAGACCGGCGTCGCAGGTTCATTATCTCACGGCCGAGGAGGAGGGGGATAAGTCGGGGCCGCGCGATGTCTCCGGTCGGGCGGTTTGTATCCGGTTGTCCCGCATTGTCGTGTCTCCGGCCCTTCAGGTTCCGCGCGGCTTTGCGCGGGTGGTGGGGGCGGCGGCGAGCGGATTCTCCGGCCAGGGGTGCTTCGGGTAGCGGCCGCGCATATCGCTGCGCACCGCGACGTAGGAGCCGCGCCAGAAGCCCGGGAGGTCCTTGGTGGTCTGGACCGGGCGGTGGGCCGGGGAGAGCAGTGAGAGGGTGAGCGGGACGCGCCCGCCGGCGACGGTCGGGTGCTCGGCGAGGCCGAACAACTCCTGCACGCGCACGTCGACGCGCGGCCCGCCCTCGGCGGCGTAGTCGATCTGGAAGCGGGAGCCGGTGGGGGCCTCGAAGCGCTCGGGCGCGTCACGGTCGAGCCGCGTCTGCAGGTCCCAGGGGAGCAGGGTGCGGACGGCGTCGACGACCGTCTGCGGGTCGAGGGCGGCGAGCGAGGCGCGGCCGTGCAGCAGCGGCTCGAGCCACTCGGCGCGCCGCGCGAGGAGCGCGGGCTCCGCGAGGTCCGGCCAGGTCTGCGGGTCGAGCCGGTGCAGGAAGCCGACGCGGTCGAGCAGCCTGCGCAGCGCGGGGTTGTCGGGAAGAGCGGACAGGCCGTCGCGCTGCACGGCGTCCAGGAGGGCCCGCCGGACGGACTCGGGATCGGCCTCGACGACCCGCTCTTCGACGAGGATGCGGCCGAGGCGGGAGAGGCGCTTCGCCTTCACGCGGCCGGCGGCGTCCGTCTCGAGATGGATGCTCGTTTCGATCTGGTCGGCGAAGTCCTCGGCGATGCTCTCCGCGTCGAGCGGCGCGGCGAGCAGGATGCGGTCGCGCGCGGCGCCGCCGCCGAGCTCGCCGACGGCCAGCCAGGGCTCGCGCGCGAGCGCGTCGGCGGGCTCGAGGAAGACGCCGCGACCGTTGGCGAGGAGGAACTCGCCGCAGCCGCCGCGGGCCTTTGCGATGCGCTCGGGGTAGGCGAGGGCGAGGAGGCGCGCTTCCGAGAGCGGCGCGCTCCCTCCGGTATGAGCGGACACCAGTTTCGCCCAGCGGCCGGCGAGCGCTCGGGCGTCTCGCGCGCGTTGCGAGCCGTCGCGGCGCAGGCGCTCCAGGCGCCAACGGAGGTCGGCGTCGTCGCCACCGAGGCGGCGCTCGGTGACGACGGCGGCGACCAGCGCTGCTCGATCGGCGTGGCCGTGGTCGGCGCCCCGGACCACCATGTGGGCCAGGCGAGGCGGAAGCGGCAGGCGCGAGACGCGTCGGCCGTGCGGAGTGAGACCGCCCTCCGCGTCCAGCGCGCCGATGCGGGCGAGGAAGGTGCGTGCCTCCGCCATCGCCGCTGCGGGCGGGGGGTCGAGGAACGCCAGGGCGGCGGGATCGCGGGCGCCCCAGGCGGCGAGGTCGAGCGCGAGTCGAGCGAGGTCGCTCTCCAGGATTTCCGGGCGGCCGTAGGGCGGCAGCGAGCGCGTCTCCGGCTCGCTCCAAAGGCGGTAGCAGACGCCGGGCTCGGTGCGTCCGGCCCGCCCACGCCGCTGGTCGGCGGCGGCCTGGCTGACGCGGACGGTCTCCAGGCGCGTCAGGCCGCCGCCCGGATCGTAGCGGGGCACACGAGCAAGGCCGCAGTCGATCACCACGCGCACGCCCTCGATGGTGAGGCTGGTCTCGGCGATGGAGGTGGCCAGCACGACCTTCCGGCGGCCGGGCGGCGCGGGCTCGACGGCGCGGTCCTGCTCGGCGGGGTCGAGTGCGCCGTAGAGCGGCGCCAGCGTCACGGCGGGGTCGCGCACCTGCTCGGCGAGGCGTTCGTGGACGCGGCGGATCTCGCCCTGCCCAGGCAGGAAGACGAGGAGGCTGCCGGTCTCGTCGGCGAGGGCGCGGCGGACTGTGCGGGCGACCTGGTCCTCGATCCGGAGCGAGGGGTCGCGCTCGACGTAGCGGGTCTCGACCGGATGCGCGCGGCCGCGGCTCTCCACGACCGGCGCGCCGTCGAGCAGCGCGGAGACGCGCGCGCCGTCGAGGGTGGCGGACATCACCAGCAGGCGGAGGTCGGGGCGCAGGACCGCCTGCGCGTCGCGGGCCAGCGCGAGGCCCAGGTCGGCGTCGAGGCTGCGCTCGTGGAATTCGTCGAACAGGACGGCGGCGACTCCTTCGAGCGCCGGGTCGTCCATGATCATGCGCGTGAACACGCCCTCGGTGACCACCTCGACGCGGGTGCGGGCGGAGACCTTGGACTGCAGGCGCACGCGGAAGCCGACGGTGTCGCCGACAGGCTCGTCCAGGGTCTGCGCCATGCGGCGCGCGGCGGCGCGGGCGGCGAGGCGGCGCGGCTCCAGCACGATCAGCTTGCCGCCCGAGGTCCAGGGCTCGTCCTTCAGGGCGAGGGGGACGACGGTGGTCTTGCCGGCGCCCGGCGGGGCGACGAGCACGGCGTTCGGCTGGGAGGCGAGGACGCCCCGGAGCTCGTCCAGAACCTCGTGGATGGGCAGCATCGGCCCGGCTCTAGCCGGGCGGCGGCGGCGACGTCACCTCGTCGTCGTCGGGATCGGGGCGCCGCTGGTGGTGCGGGGAGCGCCAGTAGCCGTAGACGAAGTAGACGATGAGGCCGAACACCAGCCAGACGCCGAGCCAGGCCATGGTGGACCGGCCGAGGCTGTAGACGAGGTAGAGGCAGCCGAGCAGGCCCAGCGGCGCGACGAGCCACCAGACGGGCATGCGGAAGCCCGTGGCGAGGGCTCGGCGGCCGAGGCGGAGCCAGACGACGCCCCCGCACAGAATGGCGAACGCGAGGAGGGAGGCGCCGGAGGCCAGCGCCACCAGCGTCCACAGCGGCAGCAGGGCGGCGGCGAAGCCCGCGAACAGGGCGGGGGCCGCAACGCCGACGGTGAGCGCGCCGGTGTGGGGATGCACCCGGTCGAGGGCGCGCGGGAGCAGGCGGTCGCGCGAGGTCGCCTGCAACAGGCGAGCGTTGGCGTGCAGGAGGCCCAGCACCGTCGATCCGAGCGCGATCACCAGGAGGAGGTTCAGGGGCTGCACGAGCCAGCGGCCTCCGGGCGACGCGCCGACCACGAGGGTGAGGGGGCTGCGCACGTCGAGGGCTTCGGAGCCGGCGGCGCCGGTGAGGACCAGCGCGGTCAGGATGAAGAGCAGCGCGCAGGCGCCGATGGCGGCGAACACGGCGACGGTCCGGGCGCGTGTGCTCGAGGCGGGGGCGCGGGGGGCGGCCCAGACGCGGTCGAAGCCGAGGAAGGCGAAGACCGCTAGCGCCGTGCCAGTGGTCACGCCCGCCCAGCCGAAGCGGCCGGGCTGACCCCGGGGAAAGGCGGGGCCTTCCGCCACGAGCGGGCGCCAGAGCTCGGGATCGACGAGCACCGCGCCGGCGGCGACGGCAACGAGCAGCACCATCAACTTCAGGGTGACCACGATCGTGTAGAGCAGCCCGCCCTGTGAGACGCCCGAGACCAGCAGCAGGGCGGCGAGGCCGACGACGAAGGCGGCCGGCATGTCCATGACGGCGCCGGTGGCGGTGAGCTCGAGGCCGTCGGAGGCGAAGGGCGCGGAGGACCAGAGGCCGGGCGTGCCGAGGTTCAGCCCCTCGAGCAGCCCCTGCCAAGGACCGGACCAGGCCTGCGCCACGGCGGCCACGCCCATGACAGCGGCGAAGACGAGCAGCCAGGCGCAGAGCCACGCGGGGAGCTCGCCGAGCGTGGGGTAGGCGTGGGCGTAGAGCGTGCCGGACACAGGGACGTGCGACGCGAGCTCGGCCCGGCAGAGCGCCACCAGCGCGCAGAGCGCCGCGGCGGCGAGGATGGAGACGACGACGCCCGGACCGGCCTGGTGCGCCGCGGCCTGGGCGAGGACCAGGTAGGCGCCGGCCCCGATCATCGAGCCGGCGGCGAGCACCGTGGGCCGCACGGGGGAGGCTTCGCGGCGGCTGCCTTCGCTCTCGGCGGCCTGGGCGATGGCGGCGCCCACCGGCTTCCTGGCCACGAGGTCCCGGGCGAACTGGAGGATCATCGCGTCAGGAGCCCGCCCTCGCGCCCCGCGAGGCGCCCGCGCCCGAATCGTTGCGCCATTTGATGTCTCTCTCTAACGTCCCCCTCCACAAGGGCCGGCTGAACCGGCTCGAGGGGAAAACGCGTATGGCTGTCGACGCAGCACCGAGCCGAGGCGGACGGCTCACTATCAAGAAGTCCATCGACCAGGTGCAACGCGAGGCGACCAGCCACGCGATGAAGCGCACCCTGGGCCCGCTCAACCTGGTGATGCTGGGCATCGGCTGCATCATCGGCGCAGGCATCTACGTCATCACCGGGAGCGCGGCGGCCAACTTCGCCGGGCCGGCGGTGATGCTGTCGTTCGTGATCGCGGGCCTGGCCTGCGCCTTCGCGGGCCTCTGCTACGCCGAGCTGGCGTCGACGATGCCGGTGGCCGGGTCGGCCTACACCTACTCGTACACGACGCTGGGCGAGGTGTTCGCCTGGATCATGGGCTGGCTGCTCGTGCTCGAATACGGGGTGGCCGCGGCGACCGTGGCGGCCGGCTGGTCCGGCAACGTGGTCAGCCTGTTCGCCCAGTTCGGAGCCGACATTCCGGCCGCGATGGCGACGTCGTTCATCAATGCGGTGCCGGCGCCGGAAGGCGGGCTGACCTTCCAGGCGGGCGGCGGCTTCAACATCGTGGCGGCGCTGGGCATCCTGGCGGTGACCGCGCTGCTGGTGATCGGCGTGTCGGAGTCGGCGACGGTCAACAACTTCATCGTGTTCATCAAGGTCGGCATCCTGCTGCTGTTCATCGGCATGGGCGTGGCCTTCGTGAACGCCGACAACTGGGTGCCCTTCATCCCGGAGAACGAGGGCGGGTTCACCTACGGGCTGCCGGGCGTGTTCCGGGCGGCGTCGGTGATCTTCTTCGCCTACGTCGGCTTCGAGGCGGTCTCGACCGCGGCGGCCGAGGCCAAGAACCCGGGCAAGGACATGCCGGTCGGCATCCTGGGCTCGCTCGTGGTCTGCACCATCATCTACATGGCGACGGCGGCGGTGCTGACCGGGATCGTGCCCTACCGCGAGCTGGGCGTTCCCGCCCCGATCGCGCTGGCGGTGGACCGGATGGGCATGCCGTGGTTCTCGATCCTGATCAAAGTCGGGACCATCGCGGGCCTGTCGTCGGTGATGCTGATCCTCACCTACGGCCAGTCGCGCATCTTCTACGCGATGGCGCGGGACGGGTTGCTGCCGCGGGTGTTCTCGCGGCTGCACGCGAAGTTCCGGACTCCGTGGCTGGGCACCATCATCCTGGGGATCCTGATCGCCGTCGCGGCCTCGCTGCTGCCGATCACGATCCTGGGCGACCTGGTCAGCCTCGGCACGGCCACGGCCTTCGGCATCGTCTGCCTGAGCGTCATGCACCTGCGCCGCTCGCGGCCCGACCTGCGCCGGCCCTTCCGGGTGCCGTTCGGGCCGGTCATCCCGATCCTGGGCATCCTGTTCTCGTTCGTGATGATCGCGCCGCTGGTGCTGGACATCGTCGGCAAGGCCGCCACCGGCGACCCGATCCCGGCGATCCTGCTGACCTGCTACGCGCTGATCGGCGCGGCGATCTACGCCTTCTACGGCGTGAAGAACTCGCACCTCGCGAGGGGCGTGCAGGAGGAGGAAGACTACGCGGGCACGCCACCGTACGCGGCCGACCTCGTCGGCATCCGTGACGGCGACGCCTGACGGACGAGGGGGCGCGGCTGCGGCCGCGCCCCGCTCACCGGACCGGCCGGTGGTCGGTCTTGTCCCAGTGGAAGGGACGCCTGAACCACTCGATGACCGCCCGCACCGCCGCGATGGTGTGCAACGGCCAGTAGAGGGGGGCGCCCAGCGCGTCCGACCAGCGGAACGGCAGGTTCCGGCGTCCCGCGCCCAGCGCCATCACCAGCACCGATACGCCCCAGCCGGCGCCCGCGAACGCGAGCGCGTAGGCTCGCCCGTTCGCGCCCGAACGCGACAGCTCGAACAGGAGCAGCAGGAGCAGCGGGGCGTGCGCGAAGGCGGAGACGAGCCCGAGCCCCAGCGTCGCCTGAAGGCCGAGCAGCCGGGGCCAGCCGCCGGGCCCGGGACGCCGCATGTGGACGCACCAGGTCTGCAGGTGGCCCTTCAGCCAGCGGCCCCGCTGGCGCAGCCAGGCCCCCGACCCGCGCGGCGCGATCTCCCAGGTGGGCGTGCGGAGCAGTCCGGTCCGGTGACCGGCGGCGGCGAGGCGGAACCCGAGGTCGGCGTCCTCCGTGACGTTGTAGGCGTCCCAGCCGCCCAGCTCGCGGAGCACGGCCGTCCGGAAGTGGTTGCTGGAGCCGCCGAGCGGGAAGGGGGCGCCGAGGCGGTGGAGGCCGGGCAGCATCACTTCGAACTGGGCCGCGTACTCGAGGGCGAACTGCCGCTGGAGGAAGGTGCGGGCACGGTCGATGCGTAGCGGGGCCTGGAGGCAGCTGACCTCGGGGTCGGCCCGGAAGCGGGCGGCGGCCTCGCGCAGCTGGCGGGGCTCGGGCCGATCCTCCGCGTCGTAGATGACCAGGAACTCGCCGCGGGCGTGCTCAAGCGCCTCGTTGCAGGCGCGCGGCTTGGTCCGGGGCGAGCCGGGCGGGGCGACGAAGATCTCGAAGCAGGCGGGCAGGTGCAGCGCGGCCAGGGCCGGCCAGGTCTCCGCGTCGTCCGGCTCGAGGACGAGCAGGACCTGCAGCCGGTCGGCGGGGTAGTCGAGCCGCGCGATCGCGTCGACCAGCTGCGCCGCCACCCGGTGCTCGCGATAGAGCGGGGCGAGGATGGTGTAGGTCGGGAGCGCGTCCTCCGGCAGGTCCGGGGCGGGCGCTTCGCACCGGCGGGAGACAGCCGCGGCGGTGAGGCGCAGGCCCGCGGAGAGACCGAAGGTCGGCCAGAGGAGGGCGTGGAGGACGGTCGAGGCCGCCGCGGGCGCGGTCAACGCGAACGCGGCCGTGCAGGCCGCGAGCGCGGTCAGGGCGGCGCCGGAGCCCCATCCCGGGCGGATGGCGGACGCGTTCCAGCGCGACGTGCAGAACGGCTGCGCGCCCGCGGTCGCGCCCCCCGTGCGCGGCAGCGATGTCCGAGCGTGCCCGTCCCTCATCGGCCCCACGCGGAAGTCGCAGCGACAGGGGCCACAAGCTTGAGTATACGTCAACCGGCGAGGGGACGGACCCTTACGAAGATTTCACCCGGCGCGGCGCCTCTGCCGGCGGAGGTCCCGGCCTCTCATGGTCAAGGAACGCGGTCGTCGCGGGCCGCTTCGAGACAGGGAACAAGCCAATGGACGAAATCTGGATACCGATCAGCTTCTTCGCGATGATCGTCGCGGTGGTGGCGCTGCCCGTGTACTTCCGCTCCAAGGAGCGGGCGAAGCTTCACGACACCCTCCGTGTCGCTTACGAGCGCGGCCAGCCCGTCGACCCCGCGATCATCGCCGCGATCCAGCAGGGCGAGCGCGCGCGGCCCAGCGCAGAGCGGGACCTGCGGGTCGGCATCATCCTGATCGCGGTGGCGCTGGCCATGATCACCATGGGGCTCGTGACCAACGACATCTCCGACGGGCACTCGCTCGCGGGCCTGAGCGCCGCGGCCGCGTTCCCCGGCTTCATCGGCCTGGCGTTCATCGCCTTCTGGGCCGCCAAGCGCGGACGTCCGACCGAGAACCTCGAGCGCTGATCCCGAAGCGCAGGAGCCGGCCATGGGGGGCCTCACCTCGGCGAACCGAAGCGGAATGCACGACATGGAGCTCGCCGCCCTCGCGGCGGCGGGCGACCGTCGGGCCTTCGGCGAGCTGGTGCGCCGGCACAATCCGGGCGTTCGGGGGCTGCTCATGAGAATGGGCGCCGACCCCGCGACGGCCGACGACGTCGCGCAGGACGCCTTCCTGACGGCGTTCTCGCGCATCGGCGACTTCCGCGGCGAAGGGGCGTTCGGCGGCTGGGTGAAGCGGATCGCGGCGCGGGCCTATGTCCGCGGCTGGCGCAAGCGCAACGGGGAAGTCTTGGGCGCGGAGCCGGCGGACGACGAGGTCTCGGGGGGCGAGGGTGCGGCGGCGTCGCGGATCGACCTAGACGAGGCGCTGCGGTCGCTGTCCCCGGCGGAACGGATGTGCGTGAGCCTCTGTTACGGCGCGGGCTTCTCGCACTCGCAGGCATCGGAAACCTTGAATGTTCCCTTGGGAACGGTGAAGTCCCATGTCAAACGTGGTCTGGATAAGCTCAGGCTCCGCCTGGCGGCGCCCGGGTTCGAACCGCAGGAGCGGGCACATGTCTGACGCCAGCTTCGAAGGACGCCTGGAGCGACTGTTCGCCCAGCCGCCGCGCGTCCAGGATCCGGAGGCGTTCGCCGCCCGGGTCGAGGCACGGCTGGACCGCGAGTGGTCCCTGCGCCGCGGCTTCATCGGTGCGGCGGGAGCGATCGGCGGCGTCATAGCGGTGACGCAGACGCTCGGCGGAGAGTTGTACGGGCGGTTGGCGCAGGCCATCGGGCCGGTGCGGCTCGACCTCGACACCGAAGCGGGGAGGGCCTGGTACGAGGGCCTTCAGTCCCAGAGCCTGCTCAGCGGCGAGGCGATGTGGGTGATCGCCGCCCTCGCGGGCCTCGCCCTGACGCTCGCCGTCACCCGAGCGGCGGACGCGTTTTAGGGCGTGTCCGCGCAGCGCCCGCAGGACCGGCGGTTGACCGCCGCCGACGTGCTCGCGCGCAAGGGCGGGGAGCCGCTCGTCTGCCTCACGGCCTACACCGCGCCGGTCGCTGAGATCCTGGACGAAGTCTGCGACGTGCTGCTGGTCGGCGACTCGGTCGGCATGGTCGTGCACGGGCTGCCGACCACCGTCGGGGTCACGCTGGAAATGATGATCCTGCACGGCCAGGCGGTCATGCGCGGGGCCAAGCGGGCGATGGTCGTGATCGACATGCCGTTCGGCTCCTACGAGGCGGGGCCGGAGGTCGCCTTCGCCAACGCGGTGCGGGTGATGAAGGAGACCGGGGCGCAGGCCATCAAGGTCGAGAGCGGCCCCGTGATCGCGGAGACTGTGCGCTACCTGGTGGACCGCGGCGTCCCCGTCATGGGGCATGTGGGACTGAGACCCCAGGCCGTGCTCGTGGAGGGCGGGTTCAAGGCCAAAGGCCGGGACGATGCCGACCGCGCCCGCGTGATGGCGGAGGCGAAGGCCACCGTTGAGGCCGGCGCCTTCGCTTTGGTGATCGAGGGCGTCGCGGAGGGCCTGGCGCGCGAGATCACCGAGGCGGTGCGCGCTCCCACCATCGGCATCGGGGCGTCGGCGGGGTGCGACGGTCAAATTCTGGTCACCGACGACCTGTTGGGGTTGTTCGACTGGACGCCTCGGTTCGTCCGCCGTTACGCCGAACTGCGCGGCGAGATCGGGCGGGCCGTGCGCGCCTATGCCGAGGACGTGCGCGCGCGCCGGTTCCCCGCCGAGGCGGAGACCTATTTCGCCCGCAAGACCGGAAGCTAGGCGCGCGTTGTGGCGCCGGCGGTGCGGGCGCTATAGGGTCCGCGCCTGATTTTCTCTGGAGCGCGGAGCCCCGGTGGTCGACGTTTTCGAAGAGGTCGAGGAGCAGCTCAGGACTGAGCGCTACACCTCGTGGACCAAGCGCGCCCTGCCGTGGGTCGCGGGCGCGCTCCTGCTCGCGCTGGTGATCGCGCTCGGCATCTGGGGCTACGGCGAGTGGCGCCAGCGCCAGGCGCAGAAGGCCTCCCAGACCTACGCCGCGGCTCTGGAAGCCTCGCAGGCGGATCGGCCGCGGGCGCAGCGCCTGTTCACCGAGGTCTCGGAGAGCGGCGCCGCCGGATACAAGTCGCTGGCTCTGATGCAGCTCGGCAACCTTCGCATTTCGGAGAACAAGCCGCGTGAAGCCGTGCCCCTGTACGACCGCGCGGCCGACGCGGCCTCCAACGAGCTGATCGAGGACGCGGCGCGCCTGAAGGCGGCGTTCGTGATCATGGACTACGCGCCGTTCACCGCCGTCGAGACGCGCCTTCGCCCGCTGACCGAGGAGGGCCGCCCCTACCGGCTGGTGGCGCGCGAGGCCCTGGCGATGGCGAAGCTGCAGGCCGGCCGCGCCGCCGACGCGCGCGCGGACTTCGTGGTGATCTCCCAGTCGCTCGACGTCTCCGACGAGGCCCGCGCGCGGGCGCAGGCGATGGTCGCGGCGATCACGTCGGGCGCCGCAGCCCAGGTTCCCGCCATCCTCTCCGCCAGGCCGGCGGCGGCTCCTCCGTCCGCCACGGCGCCCAGCCCGGCGGCCGCCGCCCTCCGTCCTGCTCCCGCCACGACCCCGAGTGCCCCGCAATGAAGCTGTCCCGTCTTCTCCCGCTTCTGGCGCTCACGGCGAGCCTCGCGGCCTGCGGCACCATCCGTAACCTCAACCCCTTCGGTCGCGGCGGCGACGCGGGCGAAACCACGGCGGCCGAGGGCAAGCGCATCTCGGTCATCGCGCTCGACCAGACGATCACGCCGGCCGAGGCGCTGAAGGGCGCGACGTTCACGCTGCCGCCCCCCGTGGCCGTCGCGGAGTGGCCGCTTCCCGGCGGTACGCCGGAGCAGTCGGTGGAGCACGCCGAGGCCGCACCGGCGTTCGAGATCGCGTGGCGCCGCGACTTCGGCCAGGGATCTTCCCGGCGGAACCAGGTGACGGCGCCCCCGGTCGCCGCCGGCGGCCGCATCTTCGTGATGGACGGAGAGGCGACGGTTTCGGCGCTCGACGCGAGCAACGGCGGCCAAGTCTGGCGGGTGAACCTGACCCCCACCGATAGGCGCGATCGTGTGGCGTACGGCGGCGGCGTGGCGCACGCGGACGGTCGCGTCTACGTCAGCTCCGGCTTCCGCTTCATCGCCGCGCTCGACGCGGCGACCGGCGCGGTGGTCTGGCGCACGCCCACGGAAGCCCCGGTGCGGGGCGCGCCGACAGTGGCGGCTGGCCGCGTGTTCGCGATCAGCACCGAGAACGAGATCATCGCGCTGGAGACCGCAACGGGCGCGCAGGCGTGGACCTACCAGGGCCTGGTGGAGCCGGCGCGGTTCGCGATCTCGTCGAGCCCGGCGGTGTCGGGCGACGTGGTGGTGGCGCCGTTCTCCTCGGGCGAGCTGGCCGCGCTGCGGCTGCAGAACGGCAGCGAGCTGTGGACGGACGTGCTGTCGCGCGCGAGCCGCACGACGGCCCTGTCCGAGATCCGGGACATCGCGGGACGGCCGGTGATCTACCGGGGCGACGTCTACGCGGCGAGCCACTCGGGCGTCTTCTCGGCCACCGACCTGCGCACCGGCCAGCGCCGCTGGAGCGTTCCGCTGGCCAGCCTGACCACGCCGGCGCCCGCGGGCGACGTTGTGTTCGCGGTGTCCAAGGCCGGCGAGCTGATCGCGGCGGCGCGGGACTCCGGGCAGATCTACTGGCTCACGGAGCTGAACCGGGGGCGCACCCGCAAGCAGGGCGGCGTGTTCGGGTTCTTCGACCGTGAGGTCCGGCCGGTCTGGTCTGGACCGCTGCTGGCGTCGAACCGGCTGATCCTGGTGTCGACCGAAGGCGACGCGGTCACGGTCGATCCCATGACCGGGCAAGTGACCAAGACCATCCGCCTCGGCTCGCCCGCCTTCCTGACGCCGATCGCGGCCAACGGCATGGTCTACGTCGTGACGGACGAGGCGGAACTGATCGCGATCCGCTGATGGCGTTGCGGCTGGCCATCGTCGGGCGTCCGAACGTCGGCAAGTCCACGCTGTTCAACCGGCTGGCGGGCAAGAAGCTCGCCATCGTCGACAATCGGCCGGGGGTCACTCGCGACCGGCGCTTCGCCGACGGGCGGCTGGGCGACCTCGAGCTGGAGCTGATCGACACCGCCGGCTTCGAGGACGTCGCCGACGAGAGCCTCGAGGCGCGCATGCGCCACCAGACCGAGCGGGCCATCGACGAGGCCGACGTGGTGCTGTGCGTGATGGACGCGCGCGAGGGCGTGACGCCGCTCGACCGCATCTTCGCCGACCTGATCCGGCGGCGCGACAAGCCGGTGGTGCTGGCCGCCAACAAGGCCGAGGGCAAGGCGGGCGACGTCGGCGCCTCGGAGGCGTTCGCGCTGGGTCTGGGCGACCCGATCCTGATCTCGGCCGAGCACGGCGAGGGGATGAGCGAGCTCTACGAGGCGCTCGTGCAGTACGACCTCGGCATCCCGGAGGAGGAGCCGGAGGACGAGGCGGACAAGCCGATCCGCATCGCGATCGTCGGGCGGCCGAACGCGGGCAAGTCGACGCTGGTGAACCGGCTGATCGGCGAGGAGCGGCTGCTGACCGGGCCGGAGGCGGGGATCACGCGCGACGCCATTCCCGTGGACTGGGAGTGGGAGGGGCGGAAGGTCCGGCTCGTCGACACGGCGGGGCTGCGCAAGAAGGCCAAGGTGCAGGAGCACCTGGAGAAGCTGTCCACCTCGGACACGATCCGGGCGATCACCTTCGCGGAGGTGGTGATCCTGGTCATGGACGCCACGCAGGCGTTCGAGACGCAGGAGCTGCAGATCGCGGACCTCGTCGAGCGCGAGGGACGGGCGCTGGTGTTCTGCCTGACCAAGTGGGACTTGGTGACGGAGCCGCAGGCGCGGCTGAAGGAGCTGCGCGAACTCGCCGACCGGGTCCTGCCGCAGGTGCGGGGTACGCCGCTGGTGGCGCTCTCGGGCGAGACTGGCCGCAACGTGGATCGGCTGATGCCGGCGGTGCTGAAGACGCACGCGAACTGGTCGGCGAAGATCAAGACGCGCGACCTGAACGACTGGCTGCGGCTGATGGTGCAGCGGCACCCGCCACCGGCGGTGAACGGCAAGCGCATCAAGCCGAAGTACATGGCGCAGACGAAGGCGCGGCCGCCGACGTTCGTGCTGCTGGCCAACCGCGCCGAGCAGATGCCCGAGAGCTGGCGGCGGTACCTGGTGAACGGAATCCGGGAGAGCTTCGACCTGCCCGGCGTGCCGGTGCGGCTGATCGTGCGGCAGGGGGCGAACCCGTACGCGGAGGGCGGCGAGCAGGCGGCGCCGCGGCGGCTGCAGTCGTCCTCGTCCGCGCCGAGGCCGAAGAAGGCGGCGCCGGTGCCCGGGACCGAGGTGGGTGCGAAGGCGAAGGTGTCGAAGCGGGCGTCGGCGAAGAAGCCAGCGCCGAAGCCGGCGCACCCGGGACGCGTGCGGGCGCGGCCGGTGAAGTCCGCGCCTAAGCCGCGCGGGCCTAGGCGGTGACGGCGGCGCGCTCGGCGGCCCAGTCGCGGTAGTTCACGACGTCGAGCGGCGGCGTCAGGTCGGGGCGGACGAGTTCGACGATCAGCGGCGCGATCTGCTCGGGCTGGGTGAGCGTGGCCTGGTCCTCGCCGGGGAAGGCTTCGCCGCGCATGCGCGTGGCGACGGGACCGGGGTTCACCAGCGCGCAGCGTACGGGGGTGTTGTCCACCTCGTCGGCATAGGTCTTCACCATCGCTTCGAGCGCGGCCTTGGACGCGGCGTAGGGGCCCCAGAAGGCGCGCGGATTGGCGGCGACGCCGCTGGTCAGGAAGACCGCGCGCCCGGCGTCGGAGGCGCGCAGCAGGGCGTCCATCGAGCGGATCAGGCGCCAGTTCGCGGTGAGGTTCACGGCGAGCACCTTGGCCCAGTCCTTCACGTCGATGTGGGCGAGCGGCGAGAGGCCGCCCAGCACGCCGGCGGCGCCGACCACGATGTCGACGCGGCCCCAGCGCTGGAAGATGACGCCTCCCAGCCGGTCGATCCCGTTGCCGTCCTTGAGGTCGAGGGGCACCAGGGTGGCGGCCTCGCCGGTGGCGGCGGTGATGTCGTCGTCGAGCTCCTCCAGCGCGCCCTGGTTGGTGGCGGTGGCGATGACGTGGGCGCCGGCCCGGGCGAGTGCGAGCGCGGAGGCGCGGCCGATGCCGCGCGAGGCGCCGGTGACCAGCGCGATGCGTCCCTGCAGGGGCTGGGTCACGCTTCGACGAGCAGCGAGAGCTGGCGCTCGACGGCGTCGTTGCGGCCTTCGGCGATCTCACGGTCGGTGAGGCGCGTGGGGTAGTCGCCGGTGAAGTAGTGGTCGGTGAACTGCGGCGCGGCCGGGTCGCGGCGACCGACGCCCATCGCCTCGTAGAGGCCGTCGACCGAGAGGAAGCCGAGGCTGTCGACTTCGAGCAGCTCGCGCATCTCTTCGTGCGTCTTGGTGGCGGCGAGCAGGCGGTCGCGGTCCGGCATGTCGATGCCGTAGAAGTCCGGGTGCTTGATCGGCGGCGAGGCGGAGCGGAGGTGCACCTCGCGGGCGCCGGCCTCGCGGACCATGCGCACGATCTTCAGGGAGGTGGTGCCGCGGACGATGGAGTCGTCGATGAGCACCACGCGCTTGCCTTCGAGCACCACGCGGTTGGGGGCGTGCTTCATGCGCACGCCGAGTTCGCGAACCCCCTGCGTCGGCTGGATGAAGGTGCGGCCGATGAAGTGGCTGCGGATGATGCCGAGCTCGAACGGGACGCCGCTCTCCTGCGCGTAGCCGAGCGCGGCGGGAACGCCGGAGTCGGGCACCGGCACGACGACGTCGGCCGCGGCGGGGGTCTCTAGCGCGAGGCGTCGGCCCATCGCCTTGCGGACCTCGTAGACGGAGCGGCCGTTCACGATGCTGTCGGGGCGGGAGAAGTAGACGTACTCGAACAGGCAGGGGCGCGGGCGCGTCGCGGGGAAGGGGCGCAGCGACTGCACGCCCTCGTCGTTGATCACGACGACCTCGCCGTTCTCTACGTCGCGCACGAAGTCGGCGCCGATCATGTCGAGCGCGGCGGTCTCGGACGCCAGCACCGCGCGGCCGTCGAGGTCGCCCAGTACGAGCGGCCGGATGCCCAGCGGATCGCGCGCCCCGATCAGCTCCTTGTTGGTCATCACGACCAGCGCGAAGCCGCCCTCGATCTGCGCCAGGGCCTCGATGAAGCGGTCCACCACGCGCGCCTTTCGGGAACGCGCGAGCAGGTGGAGGATGACCTCGCTGTCCGACGTGGACTGGAAGATCGAGCCCTCGGCCACGAGCTGGGCGCGCAGCGTCAGGAAGTTCGTCAGGTTGCCGTTGTGCGCGAGCGCCACGCCGCCGTATTCGAGGTCGGCGAACATCGGCTGCACGTTGCGGACGACCGAGGCGCCCGCGGTGGCGTAGCGGGTGTGCCCGACAGCGGCCCAGCCCGGCAGGCGCTGGATGAGGTCCGGCCCGGCGAAGTTCTCGCCCACCAGGCCCATGTGCCGCTCGGTGTGGAAGCGGTGGCCGTCGAACGAGGCGATGCCGCAGGCCTCCTGCCCGCGGTGCTGCAGGGCGTGGAGGCCGAGGGCCGCGACGGCGCTCGCGTCGCGAACGCCCCAGATGCCGAACACCCCGCACTCGAGGCGGGGGCGGTCGTCGTCCGGGTCACGCTGGAACGGCGTCATCGGCGTCGCTCCTGGGCGGGCGGGCGCTCAGTCTCGGCGGCGGCCTCCCCCGGCTGCGGCTCCGCGCCGTCCGTGGCGACGGCGTCTTTGAGGGCGGGGCCGAGGCTGTCGGCGTTTTCGGCGCCTTCGCGCGCCACCACACGGAGCGCGCCTGCGGCGGCGCCGCTGAGCGGGTAGGAGGCGGCGCCGGTCATCCAGCGCGGCAGGCGCTCGGGCGGCGTGGCGGCGTGGAACACGAGGTGGAAGACGCCGATGAGCACCAGCGCCCGGATCAGGCCGACGCCCACGCCCGCGGCGCGGTCGATGGAGCCCAGCGCGCTGGTCTGGTGGATGCGCTTGGTGATGGTGGCGCCCAGCACGCGGAGCAGGATGTAGACGATCAGGAAGACGATGAGGATGGCGACGGCGTTGCCGGCCCACGACGGGTTGATCGCGTCGCGCGCGATCGGACCGGTGAAGCGGAGCGCGAAGACGGCGGCGAGCGCGCCCAGCACGAAGGCGATGACGGTGATCAACTCGCGGGTGGCGCCGCGGATGAAGCCGACCAGCCCCGAGAGGATCAGCAGGCCCAAGACGACGAGGTCGAAGAGGGTCACGGTCGCGTCACCACGTGTTGTCGCCGATGCGGGCCACCGCTTCCGCGAGCCGGGACACGCCGGCGACGCGCACCGAGCCGCCGTCGGCGGAGCCGGGCGCCAGCGCGGTGTTGAAGCCCAGCTTGGCGGCTTCCTTCAATCGAGCCTCCATGCGGCTGACCGGCCGGACGTCTCCCGACAGGCTGATTTCGCCGAACACGACGCATTCCTGCGGCAGCGGTGTGTCCAAGGCGGAGGACGCGAGCGCCGCCGCGGCGGCGAGGTCCGCCGCAGGCTCCACGATCCGCAGGCCGCCGGCGACGTTCAGGTAAACGTCGCGATCTCCGAATCCAAGGCCGCAACGCGCCTCGAGCACGGCTAAAACCATGGCCAGCCGCCCGGAATCCCAGCCGACGACGGCGCGGCGCGGCGTTCCGTAGGCGGAGGGCGCGACCAGTGCCTGGAACTCGACCAGGACGGGGCGCGAGCCCTCGATGCCGGCGAACACGGCCGCGCCGGCCGCCCGCTCGCCGCCTTCGTTGAGGAACAGGGCCGACGGGTTGCGGACCTCCTGCAGGCCGGCATCGCCCATCTCGAAGACGCCGATCTCGTCGGTGGCCCCGAAGCGGTTCTTGGCGGCCCGGATGACCCGGAAGGGGTACCCGCGCTCCCCTTCGAAGGAGAGGACCGCGTCGACCATGTGTTCCACGACGCGCGGACCGGCGATCTGGCCGTCCTTGGTCACGTGCCCGACGAGGATGACGGCCGTCTTGCGCTTCTTGGCGAGGCGGACGAGTTCGCCGGCGGCGGCGCGCACCTGGGCGACGGAGCCGGGCCCCGCCTCCAGCTGGTCGCTCCACATGGTCTGGATCGAGTCGATGATGACCAGGTCGAACGGCTCGCGCTTGAGGCCGTCGACGATCTCCCGGAGCGAGGTCTCGGCGGCGAGCTTCACCGGCGCTTCGCCGAGACCCATGCGCTGCGCGCGGGCGCGGACCTGCTCGATGGCCTCCTCGCCGGAGATGTAGGCGCAGGCGGCGCCTCGGAGCGCCGCGGCGGCCGCGACCTGGAGCAGCAGGGTGGACTTGCCGACGCCGGGGTCGCCTCCGAGCAGGATGGCCGAGCCCGGGACCACGCCGCCGCCGCAGACGCGGTCGAACTCCTCGACGCCGGTGACGATCCGGGGCGGGGCGGCGACCTCGCTGTCGAGCGTTTCGAAGGCGAGACCGCGCACCTTGGTCGCCTTCGATGGTGCCAGCGCGCCGGGCGCGCGGGTGGAGGCCTCCTCGACCAGCACGTTCCACTGCGCGCACGCGGTGCACTGGCCGGCCCACTTGGAGTGGACCGTGCCGCAGGACTGGCAGACGTAGACGGCGCCGTCGCGGGCCAAGCCGGGCTCCTGATTCGCAGGGGCGGCCAGTGTAGGCCGTACCCGCGCGAGTCGCCGCCCCGGCCGGCGAATTGGCCGCAGGGGCGCTCCGCGTTATGGTCCCGGTTCGGAGCGTCGCGGGGGCGGCGCGGGGAGATCATCATGACTGTTGCTGAAGCGGCCGCCGGCCGGCGCGGGCTCGTGGACCGCGCGAAGAACATCCTGCTCAAGCCGAAGTCGGAGTGGGAGGTGATCGACGCCGAGCCGTCGACCGTCGGGGGGATCTACGCGGGCTACGTGGCGATCCTCGCTGCGATCCCGGCGGTCTGCACCTTCCTGGGCGGGCAGCTGTTCGGCTACGGGATGTTCGGCGTCAGCTGGAAGCCGCCGATCGTCAACTCGCTGGTGGCGACGGTCGTGACCTACGCGCTGACGCTCGCCATGGTGTACGTGCTGGCGCTGATCATCGAGTTCCTTGCGCCGAACTTCGGCGGCCAGAAGAACCGGCTGCAGGCGTTCAAGGTGGCGGCCTATTCCGGGACGGCCGGCTGGGTCGCGGGCGTCCTGATGCTGGTGCCGGCGCTCAGCATGCTCGCCGTCCTGGCCTCTCTCTACGGGCTCTACCTGCTGTGGCTGGGGCTGCCCCGGCTGATGAAGGTCGAGCAGGACAAGGCGCTGCCCTACGTGGCGATCACGGTGGTGGCCGCCATTGCGGCGGCGATCGTGATCAGCCTGGTGACGGCGCCGCTGGTGGCGGCGACGCACATGGGCGCTGCTGCGGCGAACGCCGGTGCCGGCGGGTCCGTTCGGATCGGCGACGCGACGGTGAACTTGGGCGAACTCGAGCGCGCGGGACGCGAGATGGAAGCCGCGGCCGAGCGCATGGAGCGCGGGCAGGCGGCAGTCGCGGTCCCGGCGGCCAGCCTCAGCGCCCTGCTGCCGGCGAGCGTGGCGGGCTGGAGCCGCTCGGAGACGTCGAGCGGCAGCGGCGGCATCGCCGGCCTCAGCGGCGCGGGCGCGCAGGCGGTCTACACGGCCGGCGAAGGTCGCATCGAGCTGTCGGTCACCGATCTCGGCGAGATGGGGGCGCTCGCCACCATGGGCGGCGCGCTCAATGTCGAGGCCAACGAGGAGACCGCCTCCGGCTACGAGCGGATCGGCAAGGTCAACGGCCGGATGACGACCGAGAAGTACGACCGTACGGATCGCTCCGGCGAGTACGGCTTCCTGGTGGGCGACCGGTTCATGGTCCAGGCCACTGGCCAGAACGTGACGATGGACCAGCTGAAGGCGGCCACCGGCTCTGTGGACGTGCGGCGGCTGGAGACGCTGGCGCGGAACTAGCCGCCGAGGTAGCGGCGCTCCGCCCGCGGGGCGAGGCGCACGAGCAGCTCGTAGGCGAGGCTGCCGGCCCAGCCGGCGGCCTCGTCGACGGGCACGTCGGGGCCGAGGAGCTGGGCGAGATCGCCGGGGCGGGTCTCCGGCGCGTCGGTGACGTCGATCGCGATCAGATCCATGGAGACGCGGCCCAGGTAGCGGCGACGGGCGCCGTGCAGCCAGGCCGAGGCCCGCGAGCCGCCGCCGCGGAAGATCCCGTCCGCGTAACCGGCGGCGAGGATGGCCGCCCGCAGAGGGCGGTCGGCGGTGAAGGTGGCGCCGTAGCCCACCGTCTCGGCCGGGGCGACGTCTCGAACCTGCAGCACCGGCGCCTCCAGGGTGGCGACCTGGCGGATGCGAGGGTCGGTGCGGCCGCGCGGGCCGCCGCCGTAGAGACTGATGCCCGGGCGGACGAGATCGAAGGCGTAGCCGGCGCCGAGGAAGCAGCCGGCCGAGTTGGCGAGGCTGGCGGGCGCGTCGGGGAAGTAGGCGCGCAGGTCGGCGAAGAGGGCCTGCTGGCGGGCGTTGAGCGCGTGGCGGGGCTCGTCGGCGCAGGCGAGGTGGCTCATCAGCAGCGCGACGCGGACGCCTTCCAGACGGCCGAGGGCGCGCAGGGTGCGGAACTCCTCTGCCGGGAAGCCGAGCCGGTTCATGCCCGTGTCGATGTGGAGCGCGGCGGGCAGGGCGGGGCCGCCGCGGGCGTGCGCGGCCCACTCGGCGAGCTGCTCGACGCTGCTGATCGCGGGGACCAGGTCGGCGGCGGTCAGCCGGGCGGCGGCGCCGGGGGCGACGCCGTCCAGCACGTAGATGATCGGCTCGGAGCCCAGCGCGGCGCGGAGCGCCTCGCCCTCGGCCACGCGGGCGACGAAGAAGCTGCGGGCGCCTTCACCGCGGAGACGGCGGGCGACCTGGACGGCGCCCAGGCCGTAGCCGTCGGCTTTGACCACCGGCGCGACCTCAGCGCCGGCGGCCTGCTCGCGCAGCGCGGCGTGGTTCGCGGCCAGGGCGTCGAGGTCGACGGTTAGGCGCGCTGAAGCGGCGTCAGCGGTGATCGTAGCGGCTTTCGCGGGCGAGGTTGCTGAACTTCGTCAGGTCGGCGTCGAAGTGCAGCTTGATGGTGCCGATGGGGCCGTGGCGCTGCTTGCCGATGATGACCTCGGCGACGTGGTTGAGGCGGTCCATGTCCTCCTGCCACTGCAGGTGCTCCGGCGTGCCTTCGCGGGGCTCGGCGCGGCTGAGGTAGTAGGCCTCGCGGTAGACGAACATGACGGCGTCGGCGTCCTGCTCGATCGAGCCGGATTCGCGGAGGTCGCTGAGCTGCGGGCGCTTGTCCTCGCGGCTCTCCACCTGACGGGAGAGCTGGGAGAGGGCGATGACCGGGACGGAGAGCTCCTTGGCGAGCGCCTTGAGGCCCTGCGTGATGGCGCTGACCTCCTGCACGCGGTTCTGGTCGCGCGATCCGTCGGTGGCGGTGACGAGCTGCAGGTAGTCGACCACGATCAGGTCGAGGCCGGAGGTGCGCTTCAGGCGGCGCGAGCGGGCGACCAGCTTGGCGAGCGAGAGGCCGCCGGTGTCGTCGAGAAACAGCGGGGCCTCGGCGATCTCCATGGCGGCGTCGCGGACGCGGCCGAATTCCGAGGCGTCGATCTCGCCCTTGCGGAGACGGTCGGACGAGACGCCGGACACGTCGGCGATCATGCGCATCGCCAGCTGCTCGGCGCTCATTTCGAGCGAGAAGAAGGCGACGACCCCGCCGTTGACGGTCTTGCGCTCACCGGTGGGGGTGGGCTCCCACGCGTAGGAGCGCGCCACATGGAAGGCGATGTTGGTGGCGAGCGCCGTCTTGCCCATCGAGGG
>DASVVG010000224.1:0-10984 GCA_036386655.1 Caulobacteraceae bacterium | reverse complement strand
CCTAAGAAGGGCGCCGACCGGGGGCGGACGTCCAACGAGCCGTGCGGAGCGCGTCCTGTCGCTCACCAACACAACCCGCTCGCCTCCGGCTTCGCACCCGGAGGAGGGCGACACGAAGCGCTCCGCAGCCCTCCCAGCCTTCAGCGCCGGCGCGCGTGAAGCGGCGCCCCCGCGCCCATGCCTGGGGCCTGTGTGTCGCCCGTCGACGGAACCGCTGCGGCTTTCGCCCAAACAGGGGTAGGAAGGTTCCGCCGCCGCAGGATCGCCGGATGAACGAATTCCAGAACGACCTGGCGGGCACCGCGGAGCGCACCCGCGCGGAGCGGCACATCGGGGCCATGCGCGAGCAGGGCGGCATGTTCGTCGAGGCCGTGCGCCTCACCCGCATGCCGATGATGGTCACCGACGCCACCCTGCCGGGCAATCCGATCACCTTCGCCAACAAGGCGATGGAGGAGCTCTCCGGCTACACGTGCGAGGAGCTGCTCGGCCAGGATCCGCACTTCATGAACGGGCCGAAGACGGACCCGGAGTCCATCCGCCGCTATGAGGCCTCGATGGCGGCCGGGCAGGATGAGAACCTCGAACTCCTCCAGTACCGCAAGGACGGCACGGCCTTCTGCGCCGCGCTGTTCGCCAGCCCGCTCGACGACGGCCAGGGCACGGTGACCAACCACTTCCTCTCCTACCTCGACATCTCGCGCCGTCACGACGCGGAGCGCGACCTGCGCCGGCTCACCGCCGAGCTGGAGCGCCGGGTCGAGGAGCGCACGGAGGAGCTCGAGCAGGCCAACGCGCGCCTGCACCAAGTCGCCGCCGAACGCGAAGTGCTGATGGTCGAGGTCAACCACCGGGCCAAGAACAGCCTCGCCGTGGCCTCCTCCCTGCTGCACATCCAGGCGCGGCGTCAGTCCGACCCGGCGGTGAAGCGCCTGTTCGAGGAGGCGAGCGACCGGCTCAACGCCATGGCGCGCGTGCACGACCTGCTCAGCCGGTCCGAGAGCGCCCAGCAGATCGATCTGGCCGTCTACGTCGCCGCGCTCTGCGATGCGCTCCGCACCCTGGCGGACGACGGGGAGCGCATCCAGCTGCGCGCCGAGGCGGAGGACGGGATCATGCTGTCCGCCGACACCGCGTTTCCGCTCGGCATCGTCCTCACAGAGCTCGTCACCAACGCGCTGAAGTACGCCCTGCCCGCGCCGCGCGAGGGCACGATCGTCGTCGGCGCCCGCCGCGCCCCCGACGCGCGCGTGGAGGTGACGGTCCGCGACGACGGCGTCGGGATGGGGGCCCCGCGCGAGGGCTCTCTGGGCTACGGCCTGGTGCGCTCCCTCACCAAGCAGATGCGCGGGGAACTCGACATCCGCAACGAGGGCGGCCTCACGGTGACCGTCACCTTCCCGGAGCGGCGGCTGGCCGGCTAGCCCGCGCGCCGCGGCGGCAGCGCGCGCGCCACCTCTTCACAGATCTGGTCGAGTTCGTAGGGCTTCGGAATGAGCACGCTGTCCGGCACCCGCTCCGTCAGCGCCTTCGCATACGCCCCGCCGGTGACGTAGATCACGCGGATTCCCGGGCACAGCACCCGCGCCTTGTGCGCCAGCTCCAGGCCGTTCTCTCCGGCGCCGAGGTTGATGTCCGTCAGCAGCACGTCGATGTCGCCGCAGCGGTCGCGGAGCAGCACCAGCGCTTCGGCCGCCGAAGCCGCCGCCTGCACGGCGTAGCCGCGCTCCTGCAGGACTTCCACGACGAGCACCTGCACGAGGGCTTCGTCTTCGACTACGAGGATGATGGGTGCAGCGGCCGTCATGTCCGGCCATCGTCGGCTATCCGACGCTTCCACTTACTCAACCCCCCGCAGCGACGGCGGTTGCGTCCGCTACGGGCTTTTCGGCCTGTTTGCGCGAACGTACCTGCGCGCGCCGAAGCAGGAACCTCCCTCGCCGCCCGCGGTTCACCGGTCACGGCAGCAGGAGCAGGGCGATGAACGCGCAGCGCAAGGGCGGAAACCGCACGCAGCACCAGAAGGGCGACAGCCAGAGCAAGACGGGCGGAGCCGGCGGCCCTTCGACCGGCGGCTCCGACGGCGACCGCCGCGAAGGTCAGGCCGCCAGGAAGCAGAGCTAGGAGGACCTCATGACCGGACACCGCGCCGAAGACGGCCCCGGCCGCAACGAAGGCTCCGGCGGAACACAGGACCGCCACCGCGAACCCGACCAAGGCCACAAGGGCACGGGCCAGGGCGGCCAATCGGGCGATACCGGCGGCCAGGGCGAGCAGGGCGGCCACAAGCAGGACGACCGCTAGCCGCGACCGCGGCGCGCGCGCGCCGGGTACGGCCGAAAGGCCAGCTAGGCCCCCTCCCCGCTTTCGGGTCTGCTGCATGACCCAGCAGCACGAGAGACGCGGGTGAACGAACGACCGACGGGAAGGCCGCGCCCCTCTCGCGCCGGACGCAGGAGCGCGGTCCTTGCGCTCGCCGGCTGCTTCGCCGCGCTGGCCGCCTGCAGCACCCAGGCCCCGAAATCCGGCGTGCTCTCCGCCTACGACGGTTTGGCGCCGCGCGGCGGAACCCTGCGCACCGGCATCAGCGAACGGCGGGACGAGGCGGCGCTGGCGAAGGCGGCGCTCGTCGCGCTCCGGCCGACCGAGATCGCCGCCGCGCCCGGCACGGCGTGGCTGAACGCCCCCCAAGCGGACGGCGCTCGCCCGTGAACTCGACGCGCAGCTCTGCTTCGAGTTC
The DNA here is from genome assembly GCA_036386655.1 of Caulobacteraceae bacterium. Classification (GTDB taxonomy): domain Bacteria; phylum Pseudomonadota; class Alphaproteobacteria; order Caulobacterales; family Caulobacteraceae; genus JAHWJX01. The sequence continues at coordinate 8,244 of DASVVG010000224.1, read as the reverse complement.
TCCCGACGCTACCAGCTGGTCGTGCAGCCGCAGGCCGCCGACGCCGTCGTCCGCCCGGTGATCACCCGCGTGAAGCCGACCGGCCGGGTCGGTTCCGCCGCCTCCGCGGCCGCCGGCTACTTCATCCCCGGTCCGCTCGGCCTGCGCGTGCCTGGCTTCCTCGGCGGCCTGACCGTGGAGGCCGAGATGCTGGGGCCGGACGGTGCGCAGGTGGCCGCCCTCGTCTGGAACCGCGACGCCACTCCGATCGGCACCGACGACCCCTCGCTCAGTCGCATCGGCGACGCGCTGCAGTTCGCGGCTCCCTTCGCAGACACCGCCGCGGCGGTCATGTCGCCCGCGGGCGCCCGGCCGCGCGCCGTGCCCAGGCCCGACCCTTGCGCCGAATACGGCCCCCGCTTCCGCCCCGAGGGATTGGCCACCAAGGTCATCACGGGCCTCTACGTCCCGCAGGCCAGCCGCGCCCGCCCGGTCGTCTCAGCGGGCGTCAGTGCCCCGCCGCCGCCGTCACGCCCAGCGCCGGCGCGAGCGCCATCCACACCGCCATCGCCACCATCATCACGTTCTCGGTGAGCGACACGAAGCCCAGCGGCACGTTGCTGTTCCCGCCGACGCAGGCGCACTTCAGCTCGCGCTTGTCGACGTACACCGCCCTGAACACCGACACCGCGCCGATCCCGCCGATGAACAGCGCCACCGGGATCGAGAGCCAGCTCAGCACGCCGGCCAGCATCAGCGTCCCCGCGCCCAGCTCCAGGAAGGGATAGGCGTAGGCGTACGGGACCCACCGCTTCGCCAGCAGGTCGTAGTTCAGGAACATGGTCGCGAACCGGTCCACGTCCTGCAGCTTCAGCATGGCCAGCAGCATCATCGCCGCGGCGATGAACCGCTCGACCAGGCCCACGCCGGCGACCGGCTCGCCCGTGATCCGGTTGATGGCGAGGGAGACCAGGGCCGCCACAGCGAACACGGCGATCACGGGCGTGTAGCTCGTCGCGTTCGCGTCCTTCACCTTCAGGCCGAAGAAGCGCCGCAGGTCGTCGTAGCCGCCGACACGCTCGCCGCCGATGAAGCTCTGCGGCGTCGTCTTCACGCCGTGCTCCGCCTTGAAGGCGTCGGTCTCGGCACGCGTGGTCAGGTGGTGGTCCTCCACCTCGTAGCCGCGGCGGCGCAGCAGGTCGCGCGCCTTCACCCCATAGGGGCAGGTGTGTTCGGGCGTCACCATCCGGTACAGGACGGCCCGTTTGCGGCCGTTCGCGGCCTCTGTCGTCGTCATCGCATCCTCGCTTGCAGGTCAGCGGATGCGCCCCATGTAGGTTCCGTACCATGGTACGGAGTCAACATCCCCGATGACCACCATCGCCGGACTGGCCAAGGCGGGCGGCGTGGGCGTGGAGACCGTCCGCTACTACCAGCGCCGCGGCCTGCTCGAGACGCCCGACGCCGGCGGCGACGGCTACTCCCGCGCCGTGCGCCGCTACGGTCCGGAGGACGTGCGCCGCCTGCGCTTCATCCGCTCCGCCCAGGCTGCCGGCTTCACGCTCGACCAGATCGCCGAGCTGCTCTCCCTCGACGCGGGCCAGGACCGCAAGCGGGCGCACGCTCTCGCCGGCGAACGCCTCGCCGCCCTCGACGCCAAGATCGCCGAGCTGGAGCAGGTCAGGACCGCGCTGCGGCGGCTCACGCGCGCGTGCGCGTCGTCCGACGGCCAGCCCTGCCCGATCATCTCCGCATTCGAGACACAGGGCTGAATGCGCACGTGACCGAGAGCCTGCCACCGGTCTTCACCATCGGCCACTCAGACCGCTCGACGGAGGCGTTCGTGGACCTGCTGCGCGCGTCGCAGGTCCAGCAGCTCGTCGACGTCCGCAAGATCCCGCGCTCGCGCAAGCACCCGCACTTCGCCCACGACGCGCTGCCCGAGGCGCTGGCCGCGCACCAGATCGCCTACGAGCACGTGGCCGAGCTCGGCGGCCGCCGCGGCCGCGCCCCCGCGACGGAGTCGTCGCCCAACGGCCTGTGGGAGAACCGCAGCTTCCGGAACTACGCGGACTACGCACTGACCGAGCCCTTCCGCGCCGGCCTCGCCCGGCTGCACGCGCTGGCGCGGGAGCGGCGCTGCGCGATCATGTGCGCCGAGGCCGTGTGGTGGCGCTGCCACCGCCGCATCATCGCCGACTACCTTCTCGCCGGCGGCACCGAGGTCCTGCACATCCTCGGCCCCGGCCCAGCCCGCGCGGCGCAGCTCACGCCCGGAGCCGTGATCCGCGACGATGGCGCGGTCGTCTACCCGTGCGAGCAGGACAACCGCTGACCCGCTGACCCCGGCTTGCCCGCCGGCTCCGCCGATGCGAGCGTCCGCTCAGGGGGGGAGAATCCGGCATGCGGCGACTGCGGCTCGGCGAGGGTCAGAGGTGGTGGCTGCGCGAGATCGCGGTGATCGTCATCGGCGTGCTGATCGCGCTGGGACTGGGGCAGGTCGCCGAGGAGCTGCACTGGCGCTCTGAGGTGGCCGAGACCCGCCAGGAGATCCGCTACGAGCTCGGCGACATCCTCACGCAGGCGCGCATCACCGCCGAATACGCGCCCTGCATCGACCGCCGCCTCGACGAGCTCGGCGCCCTTCTGGCCGCGGCCTCGGCAAGCCGCCGCCTGCCGCCGCTCGGCCCGATCGGCAAGGCGCCGGTCGCGATATGGTCCACGGACGTGTGGCAGTCGCAGAAGGCCGGGCAGATCGCCGCCCACTTCCCACCCGACGAGCTCGCCGCCCTCAGCCGTGCCTACCGCGCCGCGGAGATCGCCGCCCTCCACGACGAGCGGGAGCGCGCCGCCTGGGTCGCCCTGAACGGCATGGTCGGTCCGGGCCGCCCCCTCGACCCCCTGACAGAAGGACGCCTCTACGCGGCGCTGACCGAGGCCCGCCAGGAGAACCAGGTCGGCCGGGAAATCCCCGTCTGGCTCGCCGAGGCGTTCGAGCGCGACCTCGGCCGCGACTACGCCCGCATCCGCCGCAAGAACCCCGTCGTCAATCGCGACGAGGACCGGCCCGTCTGCCGCCCGATCGGCGCCGTCGTCCCGCCGGTCTACGGCCGGATTGAGTGAGCCTTCCGCCTCCCGAAGGCCGGCATGGCGACGGCTGACGACCTCCGCCGGCTGGCGCTCTTGCTCGAGGGCACGATCGGGCGCCGCACTTCGACCGCGCCGCCTTCAAGGTGGCGCGCATCTACGCAACCGTGGCCGCCGACGGCCTGACCGCGAACCTTCGGTTCACCCCCGACGAACAGGCGTTCAAGTGCATGCTCGCGCCCGAGGCCTTCGCCCCGATCGCGAATGCCTGGGGCCGGCAGGGCTGGACCACCGCCCGCCTCTTCGAGCTCACCGAAAGGGACCTCGCGGCGGCCTTGGAAACCGCCTGGCGCCACGCCCTCCCAAAGAAGGACCGGCGGCGGTGAGCGGCCGGCAGCCCGCACGCTTGCAAGGCCGCTGAAACCGCGCGAACGTCCGATCCGCCACCGCCGGAGATACCGAATGGCCTCGCTCAGCCCTCGCCTCGCCGCCTCGGCCCCGCGCATGCTCAGCGTGCTGCGGATCGTCGCCGGCCTCATCTTCATGGCCCATGGCACGCAGAAGCTGCTGGGCTTCCCGGCCGGCGAGAACCCGCAGCCGGAGTTCATGACGCTGTTCTGGATCGGGGGGCTGATCGAGGTGGTCGCCGGCGCCCTTATCGCGCTGGGCCTGTTCACCCGCCTCGCCGCCTTCCTGGCCGCGGGCGAGATGGCGGTGGCTTACTGGCTGTTCCACTACGCCGCGGACAACCCCTTCCCCGCCAACAACGGCGGCGACGCGGCGATCCTCTACTGCTTCGTCTTCCTCTACCTGGTCTTCGCCGGCCCCGGCCCCTGGAGCCTCGACGCCCTGCGCGACCCGGCCCGCAAAGCCTATCGCTGACCCGACGGCGCCGGTGTCAGGCCTCCGCGCCGGCGGCCTGCTCCCGCGCCGCCCTGCGGAACAGCCAGGCGGCGAACAGCCACGCCGTCGCGAAGAAGCCGTTCGCGAACACCGCGACGTGCAGCCAGTTCGCGGCCTCCTCGCTCCCCCAGCGGCCGGCCACGGTGAACACCCCGACCAACCCCGTGGCCACCGCCATCAGCAGCGTCGCCCGCGCCATGCCCCGAGCCTTGAAGTCCGCCGCGAACGCCCCGCCGACGCCCACCGCGAGCACGGCCGCGTACAGCAGGTTCGCCGGATGGTCCTCGCTGCCGACGATGCCCACCGCCCCGGTCGCCCAGAACACCATGAACATCGCGCCGATCGTGACCACCGCGCCGGTGCGGTAGGTCCAGCTCGCGGAGCTCCTCAGCGCCAGCTCCCCCGCGCCGCAGGCGCCCAGCAGCATCAGCCCCCAGATCACGAAATCGGACGCGCTCCAGGCCATCTCGGCCCAGACCTGCTCCGCGACCACCGGCGCCAGGAAGAGGAGGCCCGCGGCCCCCCAACCTAGCATCCGGAGGATCCGGTCTATTGAGCCGCCGCCGTCGAAAGCCCGCACGTTCATGGCACGTCCCCGAGAGTGTGTACTAGCGCACTAGTACACCGACCGGTGGGAGTCAAGCCGACCCCTCGCCTCCTCGGTCTCTGAACGCCGGCAACGACCAGCCCCACAGGAGCGCCCCGCTCCGGAGCCCGAAGCCGCAGGCGAACCCCGCCGCCGCTGCGACCGACGGCTCCGCGCCCACCCAGCGCAGCCCCACGAACACGCCTGCCGCCAACAGCGCCGCGGTGATGGTGATTTCGCGCCGCAGCAGCACCGACGGCTCGCCCGCCAGCACGTCGCGCAGCACCCCGCCGAAGGTCGCCGTCAGCGCCCCCATGAGCACGCACACCACGCCCGGGACGCCGTAGTTCGCCGCCTTGGCGGCGCCGACGATCGCGTAGGCGGCCAGCCCCAGCGCGTCGAGCCACAGCAGCCCGCCGAACAGACGCGGCCGCGGCCCCACGGTCCACACCGCCACCGCCGCGAGCAGGGCGGCGAAGATGTACCCGGGGTCCCCGATCCAGAACACCGGCGCGCCGATCAGCAGGTCGCGCAGCGTGCCGCCGCCGATGCCGGTGACCGCGGCGAAGAAGGCGAAGGTCACCAGGTCGTAGCCCTTGCGCGCCGCCGCCAGCGCCCCGGTTGCTCCGAACACCAGCACCCCGGCGTAGTCGAGCAGATACAGTGGGACGTCCGGGAGCATGCGCCCTCAACGCGCGGGGCGGCGCAGCGTCCCCCACGCCTTCCACGTGCCCACGCCGTAGGCGACGCCGTAGACCAGGACGAGCACGGAGCTCCACACCTCGAACCCGTGCACCAGCTCCGGCCTGAGCAGCAGCGTCGGGAACAACAGCAGCCCGCGCAGCAGGTAGATCGCGCTGATGATCACCAGCGCCGTGCGCATCAGCGGCAGCCGCCGGATCAGCCCCGCTCCAGCGAAAGCGTAGGCGGCCCAGACCGCCAGCACCGCGGCGATCCCGAGCGTGATCAGGGCCGGCGCCGGCGATCCGCGCTCCGCCGCGCGAGCCATGCCCTCGCCGGCGCCGAAGAACCGGTACCAGTCCGGGCCGCCCACGATGATCGCCAGGTGCAGCAGCGCCGCCGCGGCGGTCAACACGCCGCCCGCGAGCAACCAGCCGTTCCGGTTCATGCCCGGGGGCTCTGAAGGCCTCAGCCCGGCTTGCCCAGCCCCTTCAGCGAAGGCGCGGCGGCGTTGGTTTTCGCCTTCTCCTTCTTGGGCTTGCGGATTTCCTTGTTGCTCTTCTTCTGCCCCTTGGCCATCGCGTTTCCCCTTCGTCAGAGCCTCGCCACAACCTTGCGCAGATTCGTCCGCTCGCGGTCGTAGTCGGGCCGCGGCCCGTCGAATGTCCGTGCCGTGATCGTCAGCAGCCGCATCGACTTCACGGGATAGTCCCGCAGCCCGGGGCCGTTCTTGCCCGTCAGCTGCCAGCCGGTCAGCGTCAGTCGGCCCGCGTCGTCGTAGCCCACCGCGTGCGGCTCCACGCTGCGGGAGCCGCCGGCGTAGGCGAACTCCACCACGCGTTGCTCGCGGATGGCGTCGGGAAGGCGGCTGCTCATCGCGCGGCCGTTCCGGAGACCGCGCGCCACCCCGAACCCGCCGTCGCCGGCCGCTCCGGAAGGTCGTCGTTCGCCACGGTGAAGGCGTGGAAGCCGGGCGGCTGGCCGCGCGTGCTGAGGAAGAGCGTCGTGCGGGGGGTCATGGCGGGGGCCTCGTCCGGTGGGGCGGGAGCGCGCGCCGTGTGGCCGACTTCCAGTCGCCGGAGCCCTGAAGCCGTTCCGCCGATGCCGCATCGTAGCACGAGCGTGGCCGCGCCCCTACGCCGATCTACCCCCGACGGCGATTAGGGTTCGCCCCTCCGGCTCCCCATATGCCCCTTCTGGAGGGCCCATGCCCCTGACGCCGGTCAACTCGACTCCGCCCGCTCCGCAGCCTTTCGTCTCGTCCCACCGCAGCAAGGGTCAGCGCGGCTACACGGCCATCAAATTCCTGGGTGCGCTCCGCGGCGAAGGCACGCTGTTCTCCGGCCGGTCGCGCATCCCAGTGACCTACCAGATCGACCTCTACGAAGGCGCGGCCGGCCGCACCGGCAACGGCGCCCTCGAGGGGCCGCTCGGTCTCAAGGCCGCCGCGGGCGACCAGCGCCGCCTGCGCCTGGAGGACGGGCGCGAGGTGGATGTCACCCTGCAGGAAACCGACGCCGAAGGCGCCGTGTTCGAAACCCGAGGCGCCATCTCTCGACCGGTCGCGGCGACGGCGCGCAAGCGCCCCGTATGACCCCGCTCGAGGCCGAGGCGCTCCAGCGCGAGAACCGCTACCTGAAGGCCCGCGTGGCGGAACTGCAGGCGGATCTCGCCGACGTCGCCGCAGAAGCCGAGCGCCTGCGCCAGCGCCTCGAGCACAATGCCGCGGCCCGGGGCGGCGCCCGCCCGCCCAACCCGCTCGGGGGCGGGCAGTAGGCCGCGACGCGACTCCGCCTCCCTGCGGGCGGCGTTATAGTGGGTCGCCATGAACGCTCCCGATCCCGCCACCTGCACGGCCCGTAAGCCGTGAGCGCTGCAACGGACGCCCTCCTGCGCGAGCTGCGCGCCTTCGGCCTGAGCTATCCCGGCGCGCACTCGAAGGCGCCCTGGCCGGGGCACGACGATCTCGCGGTTAAGGACAAGACCTTCGCCTACCTTCCCAAGGACGGCGACCCCTTCAGCCTGTCGGTGAAGCTCCCCTTCACCGGCGAGGAGGCTCGCGAACTCCCCTTCGCCCAGCCGACCGGCTACGGCCTCGGCAAGAGCGGGTGGGTCAGCTTCAACCCGCCCGAAGACCAGATCCCGCCGCTCGAGCAGCTCAAGGACTGGATCGACGAGAGCTACCGCGCGCAGGCCCCCAAGAGCCTCGTCAAGCAGCTTCCGCCCCGCTCGTGACCGACCAGAGCCCTCCGATCCAGCGCTTCCCATGGTGGTCGGCGGTTCTACCCGCCGCCGCGCTCGTGCTGCTGTTCCTGATCCCGGCCGGGGCCGCCGGAGGGCTCGGCGCGGCGGTGCTGTTCGCCGTGCTCATCGGCGCCGTCTTCGCCGCCGTCCACCACGCCGAGGTGATCGCGCACAAGGTGGGCGAGCCGTTCGGCACGCTGGTGCTCGCCGCCGCCGTCACCGTGATCGAATCCGCGCTGATCATCTCGATCATGCTGTCCGGCGACGGCGGACAGCCGACCCTCGCCCGCGACACGCTTTTCGCCACCGTGATGATCGTGCTCAACGGGATCGTCGGACTGTGCGTGATCATGGGCGGCATCCGCCATGGGCAGCAGGGCTTCCAGGTGCTCGGCGCCAACGCCTTCCTGACGGTGCTGGTGACCACCGCGACGCTCACCATGGTGCTGCCGGTCTACACTTCCTCCGTCCGCGGCCCGGTGTTCACGCCCGGACAACTCGCCTTCGTCTCTGCGGCCGCGCTCGGGCTCTACGGCGTCTTCCTCTTCGTTCAGACGGTGCGACACCGCGACTACTTCCTGCCGAAGGTGGACACCCACGACGAGGGGGCGCACGCGGCGCCGCCCACCCTTCGTATGACGCTGATCTCCGCAGCGTTGCTGCTGGTCGGGTTGGTGGCCGTAGTGCTGCTGGCGAAGACGCTGTCCTATCCGATCGAGGCCAGCGTCCGCGGTCTCGGCGTGGCTCAACCGGCGGCGCTCGTG
>DASVVG010000223.1:0-11801 GCA_036386655.1 Caulobacteraceae bacterium | reverse complement strand
TACGCCACCGCCCGCCGCCTGCAGGACCGCCTGGAGAGCGTGCCGGGCGTGCTGCGCGCCGAGATCAACGGCGGCCGCGAGGAGATGCTCGAGGTCACCATCGATCCGCTGCGGATGGAGGCCTACAACATCACCCCGGCGGAGATCGCCGGCGTGATCCGCGCCAACAACCAGCTGGTCCCCGCCGGCAACCTGGAGAACCGCGCCGGCAAGTTCGCCGTCAAGATCCCCGGCGTCATCGAGGCGCCCGAGGACGTCCTGCGCCTGCCGATCAAGACCAACGGCGACCGGGTCGTCACCTTGGGCGACGTCGCCGAAGCCCGCCGCACCTACAAGGAAGCCGGTTCGATTACCCGCCTGAACGGCGAGCCGGCCATGGTGGTCGAGGTCGTCAAGCGGCCGGGCGCCAACATCCTCGAGACGGTGAAGCAGGTCCGCGCCGCCGTGGACGAGGAGCAGAAGACTTGGCCCTCGGGCGTGCAGGCCTCGTACCTGTACGACGAGAGCGAGGACATCGCGTCCATGCTCAACCTGCTCGAGGCGGGGCTGATGATCGCCATCGTGCTGGTGATGATCATCATCGTGGCCAGCCTCGGCGGACGCGCGGGCATGCTCGTGGGCGTCGCCATCCCGACCTGCTTCCTGCTGGCGTTCCTGGGCCTGCAGACCGCCGGGATCACGCTGAACATGATGGTGATGTTCGGCATGGTGCTGGCCGTCGGCATGTTGGTCGACGGCTCCATCGTCGTCGTCGAGTACGCCGACCGGAAGATGGCCGAGGGCCACACCAAGGAAGAAGCGTTCAAGCTCGCCGGCGAGCGCATGTTCTGGCCGGTGTTCAACGGCATCGCGACGACGCTCTGCGCCTTCGTCCCGTTCCTGTTCTGGAACGAGATCCCCGGAAAGTTCATGAGCTACCTGCCGATCACGCTGTTCTTCGTGCTCGGCTGCTCGATCTACGTGGCGCTCATCGTGACGCCGGCGCTCGGCTCCCTGTTCGGCAAGCGCTCCGCCGAAGGGCACGAGCACGACAGCCAGAACATCTACGAATCCGAGCAGGGCGATCCGCGCCGGATGACCGGATTCATGGGCGTCTACGCCCGCTTCCTGGGTGGGGCCATCCACCGCCCCGGGTTGATGATGCTGGCCATGGTGGCCGTCATTGGCGGGGTCCTCTTCTGGTTCATCTCGACGCCGCACCGGACCGAGTTCTTCATCGACGAAGACCCCCAGAGCGTGAACGTCTACGTCAAGGCGCGCGGCAACCTCTCCATCGAGACCATGGACGAGATGGTTCGCGCCGTCGAAGCCGACCTCGAAGGGGTGAAGGGCGTCGAGTCCGCCTACGTCCGCGTCGGCCGCCAGGGCGGCGGCGTGTTCGGCGGCCCGCCCGCCGACACCATCGGCCGCGTCCGCCTCGAGTTCGTGGACTATGAGGCCCGCCAGGAGCTCGGCCTCACCGGCAAGGACATCGAGAGCGCCGTCCGCAAGACGGTCAGCGAGCACTCCGGCCTCAAGGTCGAGGTGCAGCCGCCGCAGGGCGGGCCCGGCGGCGGAAAGGACCTCCAGGTCGAGCTGCGCGGCTCCGACGTCGCCGCCCTCGACCGCGCGGCCCAGACCGTGCTGGCCGAAATGCACCGCACCGGCCAGCTGATCGACGTCGAGGACACCCGCACCTCGCCGGGCATGGAGTGGAACCTCGCCGTCGACCGCGAGGCGGCCGGCCGCTACGGCGTCAGCGTCGCCACCGTCGGCCAGGCCATCCAGTTCGCCACCAACGGCGTGCTGGCCGCCCGCTTCCGCCCAGACGACGCCGAGGACGAACTCGACATCCGGGTGCGCTTCCCCGCCGAGGCGCGCTCGCTCGCCGCCTTCGACCGGCTGAAGATCACCACGCCCTCGGGCGCGGTCCCGGCGTCCTACTTCGTCACCCGGGTGGCCGCGCCGCAGGTCACCACCATCAACCGCCGCGACGGCCAGCGCCTGATCGTGGTCCAGGCCAACGCCAAGGAGGGCGCCGCCGCCAACCAGGTGATCGCCGGAATGAAGCCGCGGCTGGAGCAGGCCATCGACCCCTCCGTCCGCTGGAAGTTCCGCGGCGCGGACGAGGAGACCGCCGAGGCGCAGACCTTCTTCCTCACCGCGCTCGCCGTCTCGCTGTTCATGATGAGCATGATCCTGCTCTGGCAGTTCAACAGCTTCTGGGGCGTGTTCTGCACCCTATGGGCGGTGGTGCTGTCGACGATCGGGGTGCTGCTGGGGGTGCAGGTGAACCTGTTCGGCACCTTCAACTACATCTCGGTGCTGTTCATGGGCACGGGGGTGGTGGCGCTGGCCGGCGTGATCGTGGGCCACAACATCGTGCTGGTGGACACCTACTACGCGCTGCGGCGCGGCCAGGGATGCGACCGCGCCGAGGCCGCGCTGCGCGCCGCCACCCAGCGCTTCCGGCCGGTGCTGCTGACCACGCTGACCGCGGTGGTGGGCCTGCTGCCCCTGATGTTCCAGATCGAGCCCAACTTCCGGCAGGGGGTCGTCCACTTCAAGCCGCCCGGCTCGGAGTGGTGGGTGCAGATGGCCGGCGCGATCGTGTGGGGCCTGTCCTTCTCGACCCTGCTGACCCTGCTGCTCACCCCGGTGATGCTGGCGCTGCCGTCGACGCTGTTCGCGCGCTTCCCGCGCGCGGCCCGCTGGATCGCCGCCCGCCTGCCGATCCGCCGCCGGCTGAAGCCCGCCGCGACCCCCGCGGAGTAGCCCGGGCACCCCTTCTCGCCGGTCTCTGAAGGCCCGGATCGGCACGCGTCGCGGCGGCTCCGTCCCGCCGCACGGCCCCGGCCGTGTTCCGGAGCGCATCGGGCGTTAACCTTCTGTTAACCATGCTAAACGCGACGGAGGCCCGACAAGCGCTCGGACCAGGCCTGCGGCTGACCCTTCGCCTTCAGGGAAGCCGTTAACCATTTGTGAATGCGGGATGAACTCCCGTGAGGTGATGCATACCAGCAACAACATTCGCCCATTCCGCGAAAATCGGCTCGGGCATTGCAACAGAGGGGTCGAACGCCCGTTTCGAAACACAGTCGAGGGCGGTATCGTAAACTTGGCAGTAAGGGATTCGCATATGACCCCCGCTCACCTCACGGTCGTCCAGCCGACCGCCTTCCAGGACACGCCGTCCGCCCGCGCCAAACGCCTTCTGGCGGAAGCCCGCGCGGCCGCCCTGGAGCACATCGCCGCTCTGGAAAGCGCGCTCGAGGCGGTGACCGCCACCTCGATGGAGATCTCCGAAGGCGGCGACGCCTATCCGGTCGGCGTCCGCGAACTGGCCCGCCAGCTCTCGGAAGAGACCCTCTCCCGGCTCCAGACGCTGAACGCCATCGTCAACCGAACGGCCTGAAGGCCGTCCGGGGGGCTCTCCGCCCGGCGGAGAGCTACTTCCGGCGCAGGGTCACGGGCACGGCCGAGCCGTCCCGAGTGATCTCGCCCCGCCAGCCGCCGTCCACCGTCGGCTCGAGCGTGACACTCATGGGCGCAGAAGCGTCCCTCCCGAACAGTCGAAGCGTGAACCGCCCCCCTTCCGGGGCGGCCGGGGCCACGAACCCCCACGTCCGCGCGGCGCCCGCCGTCAGGTCGCGCCAGACGCCCTCCACGCCCTCGCCCCGATCGGCCAGCTCCAGGCTGGCCATCTCACGGCCGTCCGCCCCCCGCAGCATCCAGCCCCCGTCGAGGGGCCCCTGGCGGCTCTGGGCCAGCGCGGCGCCGTTCCGGACGGTGGCGTCGTAGGCCTGGTCTTCCCAGGTGCGGGGCGTCTCCACGCGCCGGTCATAGGCGTCGATGGTGACCCCGGTGCGCGCCACCACCGGCCGCGCGATCACCCAGTCGGGCACCGGCGCCATGGTCCCGCTCCCGGGCGCGTGCGCGGCGGCCTCGTCGTCCTCGGCGGAGGTCGGCTCCGGCGCGGGCTGGGCCTGCTGCAGCAGCAGAACGGCGATGTAGGCGGCGAACGACAGGCGGAGAGCTCCGGGGCTGCGGCCACCTCAGCCGGGCGGCGGGACCAAACTATGACGGCGCCGCGCCGGGCGCACCCCCCGCTCGCGTTGACAGCCCCCGGTCGGGGCCTAAAAGCGGCGCAGGTTTTCCGAGGGTCGTGATGGGTCAGGTCAAGGCGGACATGCAGGGCGCGCAAGCGACCGGCTCCTCCGCCCGGACTCCGGCCGACCGCCCCCTCTCCCCGCACCTGCAGGTCTGGCGCTGGCACGTCACCATGCTGGGCTCGATCCTGCACCGGGTCAGCGGGGTCGCGCTCTACTTCGGCGCCTTCATCATCGCGGCGTGGGCGATCTCCCTCGCCTACGGTCCCGAGGCCTACGACGACTACATGGGCCTGATGGGCTCCTGGTTCGGCAAGCTGGTGCTGCTGGGGCTCACGGCGGCGGCCTTCTACCACCTGGCCAACGGCATCCGGCACCTCGTGTGGGACACCGGGCGTGCGCTCAATCCCAAACTCGCCGACATGACCGGCATCGCGGTGATCGTCTTCACCGTCCTGGCCACCGCCGCCACCTGGTGGGTCGCCCTCATCGCGGACGTGATCTGATGACGTCCTACAAGACCGACCTGAAGCGGGCGAAGGGCTACGGCGCGGCCAAGCACGGCTCCGGCCACTGGCTGACCGAGCGGCTGACCTCCGTGGCGCTGGTGCCGCTCGGCCTCTGGGCCGTCTGGTCCTTCCTGCGCGTCGCGCAGTGGGAGTACGCCGGCGCGGTTCAGTGGGTGCGGGAGCCGGTCAACGCCGTGCTGCTGGTGCTGACGCTGGCGATCTCCTTCCACCACATGCACTCGGGCATGCGGGTGATCGTCGAGGACTACATCGAGCACAAGCCGACCCACTTCGGCCTGATCTTCCTCAGCGGCGCGGCCTCGCTTCTCGCGGCGGCCTTCTCCATCTTCGCCGTCCTGAAGGTGGCCCTGGGCGCCTCTGTCGCCGACATCGCGACCATCACGGCCGCCGGAGCGTAAACCCATGGCGGCCTACGAACTGAACCAGCACGCCTACGACGTCGTCGTCGTGGGGGCCGGCGGCTCCGGCCTTCGTGCGGCGCTCGGCTGCGCCCAGGCGGGCCTGAAAACCGCCTGCGTCACCAAGGTCTTCCCGACCCGCTCGCACACCGTCGCGGCGCAGGGCGGCATCTCCGCCTCGCTCGGGAACATGGGCGCCGACGACTGGCGCTGGCACATGTACGACACGGTGAAAGGGTCGGACTGGCTCGGCGACCAGGACGCCATCGAATACCTCTGCCGCGAGGCCCCGCAGGCGGTCTACGAGCTCGAGCACTGGGGCGTGCCCTTCTCCCGCACCGAGGAAGGCAAGATCTACCAGCGCGCCTTCGGCGGCATGACGCGCAACTTCGGCGAGGGCCCGGTCCAGCGCACCTGCGCCGCGGCCGACCGCACCGGCCACGCCATCCTGCACACGCTCTACGGCCAGTCGGTGAAGAACGACGTCACCTTCTTCACCGAGTACTTCGCCCTCGACCTGATCATGGACGAGCAGGTCGACGGCGGCGCCTGCCGCGGCGTCACGGCCTGGAAGCTCGACGACGGATCGCTACACGCCTTCAAGGCGCACATGGTCATCCTGGCCACCGGCGGCTACGGCCGCGCCTATCTCAACTGCACCAGCGCCCACACCTGCACCGGCGACGGCAACGCCATGGTGCTGCGCGCCGGCCTGCCGCTGCAGGACATGGAGTTCGTCCAGTTCCACCCGACCGGCATCTTCGGGGCCGGCGTGCTGATCACCGAGGGCGTGCGCGGCGAGGGCGGCTACCTCACCAACTCCGAAGGCGAGCGCTTCATGGAGCGTTACGCGCCGTCGGCGAAAGACCTCGCTTCGCGCGACGTGGTCTCCCGCTCAATGACGATGGAGGTGCGCGACGGCCGCGGCGTGGGTCCGAACAAGGACCACATCTACCTGCACCTCGACCACTTGGACCCGGCGATCATCCACGACCGCCTGCCCGGGATCACCGAGAGCGCCAAGGTGTTCGCCGGCGTCGACGTGACGAAGCAGCCGATCCCGGTGCTGCCGACCGTCCACTACAACATGGGCGGCATCCCCACGAACTATCACGGCGAGGTGCTGACCAAGCGCGGCGACGACCCCGACGCGGTGGTGCCCGGCCTGATGGCCGTCGGCGAGGCCGCCTGCGTCAGCGTCCACGGCGCCAACCGCCTCGGCTCCAACAGCCTGACCGACCTCGTCGTGTTCGGCCGGGCCGCGGGCCTTCGCGCCGGCGAAACGGTCCGCAAGGGCGAAGCGCACCGCGACCTCAAGCCCGCCGACACCGAGCAGCACCTCGCGCGCTTCGACCGCCTGCGCCACGCCAGCGGCTCGCGCCCGACCGCCGAGCTCCGCCTCGAGATGCAGCGCGCCATGCAGGACACCTGCGCCGTCTACCGCACCGGCGAGGTCATGCAGGAGGGCGTCCAGCGCACCGCCCAGACCTACCGCGGCATACCCGACATCAAGGTCAGCGACCGCGGCCTGATCTGGAACACGGACCTCGTCGAGACCCTCGAGTTCGAGAACCTGATCCAGAACGCCGTCGTCACGGTGAACTCCGCCGTGAACCGCCAGGAGAGCCGCGGCGCCCACGCCCGCGAGGACTTCCCGGACCGCAACGACGACCAGTGGATGAAGCACACCCTGGCCTGGCTCGGCGCCGAGACCGGCGAGGTCCGCATCGATTACCGCCCGGTCCACGCCTACACGCTGACCAACGACGTCGCCTACATCGCGCCCAAGGCCCGGGTGTACTGACCCGTGCTGACTGGCGGCTGCCTCTGCGGAGCGGTTCGCTACGAAGCTGACGGGGAGCCGTTCGGCCGCGGCCAATGCCACTGCCGCACCTGCCAGCAGGCCCACGCGGCGCCCGCCGTGGCCTGGTTCACCGTCAAGACCTCCGACTTCCGCCTCTCCGGGCAGCTGAAGGAGTACCGCTCCAGCGACCACGCCGTGCGCCGCTTCTGCCCCGGCTGCGGCACGCAGCTGCTGTTCGACGACAGCAACCACCCCGACGAGATCGACATCGCGGCGGCGACGCTCGACGACCCCGCCGCCGTTCCTCCCCTCTTCAACATCTGGACGCGGTCCCGCATCCCCTGGGTGAAGCTGGACCAGGCGCTGCCGTCGTTTCCGGAGCGGTCGGGTCAGTGACCGTGATCCCGCTGAAGGATCGCGTGGCCCGCTGATTGCAGGGTTGAGCGCGGGTTAACGGGAGCGACGCCGCCATGGCGCATCTGCACGCGCGCGGCGCGGCCAAGTGGGACGCCAGCGACGCCGTCCTGTCCTACCTCGACGGCGTGCTCGCCCCGGGCCTGCGCACGCTGGAGACCGGCGCCGGCCGCTCCACGCTGCTGTTCGCCGCCAAGGGCTGCGTCCACGACGTGGTCACCCCCTCCCGGTCCGAGATCCTCGCGATCCAGGCGTCCGCGTCCCTCGAGGGCGTCGACCTCTCCGACGTCACCTTCCACCAGGGCTTCAGCCAGGACGTGCTCCCCCGCCTCGGCGGCGAGGAGGACCTCGACGTGGTGTTCATCGACGGCGGTCACGGCTTCCCGATCCCCGCGGTCGACTTCCAGTACCTCGCCCCGCGGCTGAAGGTCGGCGGCACGCTGCTGATCGACGACGTCGACCTGTGGACCGGCGACATGATCGTCCAGGTCCTGCGCCGCGACTCCGGCTGGCGCTTCCGCTCCCGCCTGAAGGGCCGCACCGCCGTCTTCGAGAAGACCGCCCCCTACACGCCGCACGAGTGGACCAAGCAGCCCTACGTGGTCGCGCGCAGCTTCTGGCCGCAGACCAAGCGCAAGGTGGTCAACGGCCTCGGCCTCCTGGCCCGCGGCGACCTTCCCGGCGTGCTGCACAAGTTCGCCAACGAACGCCGCCTGAAGCAGGCCGCCCGCTTCGACGCCTGATCGGCCCTGACCGGTTGGCGAGCCGGTGACCGCCCGCTAAGACGGGCGGCGATGGTTCAGCTCACGCTTCCGAAGAATTCCAAGGTCAAGAAGGGCAAGCACTGGCCCGCGGCCGGGGGCGGAAAGCACGTCCGCACCTTCCGCATCTATCGCTACGACCCCGAGGCCGGGGCCAACCCGCGCTGGGACACCTTCGAGGTGGACACCAGCCAGCACGGCCCGATGGTCCTCGACGCCCTGCTCTACATCAAGAACAACATCGACCCGTCGCTGGCCTTCCGCCGCTCCTGCCGCGAGGGCATCTGCGGCTCCTGCTCGATGAACATCGGCGGCCGCAACACGCTGGCCTGCACCAAGGGCTGGGACGAGTTCGGCAAGACCGTCACCATCAGCCCCCTGCCCCACCAGCCGGTGATCAAGGACCTGGTGCCCGACCTCACCATGTTCTTCGCGCAGTACCGCGCCATCGAGCCGTGGCTGCACACCGAGACTCCCGCGCCGCAGGCCGAATGGCGCCAGACGCCGGAGGACCGCGACAAGCTGAACGGCCTCTACGAGTGCATCCTGTGCGCCTGCTGCTCGACCTCGTGCCCGAGCTACTGGTGGAACGGCGAGAAGTTCTACGGCCCGGCGGCCCTCATCAACGCCTACCGCTGGCTGGCCGACAGCCGCGACGAGGCCACCGGCGAGCGCCTCGACGGCCTCGAGGACCCGTTCAAGCTCTACCGCTGCCACACCATCATGAACTGCGCGCAGGTGTGCCCGAAGGGCCTGAACCCGGCCAAGGCCATCGCCGAGATCAAGAAGATGCTGGTCGACCGGTCGGTCTAGCGCTCGGTCACGAACGCCTCGTCCTCGGCGGTGGTCTTCTGACGGGAGTCGTCCTTCCCCCATCCCCAGCGGCCGCCCACCCGGACCGCCGCCCACAGGATGAAGCGCCGCAGCGGGTCGACGCCCCGGTTCTCCAGCGCCTCGCGGAAGATCCCGTCCGCCTCCTCCCGGCTATAGGGCTCCGCCCGCGTCCGCCCGTCGCTCCGCCGCTTCCACACGCCAGTGCCCGACGTGGCGTAGAGGAAGTCATGCACGACCGCCGCCTTCACCCACGGCCCGTCCGGCGGCAGCACCGTCCAGCACCAGCGCGGGATCGACGCCAGGTCGGTCACGAACCCCGCCGGCACGGTGATCAGCTCGCCCGCCTCGCAGCGGTAGGTGAGGTCCCGCTGCAGGCCCCAGAGGCTCCGCCCCTTCTTGATCGACGGCGTGTACTTGTTGTCGAGCAGGACGAGCACGAGCTTGCCGCCGAAGCGGTTGACCCAGTCGGAAGCGGTCCCGGTCACGTCCACCATCCTCCGCGGCAGGGTCGCACAGGTGGCGGGGGCCGCCCAATCCCGTGCTACGCCTCCAGGCGATGACCGCGCCCGCCGCCCCCGAGGCCTCCGCCCGCGCCCGCTTCAGCTGGGCCCTCTTCGACTGGGCCCAGCAGCCCTACAACGCCCTTGTCGTGGGCTTCGTGTTCGGCCCTTGGTTCGTCAGCGGCTTCATCGGCGACCCCATCCGGGGCCAGCAGCTCTATGGCTACGCCATCTCCGCCACCGGCGTGTTGATCGCGATCGGCAGCCCCCTGATCGGCGCCGCGATCGACGCCCGCCGCAACCCGAAGACCTGGCTGGCCGGCCTCAGCATCCCGTTCGTGATCGGCTGCCTCGGGCTGTGGCTGGCCGCGCCCGGCGCCGCCCACCTCGCGCCGCTGGTGATCGCCGCGCTGATCCTCTCCGGCCTCGCCACCGAGCTGTCGATCACCGTGGTCAACACCATGCTGCCCTACCTGGCGCAGCCGGGTCGGATCGGCCGCCTCTCCGGCTCGTCGTGGGCGCTCGGCTACTTCGCGGCGCTGGCCTCGCTCTTCCTCTTCCTGTTCGCCTTCGCCTGGCCCGAGCAACCGCTCTTCGGCCTCGACAAGGCCGCGGGCGAGGACGACCGCGTCGTCGGGCCTCTCGCCGCCCTCTGGTACCTCGTGTTCGTCGCCCCGCTGTTCCTGTTCGTGCCGCCCCCGCCCGCCGGCGCCACCCTGCTCAACCCGGTCCGTGAGCTCGGCCGCACGCTGAAGCACCTGCCGAAGAACCGCACCATGAGCGCGTTCCTGATCGGCCGCATGCTGCTCGCGGACGGCGCCAACGCGGCCGGCGCGTTCGGTCCCGTCATCGCCGCCGGCCTGTTCGGCTGGACCTCCACGGAGGTGGGCGTCTTCGGCATCATCCTGGCGACGGTCGCCGGGATCAGCGTCTTCTTCGCCGGCCGCCTCGACGACCGTATCGGCTCCAAGCGCACCGTGTTGATCTTCACCCTGCTGCTCATGGTCGGCATCGGCGGCATCGGCATGATCGGCGCCGAGCGCCTGTTCTTCAGCATCCCGGTCGAGGGGCCCCGCCCCGGGGACGGTCTGTTCGCCAGCACGCCCGAGCGCCTCTACCTGCTGTGTGGCGTGCTGATCGGCGCCGCCTTCGGCCCCATCGGCGCCGCGCCGCGCACCTGGATGGCCCGCCTGTCGCCGCCCGGCGAGGAGGGCCGTTGGTTCGGTCTGTTCGGCCTCGCCGGTCGCGCCACCGCGTTCGCCGCCCCCGCGATCATCGCCGTCCTCACCGGCGCCGTCGGAGACCAGCGCATCGCCGTGCCGGTCGTGATCGCCTTCCTTAGCGCCGGCGCTGTCTTCCTCCTCGGCACGCCCGGCGAGCGCGATCAGGCCGAGAACACCGCCGCCGGATCCTCGGGCAGCACCCGCTCCACGTAACGCTTCAGCCGCTCGGTCGCCCCGCTACCGTCGCCGCCGAAGGCCTCCGGCGGGATCACCGGTCCGATCACCACCCGGAACCGCTTGCCGCGCGTGTTCAGGAACTCGTGGAACAGCGTCACCTCGCGGATCGGCGGCAGCACGCGCCCGATCCACGGGACCCACTTCGACCGCGGCCCGTGCATGTGGATCGGCAGCACGGGCGTCTTGTGCTTGCGCGCCAGCGACAGCGCGCTCGTCTGCCACGGCCAGTCCTCCAGCCGCCCCTCGACCCGCCGCGAGATCCGCCCCGCCGGGAAGATGAACAGCGCCTGCCCCGCCTCCAGGATCTCCCGGGTGCGCACCAGCGCCCGCCGGCTCGACTCCCGCGCCCGCTTCTCCCCCGGCTTGCCCTCGATCCCGATCACCGTCTCCGACAGGCCGGGCGCGATCCGCACCGTGTCGGCGTTGGCGTAGAAGTGCAGGTCCCGCCGCACGGTCTTCAGCGCGTCGAAGATGCCGATGCCGTCGGCGGGCCCCGTCGGGTGGTTGGCCACGATGAGCAGCGGCCCCTCGGCCGGCACGTTCTCCAGCCCCGTAACCTCCAGCTGCAGCGACAGCATCGCCGAGACGTGCGCCACCGCCGCTTCGCCGGAGAGCGGCCCGACCTCGTCGGCCAGCCGCCGCGCCTTCCTGTAGTCCAGCAGCGCGTAGAGCACCGGCCGCAGCAGCGGCCACGCGGGCGTGCCGATCAGCCCCGGCAGCCGCTCGGCGATCAGCTGGTCGACGATGTGGCCGGACTCCGGCCGCGATGCAGGCATGCCCTTCCACACCGCGCCCGCCCTTCGCCGTCAAGGCGAGCGCCTGTCGCCCCGGCGGGCGGCCGTGCTAGCAAGGCGCCGCCACGTCCCACGGAGAACCCGATGTTCCGAGGCCTTCGCCGCCCAGCCCTCGCCCTCCTCGCGCTCGCCGCCCTCGCCGCGCCCGCCGCCGCCTCGGGGCAGACCCGGCCGTTCACCGCGCGCGACCTGAACATGCTGGACCGGGTCTCCGACCC
>DASVVG010000222.1:0-1720 GCA_036386655.1 Caulobacteraceae bacterium | reverse complement strand
GTCCGGCGCACGCCAGCAGCTCGACACCCTCGATGTCCGGCTGGAGCCGCCCCTCGTCCCGCCCGGCGCCCCCACGCGGCTCGGCGTGATCCTGAAGTTCCCCGCCGACGCCCGGATCGGGCGGGGCGACGTGCTCGGGTTGACCGCACAGTTCGCCAGGACGGACGCGCCGCCGGTCGCGCTCACCGAGACCACCGATGATGCGGGCCTAGCCCCAATGCTGTTCAGTTTGACGTTCGGCAGGCGTAGTCTGGCGGTCCGGCGTTGAGGGATCGGCGGTGATGGCCGGCACTCCTGCCGGCCTGCCGGCCGGCGTCCGTCTGAGCGACCACGTCAGCCTCGGCGTGATCGCCCGGGCGTTCCCGCCGGACCGGGTTCGCCAGATCCTGGACGAGACCGGCAAGGCGAGCGAGCGCGAGCGCGACCTGCCGGCGCAGGTCATGGTCTACTACGCGATCGCCCTGGCGCTCTACATGGGCAGCAGCACCCGCGAGGTCTTGCGCTGCCTGCTGGAGGGGCTGCGCTGGCTGTGGGGCGCCGAAGCGGTCAAGGTCGCGGGCAAGAGCGGCATCTCGCAGGCCCGCACCCGCCTGGGGGAGGCGCCGTTGCGGCGGTTGTATGGGCAGGTGGTCGGGCCGATCGCGACGCGCGCCAGCAAGGGGGCGTGGTATCGGGCCTGGCGACTGGTCAGCTTGGACGGCTCCTGCCTGGATGTCGCCGACACCGAGGCGAACCGCACCGCCTTCGGGTCTCCGGGAGCCAGCCGTGGCGAGAGCGCCTTCCCGCAACTCCGCTTCGTCGCTTTGGTCGAGAACGGGACGCATGTGCTGTTCGGCGCCCGCATGGGCGGCTACGCCGAGGGGGAGACGACGCTGGCCCATGCGGTGCTGGCGGCGCTGCGGCCTGGCATGCTGTGCCTGGCCGACCGGCAGTTCTTCGGATATGCGCTCTGGCGCAGAGCCGCGGCGACCGGCGCCGACCTGCTCTGGCGGGTGAAGCACAATCTGCGGCTGCCGCGCGAAGCAGCGCTGGCCGACGGATCCTGCTTGACGACCATCTACCCCAGCGACAAGGACCGGCGGCATCGCACCTGCGGTCTCCGGGTGCGCGTGATCGAGTACCGGCTGGAGGGCATCGCCGATGCCGAGACGCTCTACCGCTTGGTCACCACGATCTTGGACCCGGCGCAGGCGCCCGCGGCGGAACTGGCCGCGCTCTACCACGAGCGTTGGGAAATCGAGGGCGCCCTGGCCGAGCTGAAAACGCAGTTGCGCGGGGCGCGGGTCGTGCTGCGCAGCAAGACACCGGAGTTGGTCCGGCAGGAGTTCTGGGGCCTGCTGCTGGCGCACTTCGCGGTGCGCGGGCTGATGCACGAAGCGGCGCTGCGGGCCGACGAGGATCCGGACCGGCTGTCCTTCTCGCACGCCGTGCGCGTGGTCCGCCGCAAGCTGCCGCTGTTCGCGGCGCTTCCCCCCTCGGGCCAGGCTCGCCCTGCATGAGGCGGTGCTGAAGGAAATGCTGGAGGAGCGCGTCGTGAGCGGCCGAGGCCGGCGGGTGCCGCGCGGGGTCAAGCGCGAGATGAGCACCTATCCGCTGCGGCCTCGCGCACCGCAGCCGACCACCCGCATCGACTTCACCGCCGCCATCCGGATCACAAAGTGAACAGCATTGCACCTAAGCCGCTTTCACCGGCCTGCCGGTCTTCAGCGCGCGGGAGCGC
>DASVVG010000221.1:0-2138 GCA_036386655.1 Caulobacteraceae bacterium | reverse complement strand
TCGCCCCGCGGCTCGCCGCCGCGCTCGGGACGGTCGCCGCGCTCCTGACGCTCGCCACGTTCGGGGCGGTCGCCGCGAGCCTCGCGCGGGCCGTCGCCGCGGCCCTGGCCTTCGCCGCGCTCGCGCTGGCCGTAGCCCTCGCGCCCGTCACGACCGTCGCGACCTTCGCGGTCGCGGCGGAACTCGCGGTCGTCGCGGCGGCCGTCGCCACGCTGCTGCTGGTCGCGGCCTTCGCTGCGGCCGTCGCCCTGCCCTTCCAACTGGCCGTCGGCGCCGCCCGCGGCGGCTTCGCCCTCGACGGGCTCCGGCGGCAGCGCCTGGGCGCCGCTCTCGTCCTCGAAGTCGATGTCGTAGCCGCTGGCGAAGGTCTCGCGGCCCATGATCTCGGCCGGCGCGCGCTGCGGCTGCAGGGTGCGGATCAGGCGGAAATAGTGCTCGGCGTGCTGCAGGTAGTTCTCGGCCAGCACCCGGTCGCCGCCGCCGGCGGCGTCGCGCGCCAGCTGCTGGTACTTCTCGAAGACGTGCTGCGCGGCGCCGCGGATCTTGACCCCGTCCGGCCCGTTCGAGTCGAAGGCGCGGTTGGCGTTGCCGGCGTTCGGCTTGCCGCCGCCGCCTCCGCCGCCCCGGTTGCGACCGCGCTGGCGCTTCATGCCCTTGAAATCTCTCATGCTCTGCAAAGTCGGAGCGCGCCTGCGACGATCGCAGCGCGTGCGGCTCAAGGCTATCGGGCTAAAGTGCCGACCGCCTCCGACTGAAGCCGCGAGTGTGTCGCTCCACCGGCGCCTTGTTGCGCCGATCGCATTCCTTGCGCCGGGCGCGAGCCCTTGCATGCCGGCGATTAGTGGAGACAGACGTCATCTAGCTGTTAACGCGCCCGTTTCCAAGGGGATTCTTGACGCCTGCGACGACGCGGTCACGGTCGCCCAGGTCTCGGATCACCTGCAGCTGCTGCGCCCCGGCCGCCTCGAACAGGGCTCGGACGGGGGCGGCCTGGTCGAAGCCGATCTCGACCGCGAAGAAGCCGCCGGGCTTCAGCACGCGCAGGACCTCCGGGGCGAGGTCGCGGTAGGCCTCGAGGCCGTCGGGGCCGCCGTCGAGCGCCAGGCGGGGCTCGTGGTCGCAGACCTCGGGCTCGAGCGTGGGGATCACGTCGGTGGCGATGTAGGGCGGGTTGGAGACGACCGCGTCGAAGCTGCCGTCCTCCAGGCCGTCCGCCCACGACGTCCGCAGGAAGGCGGCGCGGCCGTCGAGATCGAGGTTGGCCGCGTTCTCGCGGGCGACGGCGAGCGCCTCGTGGGAAACGTCGGTGCCGAGGCCCTTCGCCGCCGGCCGCTCGGCCAGGATGGCCAGCAGGATGGCGCCGGAACCCACGCCCATGTCGAGGACGGTGAACGGCATGCGTTCCGGGAACTGTCCCAGCACGGCGTCGAGCACCGTCTCGGTGTCCGGCCGCGGCGTGAGGACATCGGGCGTGACGGTGAGCATCAGCTTCCAGAAGCCCTTGCGGCCGAGGATGCGGCTGACCGGTTCGCGGCGGGCGCGGCGCTCCACGTACTCGTCCATGGTGGCCGCCTGCTCGGGGGTGAGCGGGCGATAGGGGTCGGTGATGATGTCCGTGCGCGAGGCGCCGGCGGCGGCCTCCAGCAGCAGGCGCGCGTCGATCACCGGGCTGTCGACCTTCGCCGCCTTCAGGCGCTCCCGGGCGGCGGTCCAGGCCTGGACCAGCGTGGGCCCGGCGGGGGTGTCGGAGGAGGTGGACATGGTTTCAGGAACGGGCGGGTCGATGACTCGTTTCGGTCTCCGTCGCAACAAGCTCGGCCGCACATGACGGACACCACCGCCGATCACGAGGAGCCCCTCACCCCTGGGCAGGAGGCGTACGCCGTCGAGCGGCAGGAACCGGGCCGCGGCCGCACGGCCACCTGGCCGCAGCACATCCCGGCCAAGGGATGGCGCGACATCTTCTGGCGCATCGTGTTCAGCTTCTTCGGCGACCGGCTGCCGTCCGTGGCGGGCGGCGTCGCCTACTTCCTGCTGCTGTCGATCTTCCCGTCGGTCGCCGCGTTCGTGTCGCTCTACGGCCTGTTCGCGGATGTGGCGATGGTGAGCGAGCAGCTGCAGAGCCTGGCCGGCGTCCT
>DASVVG010000220.1:0-1914 GCA_036386655.1 Caulobacteraceae bacterium | reverse complement strand
GTGAAGCGGATGCGCTCGCCACCCTCGCCGGCGCCGCGGTCGCGCCGTGAACTGCCGGCCTTTGAACCCCTCGCCCTGGCCCACTGCAGCCCTGCGCCCCCGGTCCACCCCGGGCACAGCCTATTCCAAGCCAAGGCGGCCGCCGAACGTCGCAACAGAACCAAGTGGGTCACCGCCGACGGTCGGGCCGGTTGCGGACATGCGCTCCGGCAGGCGCTATTGGACCGGGTCGAGCACGACTACAGGGATCTCGCGCTCGGTCTTGCGCTGATAGTCCGCATAGGGCGGCCAGAAGCTGAGCGCCTTCTCCCAAAGGCGGGTGCGCTCGTCACCCACGGCGGTCCTGGCCCGCGCCTGAATCTTCGCAGTGCCGACCTGGATCTCGACGTCAGGAGTGGCGACCAAGTTGCGGTACCAACCAGGGTGTTCAGGCGCGCCGCCCTTCGAGGCCACGACGACGTAGCTGCCACCGACCTTACCGTAGAAAAGCGGGAAGATGAACTTCTCCCCGGACTTCCGACCCGTCGTCGTCAGCAGCAGGGAGGGGACCGTCATTTCCGGGTAGCCCGGAGGTGTGACGGTGTACATGTGCCCGTCGGTGCCGCCGCTGGCGAGATAGCGGTTGGCATGTTCCAACATCCAATCGGGCAGGTTGGGGGCGAGCCTGGCCTCGGCCATTGCGAGATCTCCCTCGGAACCACCACGAGGCTAGCATAAGCAGGAAGCTGACCACGAGGCCACCGCCCCGGTGCGGTGGACGGGCCGTTGCCGGTCCAGTGGGAAAGCTTCGGACATGCGCGGCACGTGTCGCCCCCGGTGGTGCCGTCGCGGGCGAGCGTCCGGCGCAACACGCGCCTTGCAATCCGCCAAATGTCAGGGCTGCAAGCCTGCCGTCCGCATCTGTCGGCTTTGTGGACGACGGAGTCCGGCCAACGGTCCGACATCCAACGACCATCTCGGGCGCGCGGCCGTTACAGCGCCGCCTCGGCGACGATCCTGAGCGCCTGCTGCGTGGCGCCGGTGAGCACCAGCGTGCCGACCTTCCCCTCCTTCGCGACTGCCTTCCAGTCCTGCAGCCGGCCGCGGATGCGATCGGGCGGGCCGACCAGGGCGATCTGGTCCACCAGCGCGTCCGGCACAGCCACCGCGGCCTCCTGCTTGCGACCCGCGAGATAGGCGTCCTGGATCGCCACCGCCGCATCGGCAAAACCCAGGCGCTTGCAGTAGTCGTTGTAGAAATTCTTTCCCCGCGCGCCCATGCCGCCGATGTAGAGGGCGAGCTCCGGCTTGCAGGCGTCCCGGCAGGCCTGCAGGTCGGCGCCGACGCGGATCTTGACGTAGGGCGCGATGTCGAACCGGGAGAGTTCGGCCGGCTTGCCCGCCTTCGCCATGCCCTCAAGCGTCGGCTTCGCCACCGCCTCGGCCGTCTCCGGCGACATGAAGATCGGCAGGTTGCCGTCGCCGATCTCGCCGGCGAGCCGCATGCCGCCGGGGGTGATGGAGGCGCAGTACAACCTCAACGGCCTGCCATGCAGGATGCTCTTCAGCGGCTTGCCGAGCCCCGTGGCATCCGGCCCGTCATAGGGGATTTGGTAGTGCTCCCCATGGTGCTCCAGCGGCTTCTCCCGCGACACGATCGCGCGGATGATGGAGATGTACTCCCGCGTGCGGCCCAGCGGCGTGCCGTAGGGCTGGCCGTGCCAGCCCTCCACCACCTGCGGGCCGGAGGGCCCGATGCCGCAGAGAAAGCGGTCGTCTGAGAGAAGCTGCAGCGTCATCGCCGTCATGGCGGCGCAGGCGGGGGTCCGCGCCGGCATCTGCATGATGCCGGTGCCGGCGTTGATACGGGAGGTCCGCGCCAGCACCCAGGCGATCGGGCTGACTGCATCGCTGCCATAGCTCTCGCCGCACCAG
>DASVVG010000219.1:0-25769 GCA_036386655.1 Caulobacteraceae bacterium | reverse complement strand
CGCCACCGGCGAGCGGGTTCGACGCGTCGCCGCCGACCTCGAAGCCCTCGCGCGCGGGGACCTGGTCGATGATGTCGCGCCGAAGCGGCCCGGCCGAGTTGGACACGCGCGAGACGTGGTCCAGCGGGTTGGTGAAGGCGTAGGCGCGCGCGTTGGCATGTACGGCCCGGCCCGCGCCGGGCTCCCAGCCCCAGGCGGCGGACACCGAGGCGTCGCGCTGGTGGTAGAAGTTGTCCTTGTCGCGGTACTCGATGAGCGCGCCGGAGGGGCGCGCCTCGAGACGGTCGTAGCCCTGGTCCGGCTGCGGGCGGCGCTCGTAGGACGCGGCGAGGCTGAGCGAGGTGTCGCCGCTGCGGCGCAGGACGGAGACGATTGCGCTGGGCTCCGGATCACCGGTGTAGCCCTTGCGCAGGAGCACCTCGGCGGAGCCGGACAGGCTGCTGGTCCCCGAGGTCAGCACGATGTTGAGCACCTGGGCGCGGGAGCGGTACTCGCCGCCGATCACCGAGCCCGGCACCACCTCGGCGCGCAGCACCTGGGCGGCGGGGATGCGGCGCAGGATGGCGTCCAGCGGCTCGGCCTTGGCGCTCGGGCGGGCCCCGTTGATGACCACGTTGCCGACGGCGCCGCCGAAGCCGCGAACCTCCTGCCCGTTGTCGATGGTGAAGCCGGGCACCTGCGTCGCGATGTCGAGCGCGGTGGAAGGCGAGAAGCGTGCGAACCACTCGGCGGGGTAGACGGCGCGGTTCGACGCTTCCTGCGCGACCGCTTCTCCTCCCGCCAGGCAGGCCAGCGCGGAGGCGGCGAGCAGGAGACGGCGGGCGGTGCGGGACATGGCGTGGGCCTCCGTGGCTCCCGCCGCTGTGCCCGCGCCCGCGGCGGGCGTCCCGTTACAAACCGGCAATGAAGCTCGGCCGTGCCGTTCCTGCGACGAACGCATCCGCAGGCACGACGAACGCGACGGCCGAACGCCCGGGGAAGCGCCTCAATTGTACTGGACGGTGACGCTGAACGAGCCGCTGTAGGCGCCGGTCTGGGTTGTGTTGGTCAGCGGGAACGAGCCCCCGACTCCGAAGGAATAGCTGCCCGCCGAGCCGAGGGCGGCGCTGAGCGTCTGGGACGCCGTGGCGGTGGTCGAGGTGGTGACGGTCAGGGAGCCGCCGCCGGTGCGGTTCATCACGAAGCTGGCAGGGACGGCGACGGAGAAGGCCTGCCCCCCCTCCCCCGTCACGTTGTAGACGGCACGCGCCGGAGCCGGGATGTTGAGCGCGCCCGCTCCACTGAGCGTGCGCGCGCCGTTGGCCGCCGCCACGGTGACCGTGCCGCTGCCGCTGAGGGGACGGATGATGCTGCCGAAGGCCAGGTTTGAGCCGAGGCTGACGGCGATGGGCCGGTAGACGGTTGCGATCGCCGTGCCGGCGGTGGAGCCGGTGGTGGGCGTGGTGCCCGCGGGCGCCACGTAGACGTAAAAGCGGGAGGACGCCGCGCCCGTCGCGACGCCGGAGTTGTCCGCCGCGATCGGGAAGTTGGCCCCGACGTAGAAGGTCTTGGACGAGCTGCGCCCGATGGGGCCGAGCCGGAAGCTGATCGGGTTTGTGCCGCTGGCCGCCGTCACCAGGGTGGCGGTGCCCATGCCGACATTGAAGTTGGTCAGAGCCTTCCCGCGACCAGTGGGCGTCCCGATCGAGCCTACCCGAACGTCGACGTTGGTCGAGGTGCAGGACGAGAAGTTGCCGCAGGCGACCGTGACGGTCGCCCGGGTCGTGCCGGTGGTGACGCGGACGCCGGTGCCGCTGGCCCGCGTCACGGCGCCCGTGCTGGCCGTGATCGTGAAAATGGTGTCGCCGGTTGTGGCGGAGACCACGTTGCCGAGATTGGGCGTGTTCGCGGTGATGGAACTCACCGTGTAGGTCTGCGCCTGCACGGCGCCGGCGAAGGCGAGCGCCAGCAGCGGCGCGGCCGGGCGAGCGAAGCGATGGAAGCGGCGCAGGCTCATGTGGCGGCGGCCATGGTCAGCAGGTCTCCGATGACGTCGTCGGACGGCGGCGGGCCCCCGGCCAGGAGCTCGGCGATCAGGTCGCGCTCCGGGACCGGCTCGGCGGATGCGAGGATCATCCGCGGGGCCCGGAGGCCGAAGCCCACCTCCGCCACGAGGTCCACGAGCGGGTTCTGCGCCGGGTCCATCTCCACCACCGCGGCCTCGGCGAGCTGCATGCCGAGTCGGGCGGCCTGTTCGGGATCCAGCTCGAGCCGGTAGGTCCCCGCCGTCAGGTGCTCGAAGTGGGCGGAGCCGTCGAACTCGGTCACCGCCTCGCGCGCCGCGCCACCTTCGCGGGACAGCCGGATGCGGACGGCGGACAGGCCGGTGAGGCGGCCGTCGGGCTTGCGCAGGACCACGCGAGCCATGACGTCGCCGGTCGGCGTGAGCGGGTACGGCACCTTCATCACGAGACCCGGACGCGGCGCGAATTCAACGGCTTGCGGTGGCGACTGAAGGTACGGGTCCTCGATGGCGTCGAGCTTCACCTGCACGCGGGTGCGGGGCGAGGCGCCGAGCCCGGTGACGAAGCCGCGACCGTCGGCCCCGGTGACCACGTCGCGCTCGCCGCCCTCGAGGCCGGCGCTGGCGACCGGCTCCTCGCCGGGATCGAAGCGGCCGTCGCCGTCGGCGTCCACGAAGGCGTGGAAGACCGCGCTGGCTCCGGAGGCCGGACCCGGGCGGGTCAGGGCGTAGCCGGGCCCGCGCAGGCCGGGCGTCAGGCCGAAGGCGACGCGCATGCCGAGCCGCCAGTCGTTTCGCGGCGTGACGTAGTCGGCGGACAGGGCGACGTCGCCCACGGGCGTGCGGATGACGGCGCCGCCCTGCACGGAGGTCTCCTCGCCCTCTCCGAACGTCTGGCCGAGGCCGAGGCGCAGGGCGAGGTCGCGGCTGACCTCCCGGTCAGCGGTGAGGCTGGCGGCGCTGAGCATGAGCTCCGGCCCGAGCTGGTAGTCGACGGCGCTGCGCAGCTGCCAGCTGTCGGCGAACAGCCGGGACGCCGCGAACACCCCGGTGGCGCGGCGGGAGCGGTGCGTCGGCGACCGCTCGTCGATCACGTCGGCGCCCGTGGAGAGCAGCGTACCGGCGAGCGTGGTGGAGATGCGGGCGGCGGCGAGCGTCTCGACGGAGTCGTCGGCGCGGGCCAGCCGCTGCACCCGCATGGAGAGCGGCAGGATCCGCTCCCCCGGGAACGGCAGGCTGGTGTCGGCGGAAAGCTCGGTGTGGCGCAGGAGGGGCCGGCGGGGGTCCGCGCCCGGCCGGGACTCGTCGAGGAAGCCGTCCCGGTACTCGGCGTGCCGGGCCACGGCCGATACGCCGAAAGGCTGGCCGGCGACGCCGAGAGCGAAGCCCGCCCCGCCGGTGTCCTCGACAGCGGCGTCCGCCTGCAGGGCGAGGCCGAAGGCGCCGGTGCGGGCGCCGAGCGTGGCGAGACGGCGGTGCTCTCCCGGAGCGACGGAATACAGGGCGCCGCCGCCCACCAGGGTCAGGCGCCGGTTGAGGCCGTAGGCGGCGCTGAAGACGGCGCGGGTGGAGCCGGCGGCGGGGTTCCCGGCCGCGGCCTCCTCGGCGCTGCGGAAGTCGACCAGCGGCCGCTCCTGCTGGGCGACGCCGAAGTCGAAGGTGTGCTGGCCGGGCTCGAGCTGGCCGCCGCCGACGTTGACCACCTGGGTCTGCTCGGAGCGCTCCCCGCGGGCGCCGTAGGTGACGATACGGATGACGTTGGTCCCGCGCACCAGCGGCACGTCGAGGAACTCGTAGCGGCCCTGGACGGGCGTGCGCTGGCCGCTGCGGAGCACGTCGTTGACGTAGAGCTCCACGTCGCTGCCGGCGGGCAGCTCGCCGCGGAGGTCGATGCGGTCGAACACGCTGGGCTGCTCCAGCGGGGCGGTCGAAAGGGCGAAGCCGCGGCCGCCCTGGCTGCGAGGGCCGTGGCCGAGGCCGGGCGTGAAGACGTCGCCGGCGCTGACGGCGGTGGCGTTCAGGGGGCCCAGCAGCCCGCCGTCCGCCTCACGCCGCTCGAAGGTGAGACGGGCGTCGGCAGGGCGGCCCTGTTCGTCGGAGCCGAGGTAGGCCTGAACGTTGGCGCCCAGCAGGTCGCCGGCGGAGCGGAGGTCGTAGCGGCGCGAGATGTCGCCGGTGCGGCTGTCGGCGGCGACATCGAAGGCCAGGTCGAAGGCGGGGGCGGAGAGCGCGCGGTACGGCGCCTTCAGGGTGAGCGTCGGGTCCTTGGTCTCGGCGTCAGGGCGCAGGTCCCGCTGGCGCGCCACACGCTCGAGCCGCGCCTGCAGGGGCAGCTGCTCCAGGGCGGTGAGCCGCAGCGTCATGGCTTCGGCGTCGGCCTCCACCGTGACCGGCAGCAGCCGCTCGAGGGCGGAGGCGCGGACGTAGACGTCGGCGGACGTGACGGCGAGGTCGTCGCGGCCCAAGGCCACGTCCCGGCCGGCGACGCGGACCAGGCGCTCCGAGAGGTCGATCTTCAGCGGGCGGCGCGCCTCGCCCAGGCGGCCAGTGACCACGCCCTGGAGGGGCGCGACGGTGACGTCGAGGTCGAGCAGGCGCGCCAGCTCTCCCAGCGGGACCATGGGGTCCGCGGGGTCGCCGTAGGCGGCGAGGCTTTCGGCGACCGGCAGGGCGTCGAGTTCGAGGCTGAGGAGCAGCAGGGCGTCGGACTGGAATTGATCCGCCGCCTCAGCCTGCTGCAGTTTCAGCTCAATGAGATCAGTGGCTTGCGCCGGCGAACTTACCCCCAATACGAACGCGAGCGCGAGCCCCCCGGCGGCGCTAGCGCAGCGCAAGGGGACCCGCGGCCAGCAACCTGCCGGGCGCGGTGTCGTCGTCGCTGAAGCGGACTTCGATCTGCTCGCCCTTGGCGGGCGCGCGGGTGAGCGGGATCTGCACGGCCCGACGGTCGATCTCGGTGTAGACGCCGACCCCGCGGGCCACGCCGATCACCTCGCCGCCGCGCCCCCTGGTGGCGCGCACCTCGAGGTTGCCGAACAGCGAGTGGGCGCCGGTGCGGACCAGGTCGAGCGTGACCTGCGGGGTGGTGCGGGCGGCGGCGACCCCGTCGGCCGAGGCGCTGACGGCGCCCAGCTTCACGTTCTCGATGCGGGCGGAGACGTCCGGGTCGGTGGCGCGGACGATCACCGGGATGCTGAGGCCGAACACCGAGCTGACGAGGAACTTCAGCTCTTCCGGCTTCTGCTCGGCGGCCTGCTCGGCGGAGTAGCCGAGGTCGCGCGGCGGGACAGTCGTGACGGTCAGGTGGGTGCGGTACTCGGCCTCGGAGAGGTCTGCGCCGGGGGCGGCGCGCACGCGGATCGTCTGGCCCTTGCCGGGCGCCAGCGTCACGCGGCGCGGCGAAGTGAGCAGCATCGGCTTGGCCGAATGGACGCGGCCGGCGATCGCCTGAGTGTCCGGCGAAGCCATGGCCTCGTCGAGCGGGGTGATGCGCCCGTCGGGGAGCATCACGCGGTCGACCAGCGCGATGTCGAAGCTGGCCGGCGCGGTGCCCTGGTTGAAGATGTAGACGCTGGCCGTCCGCTGGGTGCGGTCGAAGCTCAGGCGCTTGGGCGAGATGTTCAGGTTGGCGCCGATGGCGTTCACCGGGACCGCCGTGGCGGTCGCCGTGGCCGCGGGGGCGCTGGTGGCGTCGGGCGCGGTCTGGGCGATCGAGAAGCTGGCGGTGGCCGACAGGATCAGGACGCCGGCGAGGGCGGCCGCCTTCGGAAGGCGGTAGGCCGCGCCTGCGGCGCCGCCGGTCTGGTTGGAACGCTTGAAGCCTCGCACCACCGTATCTCCCTGCGGGGGGAGGCGCGGTCGAGCGCCCTCCCTGGCTGGGCGCAGTTCAGTTGAACTGGACGGTGATCAACAGAACGCCCCGATACTGTCCTGGCACAATCTGGTTAACAGCGACTTCAACATCCCCGCCGATGCGGAAGCTCATCGTGCCGAGGGTCATGACCGCCGGGCGGGCGAGGTCGACCCCGTCGAGCTGGCGGGTGTTGAGGGTGACGAACTCGGCGCCGCCGTCACGGGAGAGGTCGATCGCGGGCGGCACCGCGACGGACAGGGAGTCCCCCTGCTGGCCGGTCACCTTGAGGTTGGCGTCGAGCGGCGCGGTGACGGTGAACGGGGCGAGCGCGGAGGCCTGAACGTCGAGCGTGCGGAAGGCGACGTCCTTGCCCATATCGACGGAGACCCGCTGGGTCACCTCGCTGCGCCCTGACGTGGGCGCGCTCACGGGGCCGGCGCCCGCGGCGCCGGCCGACGCCAGGGCGCAGCCGAACACGACCAGACCCCAGCGCCGCATGCTGAACGAACCTCCGGAATCGGGGGAGGAGACCGCGGGCCGTTCAGGCTCGGAGGTCGCCTCGCGAACTCAGTTGTAGGCGACGGTCACGTTGAACGAGCCCGAGTAGGCGCCGGTCGCGGTGGTGCTGCTCAGCGGGAACGAGCCGCCGACGCCGAACGCCGCGGAACCCGCGGCGCCGGCGGAGCCGCTCAGCGTGCCCGTGGCCGCGGTCGAGACCAGCGTCACCGCCAGGGTCTCGACGCCGCCGGAGCGGGTCATGTTGAAGCTGGCCGGGACGGTGATGGAGAACGCCTGACCGCCTTCGCCGTCTACCGTGTAGGTGGCGCGCGAGGTGGTGCTGGTGATCGGCGCCGCGTTGCCGCCGCCCGAAAGCGTGCGGGCGCCGGTGGTCTCGTTGACGGCCACGGTGTTGGTGCCCGAGGACGGGCGCACGACCGAGCCGAAGGCCAGGTCGTTGTTCTTGGTCAGCGTCAGCGGCTGGACGATGGTGCCCGTGCCGGTGGTCGACTGGGTCGACGAGCTTTGAGCGGCGGCCTGGCCGGCCGCGGCGAGCGCGGCGGTGGCGAGCAGCACGCGGAGCGTGAGCGTCTTCATCTGGTAGTCCCCCATCCCAAGCCCCCCGGCCGGACGATTATTCTCGTGAAAGTTGTCATTGACGGTCGGGTGTACCGCTGGTTTTATTTGCCACGATAGTGGGGGAGCGGGGTGAAAATTCCGTCAATCAGAGCTGAAGAAGGAATGACCGACCTCAGGCCGGCCACCGGGAACAACTTGGCCGTTCGTGCGCTTGAGCCTCCGCCCTCCCCGGCCGATCCAGGGACCCCATGACCGACACAGTTTCAGACCGTCCCGCCGTGCTGGTGGCGGGCGGCGCCGGCTTCATCGGCGCGCAGACCTGCAAGGCGCTGCACCAGGCGGGCTACCTGCCGGTGGTGCTCGACGACCTCTCCAAGGGTTACGAACCGCAGGTGAAGTGGGGGCCGCTGCACCGGGGGGACATCCGCGACCGGGCGCTGGTGCGCTCGCTCGTCGAGCAGTACGGGGTCAAGGGCGCCTTGCACTTCGCTGCCTACATCGAGGTGGGCGAGAGCGTGCGCGACCCGGTGAAATACTGGGACAACAACGTCAACGCGGCCGTGGGCTTCGCGGCCGGCGTGATCGAGGCGGGGGTCGAGGCCTTCCTCTTCTCCTCGACCGCGGCCGTCTACGGCACCCCGGAGTACTCACCGATCCCGGAGACGCACCCGACGCGGCCGATCAACCCCTACGGCTGGACCAAGCTGACGTTCGAGCGCGCGCTGGCGGACTTCGGGGCGGCCCACCCCTTCCGCTGGACGGCGCTGCGCTACTTCAACGCCGCCGGCGCCGACCTGGACGGCGAGATCGGGGAGAGCCACGAGCCGGAGAGCCACCTGATCCCGCTGGCGGCCAAGGCGGCGCTGGGCAAGGGCCCCGGCCTGACGGTGTTCGGTAACGACTACGACACGCACGACGGCACGCCGATCCGCGACTACATCCACGTGGTCGACCTGGCGCAGGCGCACGTCGAGGGGCTGGGGCGGCTGATCGACGGCGGGGAGAACCTGATCCTGAACGTCGGCACCGGCACCGGGCACACCGTGCTCGAGGTGATCCAGGCGGCGGAGGCCGTGGCGGGCATGCCGGTGCCGCACACGATCGGTCCGCGACGGGCCGGGGATCCGCCCGCCCTGGTTGCGGACGCGAGCGAAATACAGCGACGCTTCGCATGGAAACCGAGGCATTCCGACCTCGAAACCATCCTGCGCACGGCGTGGCGGTGGCAAACGGAGCGGACCTACTAGGCGCTCAGCTTAAGCTTGGCCGCTGTTCATCCCGCGTTCACCTTCGGCCGCTCGGACGCGTCCCCGGAAAAGGCAGTATACGTTCCACGAATACTACTCGCCCGGCGCGAGAACGTAGAATAGATGAGACGTCAAGCTCTGTCCGCCAAGCGACGCAGGCGCCGAGGACCATTCTGTCGCACCCGCGTCTAGGCGCGGCTTTTGCAGGCGGCGCGGAACCACTTCGCGTTACTCGCGTTGTCTCTAGCGTTCGTGGCGTCACTTATCAAAGGATACTCCGTTGGCGACTCCTCCCCGTGAGCCGACCTCTGTGGTCACGACCCTGTCCAAGACCCTGATCAAGGCCACGGACGAACCGGGGACGACGCTGATCTGCTTCTCCCACCTGCGCTGGGACGGCGTGTTCCAGCGGCCCCAGCACCTGATCAACCGCTTCGCGCGCACGCGCCGCGTGATCTTCTGGGAAGAGCACACCGTGCTCGAAGGCGAGATCCCGCACCTCTACACCGCCAAGGACGAGCGCAGCGGCGTGCTGCGCTGCATCCCGCGCCTGCCGACGGGCCTCGACGCCCGCCAGAGCGAGGAGATGATCCGCGGCATGCTGGACGAGCTGCTGGCGCGCGAGGCCGTGCGCAAGCCGGTGGCCTGGTACTACACGCCGATGATGCTGCCGTTCTCGCGGCACCTGACCACCGCGGCCGTCGTCTATGACGCGATGGACGAGCTGGCGAACTTCAAGGGGGCGCCTCCGGAGCTGCTGGGCCTGGAGCGCGAGCTGTTCTCCAAGGCCGACGTGGTGTTCACCGGCGGCTACAGCCTGTGGGAAGCCAAGCGCGAGCAGCACGCCAACGCGCACCCCTTCCCCTCCAGCGTCGAGCGCGAGCACTTCGCGCAGGCGCGGACGCTGGCCGGCGACGACGAGCCCGCGGACCAGAGCCACCTGCCGCACCCGCGGCTGGGCTTCTACGGGGTCATCGACGAGCGGGTGGACTTCGAGCTGATCTCGGCCGTGGCGGCCGCGCGTCCGGACTGGACCCTCGTGATGGTCGGCCCGGTGAGCCCGAAGGTGGCCGACGCCGAGCTGCCGAACGCCCCCAACATCCACTTCCTCGGCGGCAAGTCGTACGCGGAGCTGCCACGCTACCTGTCCGGATGGGACGTGGCGCTGATGCCGTTCGCCATCAACGAGGCGACGCGCTTCATCAGCCCGACCAAGACGCCGGAATACCTGGCGGGCGGCGTGCCGGTCGTGTCGACGCCGATCAAGGACGTGATCCGCCACTACGGCGAGCTTGAAGCCGTGCAGGTCGTGGGCGACGCCGACGCGTTCGTCAGCGCCTGCGAGCGCGCCCTGGCGCTGCGCGAAGGCGACGGCGCCTGGCTGAAGGAAGCCGACGCCGTGCTGGCGGACATGAGCTGGGACAAGACCTTCCAGCGCATGGACCAGCTGATCCGTCAGGCGGCCGAGCGCCGCGCCGGCGCGGCGGACCGCCGCTACGGCGACGTGGCGTCGCCGGCGGTCCTCGCTGCGGGTCGCAAGAAGCCCTACGACTACCTGATCGTGGGCGCGGGCTTCGCGGGCTCCGTGCTGGCCGAGCGGCTGGCGGCGGGCTCGGGCAAGCGGGTGATGGTGATCGACCGGCGCCCGCACATCGCCGGCAACGCCTATGACGTGAAGGACGCGGCCGGGGTGCTGATGCACCAGTACGGCCCGCACATCTTCCACACCAACTCGGAAGACATCTTCCGCTACCTGTCGCGCTTCACCGAGTGGCGGCCCTACGAGCACCGCGTGCTGGCGCACGTGCGCGACAAGCTCATGCCGATGCCGATCAACCGCACGACGCTGAACATCCTGTTCGACCTGTCGCTGCAGACGGACGAGGAGGCGGACGCCTTCCTGCAGAGCCGGGCGGAAGAGGTGGCGAAGATCGTCACGTCCGAGGACGTGGTGATTTCGAAAGTCGGGCGAGAACTCTACGAGCTGTTCTTCCAGTGCTACACGAGGAAGCAGTGGGGCATGGACCCGTCCGAGCTCGACAAGAGCGTGACGAGCCGGGTGCCGACGCGGACGAACACCGACGACCGCTATTTCACCGACACGTTCCAGTACATGCCGCTGCACGGCTACACGAAGATGTTCGAGAACATCCTCGACCACGACAACATCACGGTGCAGACTGGGGTCGACTATCGCGACGTGAAGGCGGAGGTGCCGCACGAGCGGCTCGTGTTCACCGGGCCGATCGACGAGTACTTCGACCACCGCTACGGCAAGCTGCCCTACCGGTCGCTGAAGTTCCGCCACGAGACGCTGGACCAGGAGCAGTTCCAGTCCGTGGGCACCGTGAACTACCCGGGTCTGGAATTCCCGTACACGCGGATCAGCGAGTACAAGCACCTGACCGGGCAGCAGAGCGATCGCACGACGATCACCTACGAGTACCCGTCGGCCGAGGGCGATCCCTACTATCCGATCCCCCGGCCGGAGAACCAGGCGCTGTTCAAGCGCTACGAGGCGCTGGCCCTGCAGACGCAGGACGTGACCTTCGTGGGCCGCCTGGCGACGTATCGCTACTACAACATGGATCAGGTGGTGGGTCAGGCGCTGGCGACCTACCGCAGGATCGCGGAACGGGACGGCCTGGCCTCGCGCGCCCAGACGCAGCCGGTCCAGGTCGCAGCCGGGGCCTAGCGCCCCGGCGTCCCACCAATGACGAGCCCCGGCCCTTCCCCAGAGCAGACACCGGAAGCCGCCGGACTTCACCTCACGGACACCACGGAACGCAGGGAGCAGAGGCGCGCGCCGCGCTGACGCGCGCTTCGAGAGACTGGTATGGGCCTGGAACTCTGGGGCGGTCACGAGTGCACGGTGAACCGCGTAGGCGATCGTTTCTTCGACCAGACGATCAAGCTCGGGCATGAGCATCGCCTCAGCGACATCGCGATGTTCGCCGACATCGGCTTCAAGGCGCTGCGCTATCCCGTGCTGTGGGAACGGGTTTCGCCCAACTCGTCGGACGAGTTCTCGTGGGCCTGGAGCGACGAGCGGCTGAACGAAATCCGCCGGCTCGGCATGCGGCCGATCGCCGGCCTCTGCCACCACGGAAGCGGGCCGCGCTACACCTCGATGGTGGAGGACAGCTTCGCCACCGGCCTGGCGAAGCACGCCCGCGCCGTCGCCGAGCGCTATCCGTGGGTGGACGCCTACACGCCGGTCAACGAGCCGCTGACGACCTCTCGGTTCAGCGCGCTGTACGGCCACTGGTACCCGCACCTGCGCGACGAGTTCGCCTGGTGGGTGGCGCTGTTCAACGAGGTCGACGCCACGCGCCTGTCGATGCGGGAGATCCGCAAGGTGAACCCGGCGGCGCAGCTGATCCAGACCGAGGACCTCGGCCACGTCTGGTCGACGAAGGCGGTGCAGGACCAGGCGAACTTCGAGAACGAGCGGCGCTGGATCACCTGGGACCTGCTGACCGGCCGGGTGAAGCCGGGGCACTTCTTCTGGGAGCGGCTGGAGTGGATGGGCCTGGCGGACCGCGCCCGCGCGATCGCCGACGACCCCTGCCCGCCCGACGTGATCGGGGTGAACTACTACCTGACCAGCGAGCGGTTCCTGGACCACCGGCTGCACCGGTATCCGCCGCATACGCATGGCGGGAACGCCACGCAGCGTTACGCCGACGTGGAGGCGGTGCGGGTGCTCGATCCCGGCCCGCTCGGGCTCGAGCGGCTACTGGAGATGACGTGGGAGCGCTACGGGCTGCCGATCGCGGTGACGGAGTCGCACAACGGCTGCACGCGCGACGAGCAGATGCGCTGGACCTACGAGGCGTGGGTCGCGTGCGAGCGGCTGCGCGAGAAGGGCGTGCCGATCCAGGCGCTGACGGCGTGGGCGATCCTGGGCGGCTACGACTGGGACAAGCTGCTGACGGCCGAGTACGGCAACTACGAGTGCGGCGCGATCGACGTGCGCACCGGCACGCCGCGGCCTACGGGCGTGGTCGGGATGCTGCGCACGCTGGCGACGGGCGAAGGCGAGCTGTCGCCGGTGCTGAGCCAGCCGGGCTGGTGGCGGCGCGACATCCGCCACGAGTACCAGACGATCAAGGTGCCGAAAGACGTGAAGCTGTCGGCCCCGGTGGCGCTGCGCTGCGCCGCCAGGCCGCTGCTGATCACCGGCCAGACGGGCACGCTCGGCCAGGCGTTCGCCGGCGGCTGCGAGCTGCGGGCGCTCGACTACGTGATGACCGACCGCCAGCGGATGGCGATCGACGATCCGGACGCGATCCGCCGGACGCTGGACGAGCTGAAGCCCTGGGCGGTGGTGAACACCGCCGGCTGGGTGCGCGTCGACGACGCCGAGGGCGACCCGGACGGCTGCCTGCGGGCGAACACCCAGGGCGCGGTGGAGCTGGCCCGGGCGTGCGCCGAACGCGACATCCGGTACCTGACGTTCTCGTCCGACCTGGTGTTCGACGGCACGGCCGGGCGAGCGTACGTCGAGAGCGACGCCCCCTCCCCGCTCAACGCCTACGGCCGCAGCAAGGCGGACGCCGAGCGGCTGGTGCTCGAAGCCGGCGGGCGGAGCCTGGTGGTGCGGACGGCGGCGTTCTTCTCCCCGTACGACACGCACAACTTCGCGGTCTGGGTGCGCAACGAGCTGCGCGCCGGGCGCACGGTGCGCGCGGCGTCCGACAGCGTGGTGTCGCCGACCTTCGTGCCGGACCTGGTGCGCTCGTCGCTCGACCTGCTGATCGACGGGGACACGGGCATCTGGCACCTCGCCAACCAGGGCGCGGTGAGCTGGGCCGAGTTCGCGGTGATGGTGGCGGAGAGCCTCGGGCTGGACGCCTCGCGGGTGGAGCCCACGCCCTCGGCCGAGATGGGCTGGTGCGCGCGGCGCCCCGCCTATGCGGCGCTGGCCAGCGAGCGGGGGCAGCTGCTGCCGACCCTCGAGTCCGCGATCGGGCGGTTCGCGGAGCACTTCGGCCGCGAACCTGCACCCGAGGACGCGGAGGACTGCCACCTGCGCGGCTCCGACGTCGACATCGACCAACCCGTCCCCGTCCCGGCGGAATAAAGGTCTCGCCGCAAGCTCGGCGGCAGCGGTAGGCTGAACCGTGGACACACGGTTCTCCCCCTTCGCGGCGTCGGACGTGTACCGGCGCGTGCTGGACAGCATGACCGAAGGCGTCAGCCTCTCGGACGAGACCGGCGTGATCGTCTACACCAACGCGGCCGAGAACCTGATGTTCGGCTACGGGCCCGGGGAGCTGCTCGGCCAGCATGTGACCGTGCAGAACGCCTATCCGCCCGATGAG
Source organism: Caulobacteraceae bacterium (assembly GCA_036386655.1). Classification (GTDB taxonomy): domain Bacteria; phylum Pseudomonadota; class Alphaproteobacteria; order Caulobacterales; family Caulobacteraceae; genus JAHWJX01. Next base: position 12,263 of record DASVVG010000219.1, on the reverse strand, counting down.
AACGAGCGGGTGGTCGCCGAGGTCATCTCGGAGCTCCGCCGCGGCGGCGTGTGGAAGGGCGAGTGGCGCAACCGGCGCAAGGACGGCACGGAGTTCGTCACCTCCTCGCACATCTCGGCGGTGGAACTGGAGGGACGGCCGCACTGGCTGTGCGTGCAGGAGGACGTGACCGACCGCCGACGCGCCGAGGCGGAGCTGCGCGAGACCACGGCCCGGCTGAACGCGGTGCTCTCCAACGCCACGGTGTCGCTGTTCCTGATGGATGACCAGCACCACTGCGTCTACATGAACCCGGCGGCCGAGCGCCTCACCGGCTACCGGTTCGAGGAGACGCAGGGGCGGCCGCTCCATGACGTCATCCATCACACGCGGCCCGACGGCTCCCACTTCCCGCACCAGGAATGCGCCATCGGCCGGGCGCTCCCCGAGCGGAACGTCGAGCGTGGGGAAGAGGTGTTCGTGCACAAGGACGGGAGCTTCTATCCCGTCGCCTACGCCGCCAGCCCGATCCTCGACGAGACGGCGAGCATGGTCGGCACTATCGTGGAGGTGCGGGGGATCAGCGCGGAGCGGGAAGCCGAGGAGCGACGCCGGCTGCTGCTGAACGAGCTGAACCACCGCGTGAAGAACACGCTGGCCGTGGTGCAGGGCGTCGCCGCCCAGACGCTCCGCAGCGAGGCTGATCCGGTGCAGGCCCGTCGCGCCCTCGAGGGGCGTCTGATGGCGCTATCGGCGGCCCATGACATCCTGACCCGGGAAAGCTGGGAAGGCGCCGACCTCGGGAAGCTGGTGGCCGACACCGTGGGGCCCTTCGCGCCGGACCGGCTGGACGCGAGCGGCCCTCCGTTGCGGCTGAACCCGAAGACGGCGGTGTCGTTCGCGCTCGCGCTGCACGAACTGGCGTCCAACGCGCTCAAGTACGGGGCGCTGTCGAACGCCGACGGGCGGGTATCGGCGCGATGGACCCTCCGCGACCAGGCCCTCGACTTCCGATGGGAGGAGACCGGCGGGCCGCCGGTCGAGGCGCCGAAGCGCGCCGGCTTCGGCTCCCGGCTGCTCGAGCGCGGGCTGGCCTCGGAGCTGAACGGGCAGGTGCGCGTGCACTACCGCCCCGAGGGCGTGGTCTGCACGATAGAGGCGCCGCTCTCGACGGCCGACGGCGGCGACGGCTAGCGGGCGGTCCGCGTCCCCGCGGCGGGCGCGCGCCCGGCCGCCCAGGTCGCGGTGTGGTCGAGGGCCTCGCGAGTGGCGGTGTCGAAGGCCTCCACGATGGCGCCGACGCGATTTTCCCCGGCCTGCTGGCGCGCGGTGTAGGTGGTCTCGCCGATCAGCCGGCGCTCGGTCCCGGCGACCAGGCTGGCGTTGACCTCCACGATCACCACGGGTGCGGCCTTGGCGCCGTTCTCGTAGCGAGCCTCGAAGGTGGGCACCTCCAGCACCAGGCTGGCGTCGGTGTCGAACGGCTGGCCGCGGCGGGCCAGCCGGACGCCGGCGCGGTTGAAGGCCCGCTCGGCGGCGGCGGTGAACAGGTCCACGGCCGGAGCCACCCAGCGCGTCTGCTTGATGTAGGCCGCCTCGCCGCCGGTGATCGTGAGGATGCGGTCGCCCTCCGACTCCTCGGCGAAGGTGATGCCGGAGAGGGCGAGCGTGCGGCCGCCCCTGACCTCGACGGGAGCCGTCGCGGCCGCCGCGTCGGCGCCGAAGCGGTAGAGGTTGGCGGGCTTGCCGCCGCCGAGGAGGCCGCAGCCCCCCAGCGCCAGCGCCCCGGCGAGCGCAACGAGACCTGCTGCTCTCATCGAGCGACCTCCACTTCGCGGGCGCGGCCGCGACTGAGCAGCCCGGTGGGGCTGCGGTTGATTTCGTCGGTGAGCCGCTCGACCGACTCCGCGGCCGACTGCAGCTGGACCACCGTGGCGGTGATCTGCGGCAGGCCGGTGCGCGCGAACTCGGCGGTGGGCTCGGTGATCTGGTTGATGCTGGCGCGGACCTCGGCGGCGGACGCCTTGATCTCCTGCGCGGTCGAGGCGACGTCGGCCAGCGCGCGCTTGGCGTCGCCGTTGACCAGGTTCCGGCTGTCGCTGGCGAGGCGGGTGATCTCGTCCGCGGTCTGGTCGATGCTGGCGAGCGCGAGCTGGGCGTCGCGGATGGCCAGGCGGGTCTCGCCGATGACGGCGCGGTTGGCGTTGAGTTCGGCGGTCACGCCCTGCACGTCGCGCAGGCCCTGGTTCAGCACGGCGATGTTCTGGTCGGAGAGCAGGCGGTTGACGCGGTTCAGCGCCTCGACGGTCCGCTCCAGCACCGTGCCGCCGCCTTCCAGCAGGCCGGCGATGGCGCTCTGCTTGCTGCGGATGACGGGGATCGGCCGCTGGCGCGTGGGCTCGAGCAGCGGCGTGCGCGGGTTCCCGGCGCTGAGCTGCACGTAGTTCACCCCGGTGATGCCGAAGGGCTCCAGCTCGGCGACGGAGTCGCGCCGGACCGGCGTGTCGCCTTCGAGGCGCACGCGCGCGATCACGCGGTTAGGGTTGCGCGGGTCCAGCTCGATGTCGGTCACCTCGCCCACCCGGATGCCGCTGAAGTGGACCTCGCCGCCGGTGGAGAGGCCGCGCACCGGGCCCTGGAAGATGATGTCGTACTCGTCGAAGTCCTCGGCGAACTGCAGGCGCGCCAGCCAGACGACGAAGAAGATCAGGCCCACGAAGAGGACCGTGGTGACCAGCCCGATCAGGGCGTAGTTGGCGTTGCGTTCCATCAGGCGTCTCCCGAGGCCCGGGCGGCCCGGCCCCGGGGGCCCAGGAAGTATTCCCGGATCCAGGGGTGGTCGGAGCGCTCCAGTTCGGAGACCGGGCCCACCGCGACCACCTTCTTGTCGGCCAGCACCGCCACGCGATCGCAGATCGCGTACAGGCTGTCCAAGTCGTGGGTGATCATGAATACGGTGAGACCGAGGGTCTCCGAGAGGTTGCGGATCAGGCGGTCGAAGGCTTCGCCGCCGATAGGGTCGAGCCCGGCGGTGGGCTCGTCGAGGAAAAGGAGCTCGGGGTCGAGCGCCAGCGCGCGCGCCAGGCTGGCGCGCTTGCGCATCCCGCCGGAGAGCTCGGCGGGGAACTTGTCGGCGGCTTCGGCGGGAAGGCCGGCCATGGAGATCTTCAGCTCCGCGAGGTCGTGGATCAGCGCGTCCGGAAGGTCGGTGTGCTCATGCAAGGGGGCGGCCACGTTCTCGCGCACCGTCAGGGCGGAGAAGAGCGCACCGCTCTGGAAGAGCACGCCCCAGCGGCGCTCGATGCTCAGCCGCTCCGTGCGGGAGGCGGTGTGCGGGTTCATGCCGAACACCCGGATCTCGCCGCCGTCGGGCTTCTTCAGGCCGATGATGGTGTTGAGCAGCACGGTCTTGCCGGTGCCGGAGCCCCCGACGACGCCGATCACCTCGCCCTTGTTGACGGAGAGGTCGAGGCCTTCGTGGATGCGATGAGGGCCGAACTCCGAGACCAGCCGGCGGACCACGATCGGGTGGTCGGCGAGCCGGGGGTCGGGCACGGGATCGGCGCGGGCGCGGTCGAGCAGGCTCACACCTCGAGCTCCATGTAGAGCAGCGCGAACAGCGCATCGATCAGGATGATGGCGAAGATCGACTGCACCACGGCCGAGGTGACGTGCTGGCCGAGGCTCTCGACGTCGCCGCCGACCTGCAGACCCTGGCGCGCGCCGATGGCGGCGATCACGCCGGCGAAGACCGGCGCCTTGGCCATCCCCAGCCAGAAATGGTTGATCCCCACGGAGTTCAGCAGGCGCTGCAGGAAGAAGACGGGGCTGAGGTCGAGCGCCAGCCAGCTGACCAGCATGCCGCCGACCAGGCCGGCGAGGACGGCCACGAAGGTCAGCAGCGGCACCATCAGCTGCATGGCGAGGAAGCGCGGCAGGACCAGAGCCTCGAAGTGGTCGACGCCCATCACGTCGAGCGCGTCGATCTCCTGGTTCATCTTCATCGCGCCGATGGCGGCCGCGTAGCTGGAGGCGGAGCGGCCGGCGAGCAGGATGGCGGTGATCATCACGCCGAACTCGCGGAGCACGCCGATGCCGATCAGCTCGACGGTGTAAACCTGCGCGCCGAACTGCTGCAGCAGGTTGGCCCCGAGCAGCGCGATCACGGCGCCGATGAAGAAGCTCAGGGTCGCGATGATCGGCAGGGCGTCGAGGCCCGTGGAGTCCATCTGGTTGACGATGGCGGCCCAGCGCAGGCGCTTCGGCTTGCCGGCCGAGCGCGCCAGCGTCACCCAGAGCCGGCCGTTGAAGACCATGTTGCGGGCGACCTGGTCCGTGAAGTCGTTCATCCCGCGCCCGACCCGCTCCAGCAGCTGGACGAGGGGCGTGGGCTTGCGGCGGCGGCGGGGCGCGCGGGGCGTCGCCTGGCTGACGAGGTCGATCAGGCGGCGGACGTCGGGGCGGCTGTCGAAGTCGGCCTCGACCTCCTTGCCCTTCACGGCGCGGTTCAGGGCGTAGGCGCCGGTGGTGTCGAAGCGGCCGAGGCCGCTGAAGTCCAGGCGGAGTCCGGCCGGGAGGCCCTGGGCCTCGCGCTCCAGGCGCACGGGCGTGCGGCCGAGGCCCGCGGCGGTCCAATCGCCGGCGAGCGCCAAAACCGCGCCGTCTCCTCTGCGCTCGAGCCGGAAGCTCGCGCCTTCGTCCATGACCTCGTATCTCGCGTGATCGTTAACGCTGGACCATCAAGAGACGGGCCAACTTCGTCAAATCGGCGTCAATCGGCGCCGGCGTGCTCCGCGGCGGCGCTCAGGTCCGCCACAAAGGCCCGGAATCCAGCCTCTTTGGCCTCCGCGTCGGGCAGGCGGAGCAGGTAGGAGGGGTGGACGGTGACGAAGGCCGTGGCTCCGCTCTCCAGCGGCAGGGGCTGGCCCCGGGTCTTCAGGATGGGCATGGCCCGGCCGAACACCGACCCGGCGGCGGTCGCTCCCATGGCCACCACCACCTTCGGCCTGACCAGCTTCAGCTCGTGCTCCAGCCACCAGCGGCAGGCGCGGATCTCGCCCGTGTCGGGTGTCTTGTGCAGGCGGCGCTTGCCGCGGGGCTCGAATTTGAAGTGCTTCACCGCGTTGGTGACGTAGAGCTGGCCGCGGTCGACTCCGGCCTCGGCCAGCGCACGGTCCAGCAGCTGGCCGGCGGGACCGATGAAGGGGCGGCCCTGCAGGTCCTCCTGGTCGCCGGGCTGCTCGCCCACCAGCATCAGGCGCGCCGCGGCGGGGCCGACCCCCGCGACGCCCTGGGTGGCGTTGCGCCAGAGGTCGCAACGGCGGCAGGCCTGCACGGCGGGCCAGACCTCGTCCACCGACGCGGGCACGAAGCTGCCGTCGTAGGGGGCGTCGCGGCTCGCCTGCGCGATCGCCTTCTGCGTGCGCTTCGAGGGCGCGGTGGGCACCGCCTCGACCATGGCTTCGGTCCTCGCGGAGGCCTGCTGGATCAGGTCCGGAATGAGCCGAGCCTCGGGCAGGTTCCGCCAGTAGCGCTGCGGCATTTCCTTCTTCATCGCCCCGACCTTCAGCCGGGCGGGGTTGAAGATGGAGGCGTAGTAGGTGCGCCAGTGGTCCTCGAGCGCGTCGCCGGAGGGGGCGTCCTCCGCGCGCGCGCCGGGGGTGAAGGTGAGCGCCTCGCCGTCCCAATGGGCGCAGCGGTCGGGCGTGAGGATGGAGAACCGCATGTTCGCGAAGCGCTCGACGAAGTGCGGCGCGGCGAGCTCCACGACCGGGTGCGGCGGCTCGAACCAGGCGACGTAGGTCTCGTCCTCGCCCTCGACCTGCCGGAAGCGGACGAAGGCGTGCATCTTGTGCACGGCGGTCTTCACCTGGCGGCGCAGCTGCTCGGCCTGAACCACGTCGAGGTCGGTGGGGATCTTCAGGAGGTCCGGCTCGTCGGCCAAGCGCCAGAGCAGCCGGTAGAGCAGGTCGAGCCGCTCCGGCGCGCGGTGGTGGATCACGTCCAGCGCGAGATCGACGAAGGCCCGCGGCACGTTGAAGCGGGGGCCGGCCGCGGGAGCGGGCTCGCCGTCGGCGAACAGGTCGCCCCCGTCGATCGTCCAGCGCACCTGCGGAGGCGCGATATCGCCGGCACGAAGCGATCGCGCGGCCCGGCGCCACCCTTCGAAATCAGTGGGATGCGCCAGCCGGATGAGGTGAAGGCTCGGCGCAGCAGGCCTCGCGGCGGACGCGGCCCAGCGCGGGGTCGCCTTGTCGATCAAGCAGGGCCTCCTCGTCGGGCCACGGGTCGTCCTCACAAGCTTGTCCAGAACCCGACAGAGCGCGGGGCGTTGCACCCAACGACTCTCGAGGAGCCCGCCCATGCGCCGAGCGATCGCCGTGGCGGCCGCATGCACGCTTGCCGCCGCCTGTTCCGCCAACATGAAGCCCCGCCCCGGCGGAGCCGGAACCTACAAGACCGGACGCATCGGCCAGTCGCTGTCCGCCGCGGCGCAGACCGACCCCGCCCGCCTGCGCCAGATGCAGGAGCAGCTGCGGGGCCGCTCGGGCGCCGGGCGCGCGGAGGCCCGGCAGCCGGCGCGCGGCGGGGCGTCGACCTCCCCGGCGCCCGCCTCGGCCGATGCGCCGCCGCTGCTCGCCGGAGTAGCTCCAGAGGCGCGCACCACCGTGTTCGAGAGCCGCGCCCTGCAGATGCAGACGTTCCTCGGCCCGCAGGCGGTTGCAGCCGGCGCGGGCGCTCCGCTGGCGGCGGCGCCTGTCGCTTCGCCCGCCCCTCCCCTGCGGGCGGCGCAGGCGGCCTCCCCGCGGCCGGGCGCCCCCGCAAGGGTCGCGACGGCGCCCCGGCTGCCCGAGTTCGCACAAGGTCCGCTGCCGTGGGTGCTGGGCCTGCTCGCCGCGCTGGCGCTCGCGCTGGTCGGCGTGCTGCTGATGCGGCGGCGGTCACAGCAGCGACAGCTGCTCGACGCGCGGCCGGAGCCCGAGGTCGAGCTGGTCCGCGAGCGCCACTGGCCGCCAGTCGCTGGCGACCAGGAACGGCCGAACCTTCCCGAGCCCGCGGCAGACGCGCCCTACGTCTTCCAGACGCAGCACCTTATACCGCCGAGCCGCGAGGAGCTTGTCCACGCTCTTCACGCCCAGTCCCGGGACGCGGAGCAGCTGCTCACGGGACGCGCGGTTGACGTCGAGGGGGAAGAAGTCGCGGCGGCGCAGGGCCCAGGCGAGCTTGGGGTCGACGACCGGGTCCAGCATTCCCTGTTCCCCGCCGGCGAGGATCTCGGTTCGGCTGAAGCCGTAAAACCGCATCAGCCAGTCGGCCTGGTAAAGTCGGTGTTCGCGCAGAAGTGGGGCGGCGACGACCGGCAGCCGGGCCGTTGAGTCCGGGATCGGGCTGAAGGCCGAGTAGTAGACGCGGCGCAGGCCGTAGCTGCCGTAGAGCGTCTCGCTGCGCGTGAGGATGTCGCCGTCGGTGGCCGTGTCGGCGCCCACGATCAGCTGCGTGCTCTGGCCGGCGGGCGCAAACTTCGGGACCGGGGCGCGGACCGCCCTCGCCTCCTTCGCCTCGTCGATGCGGGTTTTCAGCGAGCCCATCGCCTTCTTGACGCCGAGCACGCTCTTCTGCGGCGCCAGCAGCTCGACGCTCTCGTCCTTGGGCAGCTCGATGTTGGCGGAGAGGCGGTCGGCGTAGAGGCCCGCCTCGGCGATCAGCTCGGGCGAGGCGTCGGCGATCACCTTGAGGTGGATGTAGCCCCGGAAATCATGGACTTCGCGCAGGGTCTTCGCGACCTGCACCAAGGCGCCCATCGTATAGTCCTCGTCGCGGATGATGCCCGACGAGAGGAACAGGCCCTCGATGTAGTTGCGCTTGTAGAAGCCCAGGACGAGGTCGACGACCTCCTGCACCGAGAAGCGCGCGCGCGGCACGTTCGAGGACACGCGGTTGATGCAGTAGGCGCAGTCGTAGACGCAGAAGTTGGTCAGCAGGATCTTGAGCAGGCTGATGCAGCGGCCGTCCGGCGCGTAGGCGTGGCAGATGCCCAGGCCGGGCCCGCTGGAGCCCACGCCCCTGCCGTCCCGGCTGTCGCGCTTCGTCGTCCCGGAGGAGGCGCAGGAGGCGTCGTACTTCGCCGCGTCGGAGAGGATCGCGAGCTTACGCTTGAGGTCCAGGACTGCCACGCACGAGAGCTAATGTTCCCGTTCCGTTCTGTCCAGCGGGAGACGCCGCACACGAGTCCGTGTGCGGTGCTCCTGCGTCCTATTCGGCGGGCTGGATCTTCGCCTCGTCGAGGGGGTCGCGCGGGGTGATGAAGCGGCGCAGCTTCGGGCCCATCCAGTGCTCGATGTCGTCGACGAACTCGTAGACCACCGGCACCAGCACCAGCGACAGCGCGGTCGAGGTGATGAGGCCGCCGATCACCGCGATGGCCATGGGCTGGCGGAACTCCGAGCCCTCCCCCAGCCCCAGCGCGGTGGGCAGCATGCCCGCGGCCATGGCGAAGGTGGTCATCACGATCGGGCGTGCCCGTTCCGAGCAGGCTTCGATCAGCGCGTCGCGCTGGCTGACGCCCGCCCGCTCTCGCTCGATGGCGTACTCGACCAGCAGGATCGAGTTCTTCGCCGCCAGCCCCATCAGCATCAGGAAGCCGATGAGCGAGGGCAGGAAGAGCCCCATGCCGCCGACGAGCAGCGCCAGGAAGGCTCCGCCCAGCGACAGCGGCAGCGCCGAGAGGATGGTGATCGGCTTGAAGAAGCTGCGGAACAGCAGGACCATCACGCCGTAGATCAGGAAGATGCCGGCCGCGAGCGCCATGACCAGGCCGGTCATCATGTCGATCATCGCCTCGACGTCGCCGAAGGGCGCGATCTGCACGCCCTCGGGCAGGTTCTTCATGATCGGCAGGTTGTTGATCTCCGCCGTCGCCTGACCCAGCGCCGCGCCGGCGGCGAGGTCGGCCTCGACCCCCGACTGACGACGGCGGTCGAGCCGCTCGATCTGCGACGAGCCGGCCTGGAAGCTGATGTCCGCCACGCTGTCGAGCGTCGTGGTGCCCCCGCTGGCGGTCGGCACCTCCAGGCTGCGGATGGCGTCGAGGTTCGATCGCGCCGTGTCCGGCAGGCGGACACGGATCGGCAGGCGGCGCTCGCCTTCGCTGAACTTCGGCACGTTGAAGTCGGCGTCGCCGAGCGAAGCGACCCGCGCGACGGAGGCGATCGTCTGGGCGGTGACGCCCAGTCGCGCGGCTTCCTCCACCTTCGGACGGATCACCAGCTCGGGCGAAACCGGCGGGTCGGTCGGTCGCACGGAGGCGATCGTCTTCACCGTGCGCATCTGCTTGTTCAACTCGGTCACGGCGCGCTCGAGGGCCTCGCCGTCGTTGCTGGTCAGGAGCGTCTGCACTTCGGCGCCGGACCAGCCGCCCAGGAAGGTCGTGCGGACGTCGGGGATGGTGGTCAGGGAGGGCCGCATCACCTCCTTGAACTCGGAGACCGACAGCTTGCGGTGCGGATCGAGCCGGAGGGTGAGGGTCGCGTTGGTGAAGCCGCCCTGGCCGAAGCCGCTCGGGTCGGTTCCGCCGACGATCGCGAAGACGTGCTCGACCTCCTCGCGCTCGCCGAACAGGCGGGTGGCTTCACCGACGGCGCGCTCCATGTCCTGGCGCGTCGAGCCGGGCGCGGCCTGCATCTGCACGTACATGAAGTTGGGGTTCTCGGGCGGCTGGAAGCCGGTCGGCAGCAGCGGCACGAGCATGATCGAGCCGACGAACAGCAGGCCGCCGAACGCCACCGAGAGCCAGCGATGGTCCAGCGCCCAGCCGAGCAGGTTCATGTACCAGCGCGGCGGGCCCTTGTGGGGCTTCACCTTCTTCGCGGGCTTGAGGAGGTAGGCCGCCATCAGCGGCGTCACGAGGCGGGCGACGACCAGCGAGAAGAGCACGGCGACGGCGACCGTCAGGCCGAACTCCTTGAAGAACATCCCCGCGATGCCCGGCATGAAGGCGGTCGGCAGGAACACCACGATGATGGCGCAGGTCGTCGCGATGACGGCGAGGCCGATGGCGTCGGCGCCCTCGACGGCGGCGCGCCAGGGGCTCTGGCCCCGCTCGATGCGTTTTTCGATGTTCTCGATCTCGACGATGGCGTCGTCGACGAGGATGCCGATGACCAGCGTCAGCGCGAGCAGGGTGATGACGTTCAGGCTGAAGCCCATCATCGCCATGAAGGCGAAGGTCGGGATCAGGGCGAGCGGCATGGCCGCGGCGGTGATCGCGGTGGCACGCCAGTTGCGCAGGAAGACGAAGACCACGAGCGCGGCCAGGAGCATGCCCTCGAACAGCACCTCCTGGGTGGCGTGGAAGTTGTTGCGGGTGTCGTCGACGATCGAGACGATCTTCTCGAACTTCACGTTCGGGTTCTGCGCCTCGAGCTCCGCCAGGGCGGCGTCGACGGTGTCCTCCACCGCGATGTCGCTGGCGGGCTTGGTCTTGGCGACCTGGAAGCCGACCACGGGCCGGCCGTCCAGGCGCGCGAACGAGCGCTGCTCGCCGGCGCCGCTGCCGATGTCGGCGATCTCCGTCAGGCGCACGTAGCGGCCGCCCGCGGTCGGGATGGTCATCGCGCGCAGCGCCGCCACCGTGTCGGCGGCGCCGAGGACGCGGATGGTCTGCTCTCGGCCGCCGATCTCGACGCGCCCGCCCGGGGCGTCGAGGCTGAACTGCGCCAGCGCGTTGTTCACCTCGGGCGCCGTGAGGCCGTAGGCGGCCATGGCGTCGGTGCGCAGGGTGACGTTGATTTCGAGGTCGGAGCCGCCGACGCGGTTCACCCGGGCAACGCCCTTCTCGCCCAGCAGCGTGCGCGAGATGGTGTCGTCGATGTACCAGGACAGCTCGGTGTCCGACATCGTGGGCGCGACCGCCGCGTAGGTGATGATCGGCTGGTCGGTCCACGAGATGCGGGCGACGTTGGGCTGATCGATCTCGCGCGGCAGCTCGGGCCGGACCCGGTCGATCGCAGCCTGGACGTCGTCGGCCGCCTTCTGCTCGTCGGCGCCGATCTCGAAGGCGATGATGGTGGTCGAGACCCCCTGCACCACCGTCGACTGGATGACGTCGATGTCCTGGATGCCGGCGACGGCGTTCTCGACAGGCTGGGTGACCTGGTTCTCGAGCTCCTCGGGCGCGGCGCCCGCCTGGGTGACGGTGACCACCACCTGCGGGAAGGACACGTCGGGGAACTGCTTGACCGGCAGCATCATGTACGACGCGATCCCCGCGAGGGTGAGCGCGATGAACAGGACGACGACGGGGATCGGGTTGTGGATCGCCCAGCTGGAGATGCGGAGGTCTCTCATCGGGCGGCTCCCCTCACGGCGCCCGCGGCAGGAGCCGGGGCGGCGGTGCGGACGGGCTGCTGGCCGGGCAGGACGGGCTTCACGACGTCGCCTTCAACGATGAAGGCCGAGCCGCTCAGCACCACCAGGGCGCCTTCAGGCGGACCCTGCAGCAACTCGACGAGACCGGCGTTGCGGCGGCCGGTGCGGACGGGGACGCGGCGGACCCGGTTGTTGGCGGCGACCTGCATCACGTAGGCGCCGTTGGCGTCGAACTGCACGGCCGCTTCGGGGACCGCGCGCGCCGGCGCGGCCACGTCGCGGATGATCGCGCTGGCGAAGCCGCCCAGCCGCAGATCCTCGCGCGGCGGCAGCGAGATACGAGCCCGGCCGAGGCGCGTCTGCTGGTCGACCGTGGGATCCACGTAGCGGACGGTGCCGGTGATCGTGCCGCCGGACGGCAGCCGGACCTCGGCGGTCCCGCCCGGCCGAACGCGGGCGAGCTGCGCCTCGGGCACCTCGGCGTCGAGCTCGACCGAACCTGCGCTGGCGATACGGAACATCACCTGCCCGCCCGCAGCGATGTCGCCCGGGCGGACCGTCCGTTCGAGCACGCGGCCGGACACCGGCGAACGCACGACGGTGCGGGAGACGCGGGTTTCGATCTGATTGAGCTGCGCCTGTTGCGCGGCGACTTCGGCGCGCGCGGCGGCGGTGTTCGCGCGCGCCACGTTGGCCTGCGAGCGGCGCTGCTCGATGGCCTCCTGCGAGAGCACCCCCTGCCCGTCCAGGCCCGCCACGCGGGCGGCCTCGGCGCGGGCCTGGGCCTCGTTGGCCTGGGCCTGCTGCAGCCCGGCCTGGGCGCGCTGGACGGCGGCCCGTTGCGTGGCCGCATCGCTGCGCAAGAGCGTGGGGTCGATCACCGCGAGGGCCTGACCCTGCCGCACCCAGTCGCCCTC
>DASVVG010000218.1:0-18843 GCA_036386655.1 Caulobacteraceae bacterium | reverse complement strand
ACGTAGGCGTCTCCTACGAGCGGAGCTTCGGACGCACCGCCGACTTCGTGCGGGCGCACGGCGAGGACGTGGACGAGACGCGTTTCGTCGTCGGCCTGCGCGCCTGGTTCTGACGAGCAACAAGGAGGAGTTTTCCATGCGCAAGACGACACTGTTGGCCGGGCTGACGCTCGCCGCGCTCCTGCCCTTGGCGGCCTGCGGTCAGTCGGGCGACGAGGCGGCGGAGGCGGGAGCCACCGCGGAGGCCGTGGCCCCGCCGCCCGCGACGACGACCGAGACGCTGCCGGCAGACGCGGCGGCGGTAGACGCCTCCGCGGCTGTGAGCACCGAGACGCCCGCTCCGGCCGCGACGCCGGCCCCGGCCGCCCGCGCCGCCCCGGCGACGCCCCCGGCGCGCGAGGTCGAGCGCCCCACGCCGGCCCCCGTCAAACCGGCCCCCGCGGTCGACCACTCCAACATGCCCGGAATGGATCACTCCAACATGCCCGGGATGGACCACTCCACGACGCCGCCGACCACGCGTCCGCCGGGCGGCTGAGCCTCACACCTGCGGGCGCGGCGCACGGACGAGCGCCGCGCTTCCGCGTCCGGCTTGAGCCCGATCGAGCCGCTCGCCTAGCCTAGCGCGTCGGGCGGGGCCGTTTCGTCCGGCGACCCGCCCAGGGATGGCTGATGCGTCTTCCGTTGCTCGCCCGCTCCACCCACAAGTGGCTGGCCCTGGTGGTCGGGCTGCAGGTGGTGATCTGGACGCTCACGGGCCTCTACATGACCGTCGTCCACATCGACATCATCCACGGGGACCACTTCGTCCGCACTCCGGACCCGCGCCCGATCCCGCTGCAGGGCCTGGTCGAACCGGCGACTCTCCCGGCGCGCTTCCCGGGGCTGCGGAGCCTGCGCCTCGAGCGTTGGATGGACCGCCCAGTATACATCGTGGACGCCTCGGCCGGAGCGGCGCTGATCGACGCCCGGACGGGCGAGCGGCTGTCGCCGGTGAGCGAGGCCACGGTCCGCGCGGTGGCGCGTGCGCGGTTCGCCGGCGACGCCCCCATCGTCAAGGCGGAGCTGCTCCGGGAGCTACCGCTCGAGGTGCAGACGCGGAAGCCGCCGCTCTGGCGGGTGGAGTTCGCCGGCTGGAACAAGCCGACGTTCTACATCTCTCCCGACACCGGCGAGCTCGTCTCGCGGCGGCACGAACTGTGGCGCGCCTTCGACTTCCTGTGGTCGCTCCACATCATGGACTATGTGAATCGCACCGACGTGAACAACCCGCTGCTGCGCGCGGCTACGGTCTCGGCGGCGGTGATGGCGATCTCGGGCGCCTGGCTCCTGGTCTACAGCTTCCCGAGGCGCAGGCGCCGAAACGCGGCGGCCGCCGCCCGCTCGCGCGCGGACGCCTGACATGCCGCCCCTGATGCTCTTCAGGAAGCTGCACAAGTGGGTCGGGCTCGCCCTCGGTCTCCAGCTCGTGCTGTGGACACTCAGCGGGGCGGCGATGTCGATCATCGACCATCACGCCGTCGCCGGAGAGCACGTCGTCCGCGAGCTGGAGCCGGCTGCGATAGCGGCGGCGCCCGCGTCGTTGGCCGTCCTCGCGGCGACGACGCCCGAGGCGATCACCGGGCTGAAGCTAAAGCCGTTGCTGGAACGCCCCGTGTACGAGGTCCGCACCGGGCTGGGGACGCACCTGGTGGACGCCGCGAGCGGACGACGTCTCGTCGTGGACGCGGAGACGGCGCGGCGGGTCGCCCTCCAGCGGTACGCGGGGGAGGGGAGCGTCCAATCCGTGACGCGGCTCGCGCGGCCGAACCTGGAAACGCGCGATCGCGAGGGCCCGCTGTGGCGCGTGCAGTTCGACGATACCGGCGACACCGCGTTCTACGTCGCTGAAGCCACCGGCGAGCTGCTCGACAAGCGCACGAACGCGTACCGGGTGTTCGACGTCTTCTGGATGATCCACATCATGGATTACACGGACCGGCAGAGCTTCAATCACCCGTTGATCTGGACCCTCGCCGCGGCCGGCGTGTGGATGTCGTTGACCGGGTTCATCCTGCTCGTCCTGAGCTTCAGGCGAGCCGACTTCCGCTGGCTTCGCCCGCTCCGACCGCGTCTGCGAAAACCGGGAAGCTGATCCTCACGCTGAAGCTGAGCCGTGCGGCGTTTGTGACTCGATTTCAGCGGGCTGGCGCGAGGCGCTGCGCGCCGCCGCGGGCCATCAGGGTTTCGGCGGCGCCTTCTGCGAAGACCAGTGGACGTGCACGATGCGCCAGTCGCCCCCGCTTTGGCGGAGAACCGCAGTTTCCTTGCCCAGGCTGTCCACGTCGCGCTCGCGGAAACGTCCCGTGGTGCGCGTCTCGCTCGTAACGACGGCCAGGTCCCCGGCGGCGAAGCTCCGCCGCGTGGTGAGCTGCCGACGCGTCGCCTTGGCGAACTCGGCGTCCGAGCCGAGGTGATGCGACGCGTACTCCGCCTTCGAACGTTCGGCGCCTCCCTGCTCGTAGATCAGGACGTCGTCCGCGAGGCGCGCGAGGGCCGCAGTCGTGTCGCCGCGGCCGAGCGCATCGTGCAAGCCGTCGAGGGCCGCGAGGGCGGCGGGAGGAGCGGGGGCTGTCTGCGTGGCTGCGCTCGGAGCGGCCGCTCGCTTCACCTCGTGTGCGAGAGCCGTGGAGGCGACGAGAGAGAACGCGAGGGCGAGGGCCGGGGCGACGGTCCCGGCGCGGAGCCCCAGGTGCGAAAGCGAACGGCTCATGCGTGTGCTCCGTGCAGAGGGGCGGCGAGGCCTGGAACCCTGTGGAGCCGCCGGGCCGTCGCTGCAAGGCTCTAGGCGCGCTAGTGGCGCGGCGCGCGTCCGCCCTGCCGGTCCAGCCACGAGCGAAGCTCCGCGATCCCCTTTTCGTTCTCACGGATCGTCTTCTCCGCGAGGCCGCGGACCTCCTTGTCCATCGCGTACTTGAGCACCGTGCGCGAGTTGTCGATGGCGCCCTGGTGGTGCTCGATCATGCCCAGCGCCCATGAGCGGGCGGGATCGCGATCCATGCCCTGCTGCATCATCCGCTCGTGCATGCGGTGCATGTTGGCCATGAACTCTGGGCCGGCGGGGCCGCCGTGCATCATCATCTGCTCGCGCGACATCTGCGGCATCGGCATGGAGTGCGACATGCCCTGATGCTGCATGCCTTGATGCTGCATTCCCTGGTGCCCGGAATGCTGCGCCTGCTGGGCGTGAGCCGCGAAGGCGAGCGCGGCGGCCGCGAGGGCGGTGAAGACGAAGGTTCGCATGGATATGGCTCCCGTTCCTGACAGGGTGAACCGGTGCGCCCGGCGAGAGTTCCGAGGGAAATCAAATGCATCCGGATGGGCCGGAAGTCCGAGGGAAGGCGCAGCCCCGCGCGTATAGGGTCTTGATCGGGGCTGCGCCCTGGCGGCCTCAGACGGGCTGGTAGCCGGCCTCGCGGATCGCGGCCCTCACGGCCTCTTCGTTGATCTCGCCGCCGTTGATGCGGACTTCGCCGGCGGCCACGTCCACGTCCACTCCGGCGCCGGGCGCGGCCCCGACGACCGCCTGCTTCACCCGACCCGCGCAGTGCCCGCAGGTCATCCCTTCGACTTTGATGAGCGTCATCTCGCTCTCCCTTGAGGTTCAAGACGACGAGGCAGGTGGTGGTTCCCAGCGTGGGAAGGTCAAGGAGCGGGCGCGAAATGAGGGCCAAGCACCCGGCGCGCGTATGGTCCTCCAGAGGGTGGGAGGAGACACGTGATGGCTGAGCCGCCGCCTTACCCGGGCAGGCCGCGATGGGTGAAGGCGGCCCTGCTCGTCGCCGCCGTCGTGGTCGTGCTGCTGGTTCTGCTGATGGCGCTGGGCGGAGGGCGTCACGGCCCGGGTCGCCACCTCCCCGGCGGGGCGTCCGAACTCGGCGCAGCCGCTCCGGGATCGGCGGGCGGGGCCGCGGAGAGCCGCCCATGATGACGATGCCGCCGCGGCTCCGGAAGGGGGCGCTGACGGCGCACGTCGCTTGCTCGGTGGGCTCTCTGGGCGCGGTCGCCGCCTTCCTGGTGCTGGCGGTGACGGCGATGCGGACCGGGGACGAGGGCCTGGCGCGGGCGGCCTATCCCGCGATGGACGTCATCGCCCGTCTCGTCGTCCTGCCGCTGGTGCTCGCGTCGCTCGTCACCGGCGTCGTGCAGGCGCTGGGCACGCCCTGGGGCCTGTTCCGGCACTACTGGGTGCTCACGAAGCTGCTGCTGACGCTGCTCGTCGCCGGCGTCCTGCTGCTTCAGCTGGAGCTCGTCAGCCACCTGGCGCGCGGCGCGGCTTCGGGGAGTCTCTCACTGGGCGAGCTCCGCGCGCTCGGAACATCGCCCGCGCTCCATGCGGCGGGAGGGCTGGTGGTCCTCCTGCTGCCGGTGGTGCTGTCGCTGTACAAGCCGCGGGGGCTGACCCGTCATGGGTGGCGCAAGCAACACCAGCAGGTCGCTTGACCTTGCCATGGTGGGAACGTCCAGCTTGGGGACGCTGAAGGGGACACAGGCATGTCGGACCACCACGCTCACGGACATCACGACGAGGCTCGCGCCGAGGCGCACGCGCAGGGAGTTTCGCTGAACCGGCTGGCCTTCACCGCCACCGTGCACTGTCTCTCCGGCTGTGCGGTCGGCGAGGTGCTGGGCATGGTGATCGGGACTGCGCTCGGCTGGGCGAATCTGCCGACGATGGCCCTGGCGATCCTGCTCGCCTTCATCTTCGGGTACAGCTTCACCATGATCCCGCTGCTGAGGGCGGGGCTCGCCTTTGGCGCGGTGCTGAAGCTGGCGCTGGCGGCGGACACCATCTCCATCACCATCATGGAGGTCGTCGACAACGGCATCATGCTCGCCATCCCGGGGGCGATGGACGCCCACCTCGACAACCCGCTGTTCTGGGGCAGCCTGGCGGCCGCGCTCGTGATCGCCGGCGTCGCTGCCTACCCTGTGAACCGCTGGCTCATTTCACGCGGCCGCGGCCACGCCGTTGTCCACGAACACCATCAGCATTGATGGAGGGCTGTTGACCCTCCCACGATGGGAAGCCCGAGCCTCTGTTTCGGCGGCCACAGGCCGCTGGAACAGGAGACGTGAAATGAAGCTCTACTACGCCCCCGGCGCTTGCTCGCTCGCCGTGCACATCGTCGCCCGCGAAGCCGGCCTGCCGTTCGATCTGGTGAAGGTCGATCTGGCGAAGCATCGCACCGAACGCGGCGACGATCTCGCCGCCGTCACGCCGAAGAACTATGTGCCGGTGGTCGAGCTCGAGGACGGTCAGATCCTAACCGAGGTGGCGGCCCTGGTGCAGTGGGCGGCCGAGCAGCGGCCCGAAGCCGGCCTGCTGCCGCCCGCGGGGACGATGGAGCGCTTTCGCGTCACCGAGTGGCTGAACTTCATCGCGACCGAGCTGCACAAGGGCTTCTCGCCCATGTGGCACCCGGAGAACGCGCCGAGCACGCTGCGCGACGCGCGGGTGAAGCTCGACGCCCGCTTCGCGGTGCTCGAGCTGGAGCTGGAGGACCGGACCTGGCTCTTGGGCGACCGCTACACGGTCGCGGACGCCTACGCCTTCACCATCCTGAACTGGGCGAAGATGCTGAAGGTCGACCTGCAGCCGTACCCCCGCCTGCGGGCGTACCTGGCCCGGGTGGAGGCCCGGCCCGCGGTGCAGCAGGCGCTGGCCGCCGAAGGCCTGCTCCGCATGGCGGCCTGAGCCGCAGCTTCGAAAGTTCGCGTACAGCGGCCGGGGCTTCGCGCTCCGGCCGTCGTTCGTTTCGGAGGCCCCTTGACCCTCCCATGATGGGAAGGTCCACATAGGGCGGGCTTCGGACGTTTTCCATGGAGGCCGAGATGCCCGCGCCAGCCCTTAGACCCCTCGACATTCCCGTCTTGGGGATGACCTGCGCCAGCTGCGTCGGCCGCGTGGAGAAGGCGATCCGCGCGGTGCCGGGCGTCACGTCCGCCTCCGTCAATCTCGCGGCCGAGCGCGTGCACGTGGAGCTGGGGGAGGGCGGCAGTCCCGCCGCCGTCGCCGAAGCCATCCGCAACGTGGGCTACGAGCCCATCGAACGTACGGTCGACCTGAAGATCACCGGCATGACATGCGCGAGCTGCGTCGGCCGCGTGGAACGCGCCCTGAGCGCCGTGCCCGGCGTGCTGGGAGCCAGCGTGAACCTCGCCACCGAGCGGGCGGCCGTCCGGATCATCGACGGCGCTGTCGCGCCGGCGGCGCTCGCGGCCGCGGTGGCGGCGACCGGCTACGAGGCCGAGGAGATCAGAGGCGACGAGCCCGACCTGGCAGACCGCGAGCAGGCTGCCCGCGAGGCGGAGATCTCGGGCCTCAGGCGCGCGGTGATCGTCGCCGCGCTGGCCACGGCGCCGCTCTTCCTGCTGGAGATGGGCAGCCACTTCATCCCCGGCGTTCACCACTGGCTGCTGACGACCTTGGGCGAGACGCCCTGGCGTCTCCTGAGCTTCGCCCTGGCCAGCTTCGTGCTCTTCGGGCCCGGGCTCCGGTTCTACCGCAAGGGCGTCCCGAACCTCGTGCGGTTCACGCCGGACATGAACTCGCTGGTGGTGCTCGGGGCCACCGCCGCCTGGGCCTACTCGGTGGTGGCGACCTTCGCGCCGCAGGTGCTGCCGGCCGGCACGGTCAACGTCTATTACGAGGCGGCCGCCGTCATCGTCACCCTGATCCTGCTCGGTCGCTGGTTCGAGGCGCGCGCGAAGGGCCGCACGAGCGAAGCGATCAAGCGGCTGATGACGCTGCAGGCCAAGACCGCGCGCGTGCTCCGCGAGGGCGAAGAGATCGAGGTCGGGGTCGACGCGGTGGTTCCCGGCGACGTGGTGCTGGTGCGGCCGGGCGAGCGGATTCCGGTCGACGGCGAGGTGCTGGACGGATCGTCGTTCGTGGACGAGTCGATGATCACCGGCGAGCCGATCCCCGTGCAGAAGGGGGAGGGCGCCTGGGTGGTCGGCGGCACGGTCAACAAGACGGGCGCCTTCCGCTTCCGCGCCGCGAAGGTGGGCGCCGAAACCATGCTGGCGCAGATCGTGCGCATGGTGGAAGCCGCGCAGGGCGCCAAGCTTCCGATCCAGGCGCTCGTCGACAAGGTGACGTCGTGGTTCGTGCCTGCGGTGATCGCGGCGGCGGTCGCGACCTTCCTCGTCTGGTTCGTCTTCGGGCCCGAGCCCGCGCTGAGCTTCGCGCTCGTGAACGCGGTGGCGGTGCTGATCATCGCCTGCCCCTGCGCCATGGGCCTGGCGACGCCCACGTCGATCATGGTGGGCACCGGCAAGGCCGCAGAGCTGGGCGTGCTGTTCCGGCGCGGCGAGGCGCTGCAGGCGCTGCGCGACGTGCGGGTTGTCGCGCTCGACAAGACCGGCACGCTGACAAAGGGGCGTCCCGAACTCACCGACGTCCATGTGGCCGATGGGTTCGAGGCAGACGAGCTGCTGCGCCTCGCAGCCGCCGTCGAGTCCCGCTCGGAGCACCCGATCGCCGAGGCGATCGTCGCGGCCGCCAAGGAGCGAGGGCTTGCGCTCGTGCACCCCGAGGGCTTCGATTCCGTCCCCGGCTTCGGCGCCGAGGCGCAGGTCGAAGGCCGCCGCGTTCAGGTGGGCGCGGACCGCTTCATGAAGAAGCTCGGCCTTGACGTGGGCGTGTTCGGCGAGCAGGCGGAACGCCTCGGCAACCAGGGCAAGAGTCCGCTCTACGTCGCGGTCGACGGGCGGCTCGCAGCGGTGCTCGCCGTGGCGGATCCGATCAAGCCCACGACCCCCGCCGCGATCACGGCGCTGCACGGGCTCGGGCTGAAGGTGGCGATGATCACCGGCGACAACCGCCGCACGGCGGAAGCCATCGCCCGCCAACTCGGCATCGACGAGGTGCGCGCGGAAGTCCTGCCCGAGGGGAAGGTGGAGGCGGTGCGCTCGCTCCAGGCGTTGCACGGCCGCGTCGCCTTCGTGGGCGACGGCGTGAACGACGCGCCGGCCCTCGCCGCGGCCGACGTGGGGCTCGCCGTCGGCACCGGTACCGACGTCGCCATCGAGAGCGCGGACGTGGTGCTGATGGGCGGGGACCTTCGGGGCGTGGTGAACGCGGTCGGCCTCAGTCGCGCCACGCTGGCCAACATCCGTCAGAACCTGGTCTGGGCCTTCGGCTACAACGTGGTGCTCATCCCCGTCGCGGCGGGCCTGCTCTACCCGGCCTTCGGGCTGCTGCTGTCGCCGGTGTTCGCGGCCGGGGCCATGGCGCTGTCGAGCGTCAGCGTCCTCACCAACGCGCTCCGCCTGAAGCGCTACCGCCCCCTGCTGGCGGTCGCCAAGCAGCCGCGCGCGGTCCCCGGCAGGCGTCCAGCGCGCGAACCCGCCCTCGCCTAGGAGACCTCGCCATGAACATCGGACAAGCCAGCAAGAGCTCCGGCGTCTCCACCAAGATGATCCGGTACTACGAGAGCGTCGGGCTGATCAGCCCGGCGGACCGCACCGACAGCAACTACCGGAGCTTCTCGGAGCGTGACGTCAACGAACTGCGCTTCATCAAGCGCTCACGGAACCTCGGCTTCTCGGTGGAGGAGATCACGCATCTGCTGTCGCTCTGGCGCGACCGCTCGCGGCCGAGCCGGGAGGTGAAGGCGATCGCGAAGAAGCACGTGGAGGATCTCGACGGGCGGATCGCCGAGATGCAGGCCATGGCCGACACGCTGCGCCACCTGGCGCACTGCTGCGCCGGCGACGACCGGCCCGATTGCCCGATCCTGGCGGACCTCTCGCACAACGCCGAGCCGGCGGAACCGCGGGCGAAGCCGACCCGCCGCGCCGCCGCCCGGGCCTGGTAGAAAAAGCGCGGCGGTCCGTTGACCTTACCATGATGGGAAGGAGCATCGAGGTCTCTCCACTCGCAAGAGGAGAGATCGCCGATGACGACCGTCGAACAGCTTTCGAACGTCGTTGAGACCGTGAGCGGCGTGGCCGCGGCGATCACGTTGCTCTACCTGACCTTCCAGATACGCCAGAGCGCGAAGCACCAGCGCGGCAACATGAGTCATAGCCGGTCGGCCCACGTTCAGCAGGTGATGCGGGCCACAGCGGCGTCGGACGGGCTCATGGAAACGGTCCTGCGAGGTTGGGCAGGAGCGCCGCTGGATCGCGTGGAGACCAATCAGTTCTACTGGTTCGTCTCCGCTCTCCTCACGATGTTCCAGGACACCTTCCACCAGCGCCAGGTCGGCATGGTGAGCTCTTTGACGTATGACTCTTCAGTCCGCACGATGCAGCTTCAGCTGGCGCAGCCTGGGGTGCGCGCTGTCTGGATCATCGCCCGCGGCGGCTTCGAACCAAGTTTTGCGGCCTTCGTCGACGGACTGATGCGCCGCACGCCCATGGCTTTCACCGGCGACGTGGCGGCCCGTTGGAACGCGCTGGCAGCTGAAGAGCTCAGGAGCGCGCCGGAGTCTGGTCAGGATCTGCGCCTTGAAGAAGTGGAACGGCGCGCGCGGCCCAACTTCTCGCCTGCACCCGGCGCGAGCAAGAGCCACCCCCGCGCCCGGGTCGAGCCGACGATCCCTGTAGCGCTCGCCTCTCGCCGACGGGCCGCTCCTTTGCATGCGCTATAAGGGGTCTGGCCCAGGTCTCCTCTGCCAGAGGCAGGTCTGGCCCAGCCGTAGAACAAGGGGTCTACGCCGCTGCGGCGTTCCCCGTGAGGGTGAGCGACAACAGACACGCCCGAAGCAGGGCGTCCTCGAGCATCCGCTTCCGACCCCAAGCGGACCTTCCCTCCGGTAGCTCGTCTGCGGTTGCGCTTCCCTCACGCGAGCGGGATCGCTATTCCTCCGGCTCTTGCGGAGTCGATGTGCTGAAAGCTGCTGGGATGGTGCGACTGGTTAGGGCGGCTACGACCGCTCTGTTCCTGCTCGCCTTCCTGGTGTCCCCCCTGCACGTGGCGCTTCCCTCAGCCACGGGCGAGGGTCACCAGCACATGGTCTCGCACGAGCACGGCCACGACCATCATGACGGCGAGCTGCAAGGTGGGGAACTCGACCCCGAAGGCGACGCGGCGCCCTCTCCCGAGGAGCCCGGCTCCAGCGGCGCGGTTGATCACAGTCACCCCGTATCTCCGGCGGGGTTGGTCGTTGCAGATCTGCGGTTCGCGCCCATCGCCACCGCCGCGGTGCCCCACGATGTTCTTCCAGCTCAGACGGCTCCGTCGCTAGTCCTGAGACCTCCGCACCGACCCCCGAGTCCCCGCTCGATCTTCGCCTAAGCCCCGACCGACGCTTCGCGCGTCGGCCGCCTGCGAGATCCTGTCGAGGACTTCATGCCGTCTGAAATCAATGTCCGGTCGCAAGCGCGATACGCGCCAAGCTCGGGGTATGCCGAACCCTCCGCGCGCCGATCAGGTCGCGAGATGTGGGTCGGGGCCGCTGCAGCTTGCGCCGCCGCGCTGCTGGCGAGCGCAACGGCCGCCATCGCCCAAGCGCCTCTGACTGAGGCGGAGGCGGCGCGACTGGCCGTAGCCGGCCCAGAGTGGGACGCCGCCGCGGCGGCTCGGCGTAGAGCGATCGAGGCGCGTGCTGCCGCCACGGGGCTGCGGCCGAACCCCGAACTCGAAGTGGCCCATGAGGGCGGTGAAGGGTTCGGCGGCGACGGCGCGGAGGACTCGGCGCGGCTTACCTACCCCCTCGACCTGACCGGCGCGCGGCGCGCGCAGCGTCAGGCGGGTCGGGTGCGGGCCGAGATGGAGCTCGCCGAAGCCGAGCAGCGGCTCGTGGAACGCTCAGCGGAGGCGAGGCGGCTGTTCCACAAGGTGACGTCGTTGTCTCGTCGCGAGGCGGTTCTCGGCCGCCGCATCGAACTCCTGCAGACGGCCACCGACATCACGCTCCGTCGCTTCAAGGAGGGTGATGCTTCCGAGCTGGAACTCCGACGGGTCGAACTAGAGGCTGGTGCGGCCCGCGCGGAACGGGACCGGGTCGTTTCACAACGGGCGGCGGCTTGGGCGAGCTTGAGCGCCCTCATCGGAGTTGCGGCCGCGCCGCCTTCGGCTAGCCCGCCCAGCGCGACTCCGCTCCCGCCCTTGGACGACCTCCTGAGATTGATGGAGCAGAGCGCCACCATGCGGCGCGCACGGGCGGAGACCGCGCTCGCCGAGGCTGAGGTCCAGGCGATCCGCCGGGAGAGCCGGTTCGCCGACACCGCTGTGTTCGGCGGCCTGCGATCGGTGGAAGACCCGATGGGGAGGACGACGGGCGTCCTCGTCGGCGGGAGGGTCGGGCTCCCGGTCTTGGGCGGCGGCAGAGCCCGGCTGCAGGCGGAGCTCGCCGAGGCGACCGCCGCACGCGCAGACGAGCGCCTCCTGCTGGAGCAGCGGCGTCGCAGCGTCGTCGCCGCCCACGCCAGCGCGGTGAGACTGAACGAGGGCGTGCGGCAGGCGGCGGAGGCCGTCGCGCTTCATGATCGGGTGTTCCGCCCCGCCCGCGCTGCGTGGGAGGGCGGTGAGATCGAGCTCACCGAACTCCTGAACATCTACCGCACGGCGACCGACGCCGAGTTGGCCGCGCTTGAGCTGAGCGAGGAGGCCGCGGAAGCCCGCGTCGAGATGGACGCGCTCGTTGGAAAGATCGAACCATGACCCTGGCGCGCAACATTCTCGTGCTCGCGATGACGGCCGCGTTGACCGCCTGCGGGCCGCGAGGCGGACAGGCCGGTCAGGCCGAGGAGGAGCACGGGCACGGCCATGGCGCGGGGATCGCCGTCACCCACTTCACCGGCGCCACGGAGCTGGTTGTCGAGTATCCGCCACTGGCTGTCGGCCAGCCGTCCGAGTTCGCGGCGCACTTCACGCACCTGAGCACGCCCTTTCGGGCAGTCAGCGACGGCGTGGCGGTCGTGCGGCTGATCGGCCCCTCCGGCGAGGAGCGATTCCAGGCGCCGGTATCCGAGGTGCCCGGCATCTTCCGCCCCACCGCGACACCGGCGGCCGCAGGCAGACGACGGCTCGTCATCGAGCTCCGTCGAGGGGGTGTGGTGCACGCCCATGATCTCGGCGAGGTCACGGTGCATAGGACGAAGGAGGCCGCCGAGCGCTCGCTTCCCGCCGAGGAGGAAGAGGGCGGGCTCGTATCGTTCACCAAGGAACAGCAGTGGAAGGTGGACTTCGCCCATGCGCCGGTGGGCCTCCGCCCCATGCGGGCCAGCGTCCCCGCACGGGTTCTCGTGCATGCGGCGCCCAACGCGGAGGCGGCGCTCAGCGCGCCCGCCGCGGGTCGCGTCGAAGGCGCCGGCGCGTTCCCCTACGTGGGTCGCGCGGTCCGGGCTGGGGAGGCGCTGTTCCGTCTGCGGCCCATCGGCTCGGACGCAGGAGCGGCGGCCGGACTCTCGGCGGACCGTTCGCGCGCGGCGGCGGAACTGACCGCCGCCCGTGCCGACCTCGGGCGCGCCGAGCGGCTGCTCGCGCAGGGCGCGGTTCCGCGGAAGAGGGTGGAGGAAGCCCGCGCCCGCGCAGCGGCGGCGCAGGGCGCATTGAGCGCCGCTCAGAGCGGCCTCGCCGCGACAGGCGGCACGGGAGGAGCGGTCCTCCGCAGCCCGATCGCGGGCCAGGTCGTGGAGGTGTCGGTCCAGCCCGGCGCCTCCGCCGAGTCGGGTCAGACGCTGGCACGTGTGGTGAACCCGGCGCGCCTCCAGGTGCAGGCGAGGGTGGCCGAGGCGGATATCGGCCGTCTGATCCAGCCTAGCGGGCTGATGATCACGGTCCCCGGCGGAGAGCCGATCGTGCTGCAGTCGCCGAGGGCGCGGCTGATCGGTGTGGGCGCAGCCGTGGACCCGGCGACCCGGACCCTGCCGGTGATCTTCGAGGCCGGCGGCGGCGAGGGCCTGCCGATCGGGTTGAACGCGCCCGGCCGCGTGCTCATCGGCCTGCCGCGCACCACGCTGGCGGTCCCCAGGAGCGCCTTGGTGGACGATGCGGGGCAGACGGTCGTCTACGTCATGGCCGACGGGGAGAACTTCGAGCGGCGGGTGATCCGCACCGGAGCCAGCGAGGGGGGCCACGTCGAGGTGATCGAAGGCCTCAAAGCCGGAGAGCGCGTCGTCACCATCGGCGCCTACCTGGTCCGTCTGGCGGAGGCCGGACCGGCCGCGGCCGGCCACGGCCATGCGCACTAGGGCCGGCCGATGATCTCAAGCATCATCCGCTGGTCCGTCGCCAACCGGTACCTGACGCTCGCCTTCGCCGCCGCCCTGCTCGCGTGGGGCGCGGTGGAGGCGATGCGGATGCCGGTCGACGTGTTCCCGGACCTCACCGCGCCGAGCGTCACCGTGATCGCCGAGGCGCACGGGATGGCGCCCCGCGAGGTCGAGACGCAGATCACCATTCCGATCGAGAGCGCGTTGAACGGCGCCCCGGGCGTGCGTCGCACTCGCTCCACCACATCGGTGGGCTCGTCGGTGATCTACGCCGACTTCGACTGGGGCGTGGACCCGCTCGTGGCGCGGCAGACGGTCTCCGAGAAGCTGCAGCTCGCGCGCGCCAGCTTGCCGGAAGACCTGCCCGCCCCCGTGCTCGCGCCGCAGACCTCGGTGATGGGCGAGATCATGTTCGTGGCGCTCACGAGCAAGCGCCCCGGGCAGGCCGCGGCCCTGAAGACCGAGGCCGACTGGCGCATACGGCGGCGCCTGCTCGCGGTGCCCGGCGTGGCGGAGGTGCTCGTGATCGGGGGCGACGAGCGGCAGTTCCAGGTCATCGCGCAGCCGGAGCGCCTCGCCGCCTACGGGCTGACGATCTCGGACGTGGCCGAGGCGGCGCGGGGCGCGAGCGGGAGCTCTTCCGAAGGCCTCGTGGTCGTGCAGGCGCAGGAGTATCTCGTGCAGGGGCTCGCGCGGGTCCGCTCGCTCGAGGACCTCGCCCGGTCCGTGGTGGCGGTCAGGGGCGGCACGCCGGTGCTGCTCTCCGACGTGGCCGACGTGCAGGTGGGGCGCGCGCTCCGGCGTGGGGCGGGCTCCTATAACGCCGCGCCGGCCGTGGTGATCGGGATCGCCAAGCAGCCGGGGACCGACACGCTCGCGCTGACGCAGGCGCTGGACCGGACCATTGCGGAGCTGCAGCGCGATCTGCCGCCGGGAATGACCATCGCGACCGACGGCTTCCGGCAGGCCGAGTTCATCAACGCGTCGATCCGCAATCTGGAGCACGCGCTCAGGGACGGAGCGATCCTGGTGATCGCCGTCGTCTTCCTGTTCCTGATGAGCGCGCGGGCGACGTTCGTCACGCTCCTGGCGATCCCCCTGTCCGTGCTCGCGGCGGCGCTGGCGCTCCGCTACGCGGGAGCCGGCATCAACACCATGACGCTGGGCGGCCTCGCCATCGCCCTGGGCGCGCTCGTGGACGACGCGATCATCGTGGTCGAGAACGTGTCTCGCCGCCTCCGGATGAACGCGGAGCTGGGGGAGGGGCGCAGGCCCGTTCGGGACGTCGTGGTGGACGCGACGCGTGAGATCCAAGGTTCCATCTTCTTCGCCACTCTGATCATCGTCCTCGTGTTCCTGCCGCTGTTCGCGTTGCCGGGGGTCGAGGGGCGGCTGCTGGCCCCGCTGGCGCTGGCCTACGTCGTGGCGCTCGCCGCCTCCTTCGTTGTCGCCATTACGGCCACGCCTGCGCTGTCGGCCCTGATGCTGCCCAAATCCAGGGCGGCGAAGCCTGGCGGCGAAGGGCGCGTCGCGCACTGGGTGAAGGCGCGCTACGCCCGGCTCCTGGACCCGTTGCTCGCGCGCTGGCGGGCCGCCGCGGTCGTGTCAGGCGTCCTGCTCGCGCTCGCCGCCGGCGGACTCCTGGTAGCGGGCCGCGGCTTCCTGCCCGAGTTCAACGAAGGCAGCTTCACCATCGCGGCCGTGACGCTTCCGGGCACGTCGCTGGATCAGTCCGACGCGCTGGGCCGACTCGTGGAGCGCACCATTCGCGAGGTGCCGGAGGTGCGCTCGACGGTCCGGCGCACGGGCCGCGCCGAACTCGACGCTCACGCTCAAGGCGTGGAGGCCAGCGAGATCGACGTGACGATGAACCTGCGCGGCGGGCGGCCGAAGGAGGCGATCCTACAGGACATGCGCGAGCGCCTCGCCGCTGTGGCCGGTATGAACATCGTCATCGGGCAGCCGATCTCCCACCGCATCGACCACATGCTTTCCGGCACGCGCGCGGCCATCGCGGTGAAGGTGTTCGGGCCCGACCTGGCCACCCTCAGGAACTTAGCGGAACAGGTCGAGGCCGCGGCTCGGGACGTGCCGGGCATCGCCGACCTGGCCGTGGAGCAGCAGACGCAGATCCCGACGCTCTCGGTGGCCTTCAATCGCGAGGCGCTGGCGACCTACGGGCTGACCGCCGAACAGGCGGCCGCGTCGCTGGACGTGGCCCTGGCCGGAGAAGAGGTCGGCAAGGTCTACGAGGGCGTCACCTCGTTCAACATCGCCGTCCGCTACGGCGAGGGGGCGGCGGCGGACCCGGCCGCTTTGGCGGCGCTGCCGATTCCCACGCCCTCGGGAGCTCTCGTGCCGCTCTCCGCCCTCGGGGAAGTTCTGCGCGACCGCGGTCCGAACATGATCGGCCGCGAGAACGGTGAGCGGAAGATCGTGGTGATGGCCAACGCCGCCGGCCGCGATCTGGTCAGCGTCGTCAACGATCTGGAGAAACGAGTCACTGCGGCTGTGCGCGTACCGCCCGGCTACCGGATCGAGTACGGCGGGCAATTCGAGAGCGCCTCGGCGGCCACGCAGCGGCTTCTGCTGATGGGCGCCGGGGTGATCGCGGGCATCTATCTCCTGCTCTACGCAGCCTTCCGTTCACTGCGCGACGCCGCGCTCGTGATGCTCAATCTGCCGCTCGCGCTCGTCGGCGGCGTGTTCGGGATGTGGGTCACTGGAGGCGTGCTCTCGGTCGCGACCATCGTCGGCTTCATCACGCTGTTCGGCATCGCGACCCGGAACGGAGTCATGCTCGTGGGGCACATCCGGGACCTGATCGCGAGCGGCGAGGCGCAGACGCGCGAAGACGCGGTCCGACAGGGGGCGCTGGAGCGGGTCGTGCCGATCCTGATGACCGCGCTCGCGGCCGGGCTGGGGCTCGTGCCGCTCGCCCTCGCCGCCGGGCAGCCGGGGAGCGAAATCCAGGCGCCGATGGCGATCGTCATCCTGTTCGGGCTGGTGACGTCGACCGCGCTGAACATGATCGTAGTCCCGGCGCTCTACCTGCGCTTCGGCGACGCCGGGCGGCAGAGAGAGACGCCCGCGTCCGCCGCGCCGCCCATCCCAGCTCCGGCGGAATAGGAGGACCGCGGATGTTCTACCTCGTGCTGAAGGCGCTTCTCTCCGGCGTCGTCGTCGCGACCGTTTCAGAGGCGGCGAAGAGGAGCCCGGCGCTCGGCGCCCTGGTGGCCTCCCTGCCGATCGTGTCCACGCTCGGCATGGTCTGGCTGTGGGGCGAGACGCGCGACACCGAGCGGCTCGCGGCTCACGCGGAGGCGACCTTCTGGCTCGTGCTCCCGTCGCTGCCGATGTTCCTGCTCCTGCCGGCGCTGCTGCGGCGCGGCCTCGGTTTCGCCCCCTCGCTCGCGCTAGGGCTGGGACTAACCGTGATCCTCTACCTCGCGACAGCCGCGATCCTCAGCCGCTTCGGAGTTCGCCTGTGACCCTCGTTCCATCTTCGCCCGAGCGGCGGTCAGTCCCGCGGCTGGCCACGGCTGCGTGGGTCGTGCTCGGGCTCGCAGCGCTGTTCCTGCTGATCGACGGCGCCCTGAGCAGCGCCTTCGCGCACGGCGTCGCCGAGGGCGACAAGGGTTACATCCAGGAGACTTCCGGACCGCTGATCGGGCCGTTCGTCTACCTCGGCGCCAAGCACATGGTGACCGGCTACGACCACCTCCTCTTCCTGTTCGGGGTGATCTTCTTCCTCTACCGGCTGAAGGACGTGAGCATCTACGTGACGATGTTCGCGGTCGGGCACTCGACCACGCTCTTGCTGGGCGTGCTCACCGGCGTCAGCGTCAGCGCCTACCTCGTGGACGCGATCATCGGGTTGTCCGTCGTCTACAAGGCCCTCGACAACATGGGCGCCTATCAGCGCTGGTTCGGCGTGCAGCCGAACACCAAGGCCGCCACCCTGATCTTCGGGCTGTTCCACGGCTTCGGACTGGCGACCAAGCTGCAGGATTTCGAGCTCTCGCGTGACGGCCTCCTGGCCAACCTGGTGGCGTTCAACATCGGCGTGGAGCTCGGGCAAATCCTCGCCCTGGGCGGCATCCTCATCCTGATGGGCTTCTGGCGAAAGACGCCCAGCTTCTGGCGACACGCCTACGGAGCCAACGTGGTCCTGATGACCCTCGGCTTCGTCCTCGCGGGCTACCAACTCGTCGGCTACTTCGTGGCCTGACCGGAGACGCTCATGCACAACGCCCACAAACCCGACGCGTCCGAGCTGCCCTCGACGGGCAAGCTGCTGCGCTCCACCGGCCTGGCCGCCTTGATCGCGGGCGCCCTGCTGGTCACGGTCGTGCTCCCGGCCGAATACGCCGTGGACCCGACGGGCGCCGGGGAGATCCTCGGGCTCACCGAAATGGGTCGGGTGAAGCGCTCGCTCGCCGCCGAAGCGGAACAAGCGGGGGACGAGGGCACCGGCGCGGCGGATGCGGCGAACCTCCTGCCCCCCGAGGCGCTGGCCGCCGCACCGGCCGCACCGGCCGCAACGCCGTTGCAGCCCGCGCCGCCCGGAGCGGCGCAGACCCACGAGACCTCGATCACCCTCGCGCCCGACGAAGCCGCCGAGGTCAAGCTGGTCATGCGGCAGGGCGCCCGGGCCGAATACAGCTGGGCGAGCAGCGGCGGCCGGGTCAATTTCGACGTCCACGGCGACGGCGCCGGGATCAAGTATCACGGCTACGGCAAGGGCTCGGATGTCCGGGCGCAGGGCGTGCTCGTCGCTGCGTTCGACGGCAACCACGGCTGGTTCTGGCGCAACCGGTCGGGAGCGCCCGTCACCATCACGCTGAAGACCAGCGGCGCCTACAGCGACATCAAGCGCGTCGTCTGAGCCGCTCATCTCGGGTTCAGCACCGATCCACCAGAACAGTCTCGACCTAGGAGCTCTCTATGAAAGTCCTGATCTGCAGTCTCTTCGCCGCCTCGGCCGTCGCTTTTCCCGCCGTGGCCCACCCGCCCAGCGAAGATGGCTCCGACCCGCACGAATACCGGCCGGCGCTCGTGCAGGTCCGGCCCGCCTTCACGGCCGCCGCGGCGCAGGTGAAGGCGAAGGCCGTCGTCGGGACGCTGATCGAGCGCAAGGTGGTGGGCACGAGCTGGCGCGCCGTGGCGCCGGCCAAAGCGGAGTTGCAGGGCCGGGCCGACGGAAAGCGGTGGGTGGTCACCTTCCGCAATCCGAAGGAGCGCGCCCGGGCCAAGCGGACACTCTACGTGTTCCTCAACGAGAGCGGCGACTACGTGGCCGCCAACCACACCGGCGCCTGAGATCGGAGCGCGGCCGCCCGGCCGCGCTTCCTTCAGCGACACGAGCCATGGCCAAATACGACCCCCTTCGCGAGCATCTGCGGACCCAGTCGGCGGGCGAACTCATCATGACCTGGGACGAAATCGAAGCGCTGGTCGGACCGCTGCCATGGAGCGCCCACCGACCGCAGTGGTGGGCGAACGGCCGCGATCTCACCCATAGCCAGCAACGGGCCTGGCGTGGAGCGGGTTTCGACGCGTTCCCGACCGGCAGCCGGAGCGTCACCTTCCGACGGCGCCCCGAGTGGGTGGCGCCCCGGAAGGGCAGGCCTC
>DASVVG010000217.1:0-4091 GCA_036386655.1 Caulobacteraceae bacterium | reverse complement strand
GTTTCGACTTGGCCCAGCTCCGGCGGCAACGCCGCCAGCTTGTCCAGCATCGGCTCGACCTGCTGCTTGTCGTTGGCCGCCTGCACCACGTTCTGGGCGACCACCAGCAGGGAACCCGCGGCCACGCAGGCCTGCGCATTGGTGCACTGCTCGAAGCCGCCACCCGGCATCGGCATGATGCGGCTCTCCGCGTCGGTCAGGTTGACCTGATCGGCCGAGCCAGGGCCTTCGACCGGCGGCACGGGTGGCCTGCCCCTCAGCTTCTGGCCGGTGGCCGCAGCCTTGGCCGCGCGGGCCGCTACCTTGGCCTCGTACTCGGCCTGCTCGCGGGCATGCCGCTCTCTCGCCCGGGCCTCGATCACCGCCCGCGCCCTGGCGATCTCCGCCAGGCGCTGCTCGCGGCGCGCCAGCTCCTCAGGGATCGACAGGGCGTCCGGCAGGTCGGCCCCATCCGCGGCTTCGGCCTTGGCCAGCAACTCGGCCACCGCGGCCCGCAACTGCGCCTCGATCTGGCCCGCATGCGCCTAGGACAGCGCGCTGTGGCGGCTCGCATTGGCGTGGATCTTGGTGCCATCCAGCGCCACTGTCCCCAGCTGCAGCACACCCATCTCACGCGCCAGCAGCAGCACCTGCACGAACAGCGCCTCGACCTGCGGCAGAAAGCGCCGCCGGAACGCCGCGATGGTGTCGTGGTCCGGGTGCTGGTTGGCAGCGATGAAGCGAAAGGCCACCGAATCATAGGTGGCCCGCTCCAGCTTGCGGCTGGAGAACACGCCTGTGGCATAGCCGTAGACCAGGATGCCCAGGAGGAGGCGCGGGTGATAGGCGGCCTCGCCACCGCCGCGATAGCGGCCGATCATCGCCCGCAGGTCCAGGCCCTCGATCACCTCCACCACGAACCGCGCCAGATGCCGCTCCGGCAGCCACTCGTCCACCGACGGCGGCAGCAGGAAACCGGTGTCGCGGTCAACCAGGCGGAAGTTGCTCATGCGAGGATGGTCCCGGGGTTTGGGCCAGCGATCAACTGCCCTCGGAATCTACCCAGGCTGGGTCAGCGCCGTAAGTCCGACGGGCTGCTAGCTGGCAAGAAGCCCGAAGGCCGCTATCGACCAGCTCTTGCTATTCTGCTCTGCGCCCCTGCACGAACCCGCTTCGCGGGAGTGCGCCTGAGGCGAGGCCTGTGGGTTCGCCGGCGACGGTGAAGTGATCGGGACTGTTTCGGTCGGTCTTTGAGCATCGAGGGGCACCCCTCAGCTCAAGGAGCTCTCGAAATGACCGACCAAGCCGACTAGCCAGACACACGGCCGATCAACCCGCTGCGCCAGCGCATGCTCGAAGACATGGCGATGCACGATCTACGCGAAGCGACGCAGCGTGATTACCTCCGGTTCGTCCGGAGCTTCGCGGCGTTCCTCAGGCGGCCGCCGGACACCGCGACGGCCGAGGACATCCGCCGCTTCCAGGTTTTTCAGGCCGAGAGCGGCGTACAGCCGCCGACAATCAACTGCTCGGTGTCGGCGCTGCGCTTCTTCTTCACGGTGACGCTCGACCGGCCTGACCTATCACGTCGGCTGGTCCTGGTCCGCCACCCCCGCCGGCTACCGACCGTGCTCAGCGGCAAGGAGGTCGGGCAGCTGCTCGAGGCGGCGCCCGGGCCGAAATACCGGGCCGCTCTCGGCAGCGCCTATGGCGCCGGGCTGCGGGTGTCGGAGGTGGCTGCCCTCAAGGTGGATGACGTCGACAGCACGCGGATGCTGATCCGGGTCGAGCAGGGCAAGGGACGCAAGGACCGCAATGCCATGCTGTCGCCGCAGCTGCTGGAACTGCTGCGGCTGTGGTGGCGCGAGGGCAGGCGGCGCGGCGTCATGCTGCCCCATGGTTGGCTGTTTCCCGGCCGCAGCGCTCTGGAGCCCATTTCGACCCGTCAGATCAACCGGGCCGTTCATGAGGCTGCGGAGGCCACCGGCATCAGCAAGCGGGTCACCCCGCACACCTTGCGCCACAGCTTCGCCACGCACCTGCTGGAGCAGGATGTCGACATCCGCGTCATCCAGGTCCTGCTCGGGCACGCCAAGCTCGACACCACCGCGCTCTACGCCCGTGTTGCCAGCAAGACCATCCGGTCGGTGACGAGCCCGCTCGAGCATCTCGGGCTGCTGATGGACGGTGACGATCCGGGCGGCTGATCGCGGTGCGGCCCGCGCTCGAAGTCGCTGACATCTTTCGCCTGCACGGACCGGCCTGGCGCGCGGCGCAGGCCGGGCACGTCAGCCTGGACCAGCTCAAGGTGATGTCGGCGATCGAGGCCTGTCGCACCGCGGCACTCGGCGGCCACGTCGAAGGGTGCGAGGCGTGCGGCCATCGCCGCACCGCCTACAACAGCTGCCGCAATCGGCACTGCCCCAAGTGCCAGGGGGCAGAAGCTCGTGAGTGGCTCACCGCACGCGAGGCCGACCTGCTGCCGGTCGGCTACTTCCACGTGGTTTTCACGCTCCCCGCCGAGATCGCCGACATCGCCTTCCACAACAAGGCCGCGGTTTACGACCTGCTGTTCCGAACGGCGGCGGAGACAATGCTGACGATTGCCGCCGACCCGCGCCATCTCGGCGCGCGCATCGGCGTCACTGCCGTCCTTCACACTTGGGGGTCGGCGATGACGCACCATCCGCATATCCACATGATCGTGCCCGGTGACGGGATCTCGCTCAATGGCGAGCGCTGGATCCCCTCCCGTGCCGCCTTCTTGCTGCCGGTTCGCGTGCTCGGGAAGCTGTTCCGCGGGCTGTTCGTGCGCGGCCTTCGGCAGTTGCATGCCGCAGGCCGGCTCCGGTTCTTTGGTGACCAAGTCGCCCTGAAAGACAGCCGTGCCTTCCTCCGTCACCTGGCGCCGCTGCGCAAGAAGAGGTGGGTGGTGTACGCGAAGCCGCCGTTCTCCGGGCCAGAGGCGGTGCTCGCCTACTTGTCGCGATACACTCACCGCGTCGCCATCTCGAGCCATCGGCTGATCGCGTTCGACGAGGCCGGCGTCACCTTCCGCTACAAGGATTACCGCCGGGACGCCGCCGACCGTCAGCGCACCATGACTCTCACCCCGGACGAGTTCATCCGCCGCTTCCTGCTCCACGTGTTACCGAAGGGCTTCCATCGCATCCGCCACTACGGCCTGCTCGCCAGCGCCGGCCGCAACGCCAAGATCGCGCGGGCCCGGGAACTGCTCGGCGTGCCCGCGCCGCCTGCGGCCGAAGAAACCGCGCCGACACCGAAGCCGGATGTGCGTCCGCCATGCCCGTGCTGCGGCGGCCGCATGATCGTCATCGAGATCTTCGGCCGTGCCGCCCGGGCGCGCGCGCCGCCATCGTCGCCTGCCTGTACCGGGGCTGCTGTGTCGTGACCCGGCACGATCACCCTCGACCCGCCAGCCAGGCCGCCGTGCTTCGGCCACCGGGGGAGCGTGTGCCTGCGGCGATCACCGGATCGCTGACCGTACGCATAACCGCCAGATCGGACCGTCCAGCGCCATCACCGCAGGTCGATGGCACGCCCGTAGACCGGTTTCTCCGTCCGACGCTGCCATCCGCCGGCGCATCGCGGTCGCCGCGCCAACCGCAGCGGCCGTCCCGCCACCCCCTCCGGAACAGCAGATTCTTCAAATCCCCATAGCATCGCCCGCGCCCCGCGGGTTCGTGCATGGGCGGTTTCCGTACGCCGGCCTCGTGCCACACCACCGCTTGGTTGGCCGGCGTCCGAAAACCTTCACCATTTTGGTCATCAACTTGTCATAGCGACGTTCCCGAAAGCGGATGTGCCCCTCCGGGTGTCCGATTGCCGAGTTCCCTGAGAAGGAGATGCTTGGAGCTGGCTTGTTCCGCACCGGCGCTCACTTGGCGGCGGCGCCCGTCAGGTCCACGAGCCTGAGCATGATGGCGAGGTCCAGCTCCGCCGGCTCCTTGTGGCCGGGCGGCCGCGCGTATTTGGGTCCGTCCCCAGATGCCCGCGGCTGGTCCAGGCGGGCCCACTCGCACCTGGCGCTACCCTCGTCGCGCTTGAGGGTCACCGCCTCGCCCGAGAATGAGAGCAGAAAGGCGCGCCCG
>DASVVG010000216.1:0-3403 GCA_036386655.1 Caulobacteraceae bacterium | reverse complement strand
CGACGGCGACATGCCGCAATCGGATCTCTTCTTTCAGGACAAGTGTCAGCGGCGGTCAGGATCCGCGCAAATCCGGCGGCGGGGTTTGGGTCGTGAGGCTCCTGCGGCCCGGGCGCGGCGAGAGTACCGTCGTGCTCGCGGCTATCCAGGACGCTGCGCGCCGCGCCGAAGGCGCGGTGGCCTGCGGCCATCCTGGACAGCCGCTGTGCGCGCCGGCGTCTGGGAAGGCGGCCGGGACGGAAGGATGACCTTGGCTCAACCGAACCGAAGGATGAGGGTTGGGATCGCGCCCGCCGGGTGGTGGCTCAGGCCTTGCCGGCGCGCCGGTGGCGAGCACGGAGTTCGCTGCGCTCGTGGGCTTCCTTGAGGCGGTAGGAGTCGGCCTCGATGGCGATGATCTCGGCGTGGTGGACGAGGCGGTCAATCAACGAGACGACACAGGCGGCGGTGGGAAAGACCTGGTGCCATTCGGCGAAGGGGCGGTTGGTGGTGATGATGGTGCTCTTGGCCTGGTAGCGGCGGCTGACGAGTTCGAACATCAGGTCGGCATGACGGTTGGAGTAGGAGAGGTAGCCGACCTCATCAATCACCAGCAGGCTGGGCCGGGCATAGTGGCGCAACCGGCGGCGCAAGGCGGTGTCGCTGTCGAGGGCGGCGAGGTCGCCGAGCAGGGCGCCGGCGGTGGTGAACAGCACGGTGTGGCCGGCGATCAGCGCCTGGTGGGCGATGTTCTGGGCGAGGGTGGACTTGCCGACGCCGTTGGGGCCGACGAGGACGACGTTGCTGGCCTCCCTTAGGAAGTCGAGGCCCATCAGAGCTTCGATGGCGGCGCGGTCGCAGCGCTTGGGCCAGCTCCAGTCGAAGTCGCAGAGCGGCTTGAAGCGGCCGATATGGGCGGTCTGCAGGCGGCGCTCGAGGCTGCGGCGGTGACGCTCCTGTTCCTCCCAGTCGAGCAGCGGTGCCAGCCAGTCCGCCGCGGCGACCTCCGGCCAGTGCGCCAGCACCCCGTGCAGGTGCAGCGCGGCGGCGCGGGCGCGCAGGGTGTTCGGGTCAGTCATCGGCGGCATCCTTGAGGCGGTCGTAGGTCGCCAGCGGATGCGGCTGCACCGGGCGATCACGCGCCTGCACGCTGGCGGGCAGCACGATGGCGACGGGCGGCGGGGTGCCGTGTGCCTCGCGCTGGCGGTCGAGCGCGAGGCGCACGGCGTTGGGGTGCGGCACGTCGCGCTCGAGCGCCTCGCGGATGGCGGCCTGCAGGGCGGCGGCGCCATGGCGGTCGAGCAGTTGCAGCAGCGCCGCGGCAATGCCGCCGAGCGGCGTGCCGCGTTCGGCGGCGCGGCGCAGCAGGTCCTGGCTGGCGGGAGCGGCCTGGGCGAGGCGATCGGTGGCGCGATGCTGGCGGGCCGCGCGCTTCTCGGCCAGCAGCGCATCCAGGTGATCGGCCTGCTCGATCTGCGCGCCCTTGTCATAGCTGCGTCGATGGCGGGCGAGCAGCTGCCCGCCATCGACGATGCGCACCTCCTGCGGGTCGGCCAGCACGGTCAGCACGCGCCGCACCTGGGTGTGCGGGATCGAATAGTCGTTCAGGTCGAAGCGGACATAGGGCGTCTTGCCGACGCGGACCTCGACACGTTCGAGCAGCGGCGCCGGGTTGTCGGGCAGCGGCAGCAGACGTCTGGCCTCGTCGGCGAAGACCTCGCGCACGCTGCGTTGCGGCTCGTCGGGACAGCGCCGGTCAGCCGCCGGACCGCTGCACCAGTCGGTTGCCTGAGCATTGAGATCGTCGAGATCCGCGAAGTTGCGCGCCGCAAAGAAGGCGTCGCGGACATAGCCGATGGCGCGCTCGACCCGGCCTTTCTCGTTGCCGCGGGCGGGCGCCACCGGACGCGGCTCGAAGCGGTAATGCCCGGCGAAGGCCAGCAGGTCGGGATGGAAGCGGATCGCCTCGCCCTGCCGTTCCAGGACCACGCTCTTGAGGTTGTCGTACAGCAGCACCCGCGGCACCCCGCCCCAGGCGGCGAAGGCGGCGGCATGGCCGCGCAGGAAGCTCGCCATCCGGGCGTCGAGGCTGAAGCGCAGGAAGATCTGCCGAGAGTGGCTCAGCACCACCACGAACGCCAACAGCGGCCGGCGCGCCCGGCCGACCTGCAGGTGGCCGAAATGCGCCCAGTCGACCTGCGCCTGCTCGCCCGGCAGGGTGCGCAGCCGCAGATAGGCCTCCGCCGGACGGCGTGGCCGGTGATGCGCAATCAGGTGGCGGAAGTGGTCGGGGCTGCCGCGGTAGCCGCGCTCCTGCATCATCGCGTGGAGCCGGCTGGCGGTCAGGGTCGGGAACTTCTCCAGTGTGGCGCGGATCAGCGGCAGGTAGGGATCGATCCGCGATGGCCGCGGCGCCGCGCGGGTCGTCGGCAACCCCGCCTGCGCCAGCACCCGCCGCACCACGCTGTGGTGCACCCGCAGCTGGCTGGCGATCGTGCCGATCCGCCATTTCTCCGCGTGGTAGTACCGCAGGATCTGCGCCTCGAGGTCAGGCGGGGTCACCATGATGTCGCCTCCGGTCGTCCGCATCGCGGCCGCGGCGACCGTATCGGCGACGCAGAAACCCCTGACGCAGCCACGGCCGGCATGAACGGCCGCACCAATGGCAGGTCATGGGCGGGCCCCGGGGCCGATCGGCAGGCCGGGCCGTGTCGCGCGCGGCGGTCGTCGCGCCGGGCCGCAGCACAGCAGCCGCCGGCGGCGCGGGTGAACCCTGATGCGTCACTTTCTCTCGCCGCGCCCGCCAGCGCCGCATTCGGGCCGCATGCACCAGACGGCCCCGGTGGCTCGCCTGGTAGCGCCGGCCGGCAGCCTGCAGCGACCGCCGGCGGGCCCGCCCCGCGCAGTCGCCGGCGCAATAGACCTGCCCGCGGTCACAGCAACTGCAGATGATCGCCTGGACACGGCAGGCCGCGCACAGGAACAGCCGGCCGCTGCCCGGCTCTGCCGGTACCGGCTCGTCACTTAGCCGTGGACGAGCCTTGCCCTTGCCGGGATAGTGCCCCTGCATGCGTGCCCAGCGCGCTGTGTCGGGCACGGCGTCGACGTCGAACCGCCAAGTCTTGGTCGGCGCCGTGCTTGCCCGACGTTCTGGCAGATCAGCGCCAGCACGTCCGCCGCAACCTACCCCCGGCACGCGATCCCGCAGCCCATGACCGGGCCGTCGGCCACCCCATCACGGCACGTCAGCCACTCGCCTCCGGAACCCAGCAAGGGCTGGCCATGATCGCTCGCCGCCGAATTTACGCGGATCCTGACCGCCGTTCACAGCCGGTCATCGGGGTTCAGCGGGCTGCGTTTTCCCTGGACCTTGCTGTGTCGAATGACTGCGACCTCGTCGTGTCGTGCGAGCCTCGTCCGGCCA
>DASVVG010000215.1:0-17464 GCA_036386655.1 Caulobacteraceae bacterium | reverse complement strand
ATTCAGCCCTAGGTGCGCGTGCTCGCCATCGCCCGGCTCACCGGAAGCAACGCTCAGGCACTTGCCGGCTAGGAGCGCGAGCCCGTACCCGTCAGCGTCGATCAAGATCTCGTCAGCACCATCGTAGCCCGCAACCATGGTCGCCTTGAACGAGAACGTATTCGCCGAACCGCCGAGCCCAAGAAGGTCGGAGAGTTCGTCGGCCATCGCCTCCAAGCGCTCGCGCACGTCCGGTTCGAGCCTCACCCGACGCTTCCTTTGAGGCTCACTTGAAACTCAGCGATGTTGAGCAACGGCTTCGTCCTCGTCGTGCGCGTCCCAATCGTAGGTCTCGTAAAGAGTACGAGCTGTGGCAGCGTCATGGCCGGCGGCGACCGCCTTCTCGATAAACTGCCGCTTGGGTCGATGGTGCAGCAGCATGGCCCAGGCCAAGAGCGCCGCTGCCAGCACTCCCGCAACAGCCAGGAGCGGCCGAACGAAGAGGCCGCCGATGAGCGCTAGAAGGACCAAGAGCATCAAAAACGGGCCGACCAGCTGCAGGCGGCGAGGCAGCACGCTCGCGGGGGTGTGGAGAATGCTCTCCAGCGAAGCGCTGTCGGGCCTCACCCCACGCTCCCTTCCAAGCTGATCGCGACCAGCTTCTGCGCCTCGACGGCGAACTCCATCGGGAGCTCCTGCAGCACGTCCTTGACGAAGCCGTTGACGAGGAGCTGCACCGCCTCCTCCTGCGAGAGCCCGCGCTGCATAGCGTAGAACAGCTGGTCTTCGGAGAGGCGCGTGGTGGTGGCCTCGTGCTCGAACTGGGCCGACCCGTTGCGGGCCTCGATGTAGGGCACGGTGTGGGCGGCGGCCTGCTTGCCGATGAGCAGGCTGTCGCACTGCGTGAAGTTGCGCGCGCCGACAGCCTTCGGGTGCGCGGAGACCTGGCCGCGGTAGGTGTTGGACGAGCGCCCCGCCGAGATGCCCTTGCTGATGATGCGCGAGCGCGTGTTCGCGCCGAGGTGGATCATCTTGGTGCCGGTGTCGGCCTGCTGGCGGCCGTTGGTGATGGCGATGGAGTAGAACTCGCCCGAGCTCCCCTCGCCGCGCAGCAGGCAGGACGGGTACTTCCAGGTGATGGCGGAGCCGGTCTCGACCTGCGTCCACGACACCTTGGAGCGGGCGCCGCGGCAGTCGGCGCGCTTGGTGACGAAGTTGTAGATGCCGCCCTTCCCGGTCTCGGGATCGCCGGGGTACCAGTTCTGGACGGTGGAGTACTTGATCTCGGCGTCGTCGAGGGCGACCAGCTCGACCACCGCCGCGTGGAGCTGGTTCTCGTCGCGCTGCGGGGCGGTGCAGCCTTCCAGGTAAGAGACGTAGCTGCCCTTGTCCGCGATGATCAGCGTGCGCTCGAATTGGCCGGTGCCCTGGGCGTTGATGCGGAAGTAGGTGCTGAGCTCCATCGGGCAGCGGACGCCCGGCGGCACGTAGACGAAGCTGCCGTCGCTGAAGACCGCGCTGTTCAGGCAGGCGTGGTAGTTGTCGCTGACCGGCACCACGGAGCCCAGGTACTTGCGGACCAGCTCCGGGTGTTCGCGCACAGCCTCGCTGATCGGCATGAAGAGGACGCCGGCCTTGGCCAGCTCCTCGCGGAAGGTGGTGACCACGCTGACGCTGTCGAACACCGCGTCGACGGCGTACTTGGCCGCGCCCTGCACGCCCGCGAGCACCTCCTGCTCCTTCAGCGGGATGCCGAGCTTGGCGTAGACGGCGAGCAGCTCCGGATCGACCTCGTCGAGGGACTTCGGGCCCTCCTTCTTCTTCGGCGCCGCGTAGTAGTAGAGGTCGCTGTAGTCGACGGGCTCGTACTGGACCTTGGCCCAGGTGGGTTCGACCAGCTCGAGCCAGCGCTCATAGGCGGCGAGGCGCCAGTCGAGCATCCACTGCGGCTCGTCCTTCTTCGCCGAGATGAAGCGGATGACCTCCTCGGAGAGGCCCTTCGGCGCGAACTCGGTCTCGATGTCGGTGACGAAGCCGTGCTGGTAGCGCTCCAGCGCCTCGACGGCTTCGACGGTCTCTTGAACGGCTGCCATGGATACTCTTACGCGGCGCGAAGGGAGCGGTGGCGCTCGTAGGCTTCGAGCCAGACTTCGACGAACTTCACCCAGTCGGCCTCGGTGGTGGCCCACCCGCCGCTGACGCGGATCGCGCAGCCGGCCTGCTCCTCCAGCCCCATGGCCGTGAGCACATGGCTCGGCTTCACCTTGCCCGACGAGCAGGCGGAGCCGGCGCTCACCATCACCTGGGCGAGGTCGAGCGCCATCAGCTGGCGCGCGGCCTCGAAGCCGGAGGTGGCGAAGCAGAGCGTGTTCGGCAAGCGCTCCACGTTCTCGGCCAGCACGATGACCGGCGCCTTTTCGTGCAGGCGGGCGGCGGCGGCGTCGCGCCATTCGGCCTGGTCGGCGAAACGGGAGAGGCCCTTGCGGGCGGCTTCCGCCGCGGCGCCGAAGCCCGCGATGCCGCAGACGTTCTCCGTACCGGCGCGCAGACCGCGCTCCTGGCCGCCGCCGTGGAGGCGACGGCGAACCGGGGCGCCCGGCGCGTAGGCCAGCGCCCCCACGCCGCCGGGACCGCCCAGCTTGTGGGCCGCCACGGAGAGGGTGTCGGCGCCCAGCGCCTCCATGTCGACGAGAACCTTGCCCGCGGCCTGGACCGCGTCGACGTGCAGGCGGCCGCCGTGCTGGTGCAGCATGGCGGCGGCGACCTCGACCGGCTGGATCACGCCCGTCTCGTTGTTGGCCAGCATCAGCGCGGCGAAGGGGGGACCCTCGCGCTCGGCGTCCCAGCGGGCCAGCCGGTCGCACAGCCAGGGGAGGTCAGCGCGGCCGTCGACGTCCACGGGCCACTCTTCGACCTCGGCGTCGGAGGCGTGGGCGCTCTCGCGCACGCTGGGGTGCTCGGCGGCGGAGATCAGCAGGCAGCGGGAGCCGGCGGCCACGGCGCTCTCGATCGCCAGCGCGTTGGCCTCGGTGCCGCCGCTGGTGAAGACCAGCCTGTTGGGCGCGGCGCCGATCAGTTCGGCGACCTGCTCGCGGGCGCGCTCCATGGTGGCGCGCGCCTTTCGGCCGGCCGCGTGGATGGACGAGGGGTTGCCGCCGTCGACCAGGGCGGCGGTGACCGCCTCCAGCACCTCGGGGCGAACAGGAGCGGTGGCGTTGTAGTCGAGGTAGACGCTCATGCCGCGACGGGCTCCGCGCCCGCGCCGTAGCGGCGGGCCAGCACGTCCGAGAGGCTGACGCCGTCGAGGAAGTCCTGGATGTGGGCGCCGAGCTCTTCCCAGAGGTGGTGCGTCACGCACTGCTCGCCGTTGGGCATGCAGCCGAGCACGCCGGCGGCTGCGCAGCGAGTCACCTTCAGCGGCTCGTCCACGGCGACGACGATCGCGCCGACGCTGGTCTGCTCGGCCGGCGCCGCCAGCCGGTAGCCGCCGCCGGGTCCGCGGGCGCTCTTCACCAGCCCCTTGCGGCGAAGGCGGGCGAAGAGCTGCTCCAGGTAGGACAGGGAAATGTCCTGACGCGCGGCGATCTCGGCCAGCGAGACGGCGCGATCCCCGCCGTGCCGAGCGAGGTCGGCCATGGCCATGACGGCGTAGCGGCCCTTGGTGGAGAGGCGCATTTCAACCTCGGCTCGAAAAGCGCGCGCAGGCGCGGACGCCTGTGCTAAACCCGCCGGCTCGCGGGCTCGGAGGGCCCGCCCGAGATAGTAATTCCGACCGCAGCGGTCAACTATTCGGCCGCCCCTGAGGAACTGAATGCCTGAAGTGATCTTCGCCGGCGCCGCCGGCCGCATCGAGGGCCGCTACGCCCCCAGCAAGCAGGAACAGGCCCCGATCGCGCTGATCCTGCACGGCCATCCGAAGGCGGGCGGCCACATGAACTTCCCGACGGTGGTGCAGCTCTACCGGGTGTTCATGCAGCGCGGCTTCTCCACACTGGCGTTCAACCTGCGCGGCGTCGGCAAGAGCCAGGGCGAGTACGACCAGGGGCTGGGCGAGCTCGCGGACGCGGCCTCGGCGCTGGACTGGCTGCAGGCGATGAACCCGACAGCGTCGCAGACCTGGGTCGCCGGGTGGGACTTCGGGGCGTACATCGGCATGCAACTGCTGATGCGGCGGCCGGAGACGGACGGCTTCATCTCGGTCTCGCCGCCGACCAACATGTACGACTTCAGCTTCCTGGCCCCGTGCCCCGCGTCGGGCCTGATCCTGCACGGGGGCGCGGACACCGTGACGCCGCCGAACGAGGTCGAGCGCGTGGTGGCCAAGCTGCGCACCCAGAAGGGCATCGTCATCGAGTATGACGTGGTGGACGGCGCCAGCCACTTCTGGTCCGAGCACCTGCCGGTGGTGGAGAGCAAAGTCGGCGCTTACGTCGACAAGCGCATGGCGAACGCGCCGGTCCCCTGAGTCAGTAGAGGAGGTAGGGTCGCCGTTCCTCGATCCACGCCTGCTCGTCGGGCGTGGTGATCGCGTCGAGGTCGCCGGGCTCGGCGGCGGCGTCGTCCACCCACTCCCGCAGCGCCGGGCCGCCGTTGATGACGTCGATGGCGAGCTTGTCGAGCACGTACTCGTAGGGGAAGTCGCGCCAGAGCTCGTAATCCGGGTGGAGGCGACGGATGGCTTTGAACGCGAGCGTCTGCAGCCGCCACGGCTGGAACGCCTCGTGGTCATACGCCGCGTCCTCGACGTGGATCTGCACGCCGTTGCAGAGCAGGCCCTTGTGCTTGTGGAACGTCGGCTCGAACCAGCAGTCGCGCAGCCGGCAGCCTCGCAGCCACTCCGGCGCGAGCGCCTGCATCTCCGCGATCACCCGTCGGGCGTCGATGTCCGGGGCGCCGAACAGCTCCAGCGGGCGCGTGGTGCCACGGCCTTCGGAGAGGGTGGTCCCCTCCAGCATCACGGTGCCAGCGTAGGCGCGCGCCATCCAGAGGTTCGGAGCGTTCGGGCTCGGGTTGATCCAGGTGCGCTCGCCGAGGGGCCAGCCGTACCCGGGCCCCTCCTCGGGCCGGTAACCCTCCATCTCGATCACGCGGTAGTCCAGGTCGAGCCGGAAGTGGTCGATGAACCAGCGGCCGAGTTCGCCGAGCGTCAGCCCGTGGCGCATCGGGATCGGCCCAGCGCCGACGAAGCTCTCCCAGCCCGGCCGCAGCGTCAGCCCCTCGACGGGGCGCCCCGCAGGGTTGGGCCGGTCGAGCACCCACACCGCCTTGCCGTGCTTCGCCGCCGCCTCCAGCACGTACAGCAGCGTGGTGATGAAGGTGTAGATGCGGCAGCCCAGGTCCTGCATGTCGACCAGCAGCACGTCGAACGTGTCCATCGACGCGTCGGTGGGCCGGCGCACCTCGCCGTAGAGGCTGAACACGGGCACGCCGTGCACCGGATCGTTGAAGTCCGGCGACTCCATCATGTTGTCCTGCTTGTCGCCGCGCAGGCCGTGCTGCGGCCCAAAGGCCGCGGTCAGGCGCAGCCCCGCCCCGGCCAGCGCGTCCAGCGAGTGCGTCAGGTCCACGGTGACGGAGGCGGGATGCGCCAGCAGGGCGACGCGCTTTCCCTCCAGCGGCGCGCGCAGCGCGGGAT
The DNA here is from genome assembly GCA_036386655.1 of Caulobacteraceae bacterium. Taxonomy (GTDB): domain Bacteria; phylum Pseudomonadota; class Alphaproteobacteria; order Caulobacterales; family Caulobacteraceae; genus JAHWJX01. The sequence continues at coordinate 11,850 of DASVVG010000215.1, read as the reverse complement.
CGGCGAGCAGGCGGTCGAGGCCGAAGTTCATCAGGGCTCCGTCGCGGGCAGTTCGAGGACGAATCCGTCGAGGTGGTGGAAGTCGGGCTTACCCGCGGGATGGGCCAGCGCCCAGTAGGATATCCGCCCCTCGGAGTCCTCGAGCACGGCGGAGATCCCGACGCGCCAGGGCGAGCGCGCCGGCAGCTCCGCAACCGCGTCGACGTCCACGACGGCGTCGAGTTCGAACCGCTCATCCTCGCGCCGCCCGGTGAGCGCCGGCGGCGGCAGCGTGTCCGCGGGCGCCATGCCGCTGCGGTAGTCCTCGAACCGGTAGGCGGCCCACCCGCACGAGGGCGCGAGGTTGAACTCGTAGTAGGCGTCCCCCTCCGGCGTGCGCACGAACGCCTCGAAGCACGTGTGCCGCCAGAGCTCGTCGGTTCGCTGAGGCGCGGCGGCCGGCGGCAGGCGCAGGTCCGTCTGGGGGCCGGTGACGAGGTACCGCAGCAGGAGCTGGCCGGGTCGCTGCCGAGTGACGTCCACCTCGACCCGGAACGCTTCGCCGCCGCTCGACTGGGGATGGCGGTGCAGGGTTCTCAGCAAGGCTCCACGACCTTTCCGCCGGTGAGCGGGTGCGGCGCGCCCGTGGTCGTGGGCCAGGTTATCGGCAGCCCCTTCAGCGAGCGCGCGGCGAGGAAGGCCCAGGCCTCCGCCTCGATCGAGTCGCCGCGCCAGCCCGCGTCCTCCGCCGTGAACACCGGGGTGGGCACGCGGCGGCGGAGCTCGTCCATGATCGCCCGGTTGCGTCGGCCGCCGCCGCAGACGATCAGCCGCTCCGGCGCGCGGGGCGCCTGCCCCACCGCATGCGCGATACAGGCGGCGGAGAAGGCGGCGAGCGTCGCCGCTCCGTCCTCGAGCGAGAGATCCTGAACGAGATCGGGCGTGAACTCGTAGCGGTCCAGCGACTTCGGCCCGAACCGCTCGAAGTAGGGGCGCGCCAGCCACTGGGCGATCCGCGCTTCGTCGGCGCGCCCGGCGGCGGCGAGGCGGCCTCCCTCGTCGAACCGGCCCCGCCCGTGACGCTCGACCCATTGGTCCAGAGGGCCGTTCGCCGGTCCAGTGTCGAAGGCGGTGAGCGACCCGTCGGCGTCGATGAAGGTGAGGTTGCCGACGCCGCCGAGGTTCAGCACCGCGAGCGGCGGCCGGAGCCCGGCGAAGGCGGCGAGCGCGGCGTGGTAGGCAGGCGCGAGCGGCGCCCCCTGCCCGCCCGCCTCGGTGTCGGCGCGGCGCAACTCGTACACGACCGGTACGCCGAGCCGGCGGGCCAGCAACGCGGCGTCGCCGACCTGGATAGAGCGCCCGCGCCGCCCGCCGGAGGGCCGCTCGTGCAGCAGCGTCTGGCCGTGGAAACCGGCCGCGTCGATATCTGTCGGCCCGAGGCCGTTCGCCGCCAGGAAGGCGAGCGCGGCCTCCGCCTGGAACTCGGCGACGGCGGTGGCGAGGGGGGCGAACACCTCCGGCTCGGGCTCCCCCTCGCGCCACGCCTGCGCCCGAGCTGTGGCTTCGAGCGACAGCCGGCGCAGGTCCTCGGGCAGCTTGCGCTCTCCGGCGGGTCCGAGCGCGAGGACCCGCTCTCCGTCGGTCTCGACCACGGCCATGTCGACCGCGTCCAGCGAGGTGCCGCTCATGAAGCCGAGGACGCGCAAGGCCGCTCCCGCCGCGACTCGCGCCTTGGGGCGCGCGAAAGCGCCGTGCTACACGCCCCGACGCCTCAGCTGAACCCTCCGATGTCCCCGTACCGTTCCGACTTCCTGCGCGTGCTCCACGAGCGCGGCTTCATCCACCAGATCACGAACGCCGAGGCGCTCGACGAAGCCGCGGCGGCCGGCACGATCACGGGCTACATCGGCTTTGACGCCACCGCGCCCAGCCTGCACGTGGGCTCGCTGGTGCAGATCATGCTGCTGCGCTGGCTGCAGAAAACCGGGCACCGACCGATCGCGTTGATGGGAGGCGGCACCACCAAGGTGGGGGACCCCTCCGGGCGGGACACGTCGCGCACGATGCTGGACGAAGCCGGGATCGCGGCGAACATCGCCTCCATCCGCACCGTGTTCGAGCGCCTGCTCGACTTCGACGGGCCGAACGCCGCGACCATGGCGAACAACGACGAGTGGCTGAGCCGGTTCGGCTACCTCGACTTCCTGCGCACCTATGGACCGCACTTCACCATCAACCGGATGCTGACCTTCGACAGCGTGCGGCTGAGGCTCGAACGCGAGCAGCCGCTGACGTTCCTCGAGTTCAACTACATGCTGATGCAGGCGGTGGACTTCCTGGAGCTGAACCGCTCGCGCGGCGTGACGCTGCAGATGGGCGGCTCCGACCAGTGGGGGAACATCGTCAACGGGGTCGAACTCGTGCGCCGGGTGGACGGCCGCGAGGTGTTCGGGGTGACGACGCCGCTGATCACCACGGCTTCCGGCGCGAAGATGGGCAAGACGGCCGCGGGCGCCGTGTGGCTGAACGCCGACCAGCTGAGCCCGTACGACTACTGGCAGTTCTGGCGGAACACGGACGACGGCGACGTCGGCCGCTTCCTGCGCCTGTTCACCGAACTCCCGCTCGAGGAGGTGGCGCGGCTGGAAGCGCTGCAGGGCGCCGAGATCAACGAGGCGAAGAAGCGGCTCGCCGACGAGGCGACGACGATGCTGCACGGCCGCAAAGCCGCCGAGGCCGCCGCCGGAGCCGCCCGCGGCGCCTTCGAGGAAGGCCGGCTCTCGACCGACCTGCCCACCTTCGAAGTGGCGCGTGGCCAACTCGACGCCGGGATCCCGCTGGCGGCGCTCGTCGCCGACGCCGGCCTGGCGCCCTCCCGCTCCGAGGCGCGGCGGCTCGCGCAGGGAGGAGGCCTTCGCGTCAACGACCAGCAGGTGACCGATCCGTCCGCAGTCGTCACCGCCGCCGACCTGAACGCCGAGGGCGTGCTGAAGCTCGCCGCCGGGAAGAAGAAGATCGTGCTCGTCAGACCTGTCTAGGAGGCTTCGTGGTGCTCAACGAAGGCGATCCCGCCCCGGACTTCGACCTGGAGACCGACACCGGGCGGGTCCGGCTCTCGGACCTGAAGGGGAGGATCGTCGTCCTCTACTTCTACCCGAAGGACGACACCCCCGGCTGCACCAAGGAAGCGATCGGCTTCTCTGAAAAGCGGGCCGAGTTCGAGGCGCTGGGCGCCACGGTGGTGGGCGTATCGAAGGACTCCGCGAAGAGCCACGGCAAGTTCCGCGAGAAGTACGGCCTCGACCTGGTCCTCGGCTCTTCGCCGGACAACGAAATGCTCGAGCGCTACGGGGTCTGGATCGAGAAGAGCATGTACGGGCGGACCTACATGGGGATCGACCGCGCCACCTTCCTGATCGACGCCCAGGGGCTCGTCCGGCGGGTCTGGCGCAAGGTCAAGGTGCCCGGCCATGCGGACGCCGTGCTGGAGGCCGCCAGAAGCGTCGCAGGATGAGCGCGGCGATACTCACGTTCCCGATTCGTCCCCAGCCAGCTTCCGTCTGATCAGGCGCTGATGTCGCAGGTCCAGGGCCGAGTCTAAGGGCTCGAAGTAACTACCCGTTAACCATGCTGGACTGAGTCTGCCTGTGCATAGCGGGCCCCTTCTGGGGATAGACTTGGATAATCATGCACCAATCGTCGCGCCCCTCTTGCCCGACTCCCGCCGGCGCGGCATACCCGCCGGTAAGCAATAACAATCGGGTTTTCCGGGGCATGATCAACGAACGCTTGGCGCAGTTGCGCCAGACGGCTGCTCGCCTGTTTCCTGAACGGCACCTCTACGTGCGGTCGGGCGGCGAAATGCGCAAGTTCGTGCTCTCCTCCCGCCGCCAGACCCAGTTCGCTTCCGTCGCCGCCGGCCTCGCCGTGTGGAGCCTGGTCGCCACGGGCGGCACGATCTGGAACGTGGTGCAGGCCGGCGCCGAGCAGAGCCAGGTCGCTTTCACCAAGGCCCGCTACGAGCGCCTGATGGCGCAACGCGACGCGGAGCTCAACGCCGCCGTCGCCGAACTTCGCGCCACCGAGGGCGGCGTGAGCCAGTTGGCCGAGACGGTCGAGAGCCGTCACGCCGCGCTGGCCATGGTGCTCGCCGACCTGCAGGGCGTGCCCGCCTCCAAGGCGACCGCGCCGCTCCGCGCCGCCGCGAGCGTCGACCCGGTGGTCCGCGTGGCCGCGGTCCAGGCCGACCAGGAGCGCCTCCTCACTCAGGCCGAGACGATCGCCAAGACGCGCGCCGAGCGGCTGCGCCTCGCATTCCGGATGGCGGGCCTGAACCCGGCTTCCTTCACGACCCGCACCGGCGGCCAGGGCGGCCCGCTGCTCGAGGCGCGCGACCCTCGCGCCCTCGCCGCCGTGCTCGATATCGACCAGGCCTTCGCCCAGCGCGTGCAGCGCGCGGCGGCCAACATGGCGGAGATGCGGGCGCTGACCACCGCGGCCAATCGCCTGCCGGTGCACAAGCCCATCGACGCGGGGCACCGCACGTCGAGCTTCGGCGTCCGCTACGACCCGTTCACGACGCGGCCCGCCTTCCACTCGGGCGTTGATTTCGGCGGCGGCCTGATGACCCCCGTCGAGGCCACGGCCCCCGGCGTGGTCTCCTTCGCGGGCGTGCGCTCGGGCTACGGCAACACCGTCGAGGTCGACCACGGCGCGGGCCTGAAGACCCGCTACGCCCACCTGCACCGCATCAACGTCGCCCCCGGCCAGCGCGTGTCGCTCGGCCAGCGCCTCGGCGGAATGGGCAACACCGGCCGCTCGACGGGCGTTCACCTGCATTATGAGGTATGGATGAACGGTCGGGTGCAGAATCCCGACCGTTTTCTGAAGGTCGGCGACTATGTTCAACAAATCGATTAAGGACACCGCCCTCCCGCCCGCGGGAGGTCCGACGCCCGGCGGCCAAGCGCCCCAGGCGCCTGCGCCGGCCCCCGCTCCGGGACCCGACGCCGCGCAGAACGCAGCCGCCCAGCAGCAGCGGCGCCCGCAACAGATCACCGCCTCCGTCCTCGGCTCCGACCTCGTCATCAAGGGCGGCATCGAAGGCCGCGGCGAAATCCAGCTGCAGGGCCGCGCCTGGGGCGACGTGAAGGTGGAGCGCCTGATCGTGGGCGACGCCGCCGAGCTCGAAGGCTCCGTCGACGCCGTGATGGTGGAGATTCGCGGCCGCGTCGCTGGCTCGATCACCGCCCGCCAAGTCCGGTTGCTGCCGACCGCCAGGGTCGAAGGCGACATCACCTACGAGCAGCTCTCCATCGAACTCGGCGCGCAGTTCGAAGGTCGATGCATCCGCAGCAAGGCCGCCGCCGCCGCCGCGCCCACGCCGCTGCCCAAGGCGGCCGCCGCGCCGCAGCCGGCCGACGAGTTCTCCGACGAAGCGTTCGGCGCACCGGCGTCCGGTGGCGCACCCGCGACGGGCGGCCCCGCCCCTGCTCCCGCGCCCACCGGCGGCGACGCGAAGCCGGTGAAGGCGGTCTAGGCCGCCTCCTCCCGCGTGGCGCCGACGCGCTGCGCCAAAGCCGCGGCCATGAAGGCGTCGAGATCTCCGTCGAGCACCCCCTGGGTGTCGGAGGTTTCGACGTCGGTCCGCAGGTCCTTCACCATCTGGTACGGCTGCAGGACGTAGCTGCGGATCTGGTGACCCCAGCCGATGTCGCTCTTCTGGTCCTCGAGCGCCTGCGCCTCGGCCTCGCGCTTCTGCAGTTCCAGCTCGTAGAGCCGCGCCCGCAGCATCTTCCAGGCTTCCTCGCGGTTGGCGTGCTGCGAGCGCCCGGCCTGGCAGGCGACCGCAACGCCGGTGGGGATGTGCGTCAGGCGCACGGCGGAGTCCGTCTTGTTCACGTGCTGCCCGCCCGAGCCTGAGGCGCGGTAGGTGTCGGTGCGCACGTCGGACGGGTCGATGACGATCTCGATGGTGTCGTCGACCACCGGATAGACCCACACCGACGCGAAGCTGGTGTGGCGACGGGCGTTGGAATCGTAGGGGCTGATCCGGACGAGACGGTGCACGCCCGCCTCGGTCTTCAGCCAGCCGTAGGCGTTCGTCCCCTTCACCTGCAGCGTGGCGGACTTGATGCCGGCCTGCTCGCCCGCGGTCTCCTCGACGAGGTCCACGGTCATGCCGTGGGCGTTCGCCCAGCGCGTGTACATGCGCAGCAGCATGGAGGCCCAGTCGGCGGACTCGGTGCCCCCCGCCCCGGAGTTGATCTCCACGTAGGCATCGTTGGCGTCGGCCTCGCCGGAGAGCAGCGCCTCGAGCTCGGCGCGCGCAGCGCGCTCTTTCAAGCCGGAGAGCTGCTTGCGCGCGTCGTCCAGCGAGGCGTCGTCGCCCTCCATCTCGGCGAGCTCGGCGAACTCGACCGCGTCGCGGACGCCGCGCTCGATCGACTGCACGGCCTCCACGGCCGCAGCGAGCCGGTTGCGCTCGCGCATGGTGGCCTGGGCCTGTTCAGGGTCGTCCCAGAGGCTCGGGTCCTCGACCCGTGCGTTCAGCTCGTCGAGCTTGCGGAGGGCAGGCTCCCAGTCAAAGACGCCTCCTGAGCAGAGCGACGCTCTGCTCGATGTCGGCCGCAGCGGCCTCGACATCCGGTCTCATACGATCACTCCACGCGTGGACGGGCGCTCGGGCCCGCTGCGCCTAATATAGGCCGCTCAGGTCTTCGGGAACCTTCTGCGGCGGCGGCGGCGTCTGGGGGGGCGCGGCGGGCGTCGGCCCGGAGCCCACCTGGTACTCCGGCGTACGCTCGCGATCGGCGTGCGGCGTGCGCGGGCGGGTCGCCACGGGACGCTCGCCGCCGGGAGGACGCGCGCCCGGCTCGGTCCCGGGCCGGAACGCCTCCTGCATGCCGCCGACCGTGACGATCTCGGCCACCTCGGGCGGGCTGAAGGCCTTGGGCGGCGTGTTCTTCAGCGCTTCCTGCATGAAGTCGACGAACACCGGCAGCGCGGCCGCCCCCCCCGTCTCGCCGTCGCCCAGCGACCGGTTGTCGTCGAAACCGATGAAGACCCCCGTCACGATGTCGGGCGTGTAGCCCACGAACCAGGCGCTCCGGTACTCGTTGGTCGTGCCGGTCTTGCCAGCGACCGGCCGGTTCAGCACCAGCGCCTTCGTGGCGGTGCCCTGCTGGACCACGCCTTCGAGCATGGTGGTGATCTGGTACGCCGTGACCGGGTCGATCACCTGCTTGCCCGGCAGCGGGAAGCGCGGCGACTCCTCGCCGGTGTAGCCCGCCGCGCAGCGGTTGCGCGGGCAGTCGCGATCCTCTGCGCGGTAGATGGCCTTGCCGTCCCGGTCATGGACCACGACCATCGTGTGCGGCTCCACGGTGCGCCCGCCGTTCACGAAGGGAGCGTACGCGGCCGTCAGCTTCAGCGGCGTGGTTTCTCCCGAGCCCAGCGCCATCGCCAGCACCGGCTCCATCTCGTCGGTGACGCCGAACTCGAGCGCGTTCTCGCGAACCTTGCGCATGCCGATGCTGTCGGCCAGCCGCACGGTCATCTGGTTGCGGGAATAGACCAGCCCGTTGCGGAGCGACTGCCAGCCGAAGGAGCGGCGCTGGTAGTTCTCCGGCGTCCACGCCTGCCCGTTGGCGCCGCGGAAGCTCACCGGCGCGTCGAGCACGCGGCTGGCCGGCGTGAAGCCGTTCTCCAGCGCCGTGGCGTACACGAACGGCTTGAAGGCCGAGCCCGGCTGGCGCTCCGCCTGGGTCGCACGGTTGAACTTTGAGAGCGAGAAGCTGTAGCCGCCGACCATCGCCAGGACCCGCCCCGTCCACGGGTCCATGGCGACGAGCGCCCCGTTCGCCTGCGGGACCTGCTTCAGGCCATAGCGGCCGCCGGCGTGCTCCTCCACGAAGATCAGGTCGCCCGTCTTGAGTCCGGCGCCGCGCGCGGCCCACGCCGCATCCTCTCCCTCGAGCAGGCCTTCTCCGCCGCCGAGCGCACGCACCCGGACGGATGGGCCGTCCGCCGATTCGACGATTGCGGCGCGCCAGCCGCGCCGTTCGGAGGGGGGCCGACGCTTGCGCGCAGCCGCTTCCCAGCCGTCTAGCGGCACGTTGGCCCAGGCCCCGCGCCAGCCGTGGCGGCGGTCGTATGCCTCGATGCCGTTCATCAGCGACACGCGCGCGGCGCTCTGTAGCCGGGGGTCCAGCGTGGTGCGGATGTAGTAGCCGCCCTCGTCGACGTCCTCGCCCCACTTGGAGCCCAGCGCGCGCAGGCGCACCTCCTCGACGAAGTAGTCGGCGTCCTGGTACTTGGCGCGCGAGGGCGCGCTCTGCACGACCAGGTCCTGGCGCCTCGCCGCGGCGGCCTCCGCGCGGGTGAGCCAGCCCAGCTCCTCCATCTGGGTCAGCACCCAGTTGCGGCGGCCGATGGCCCGCGCCTTGTGGCGCTTCGGATGGTAGTTCTCCGGCCCCTTCAGCAGGGCGGCGATGTAGGCGGCCTCGGCCGGGGTCAGCTGGTTCAGCGACTTCCCGAAGTAGTTGAAGGCCGCGGCGCCGACGCCGTTCGAGCGGTAGCCGAGGTAAACCTCGTTCATGTACAGCTCGAGGATCTGCTCCTTGTCGAGCGTCTCCTCGAGCCGCCGCGCCAGGATCGCTTCCTTGATCTTCCGGCCGAAGGTCACGTCGCTCGTGAGGAGTACGTTCTTCGCCACCTGCTGGGTGATGGTGGAGCCGCCCTCGGGCCGCGTGCCCTGCACGTAGTGGACCGGCAGGCGTGCGATGGCGCGGGCGAAGCCCACCGCGTCGATGCCCCCGTGCTGGAAGAAGTTCTTGTCCTCGGCCGCCAGGAACGCCTGGATCAGCACCTCGGGGATCTGGTCATAGGCGACGAAGATCCGCCGCTCCTTGGCGAACTCCCCGATCAGCGTGCCGTCGTAGGCGAACACCCGTGATGACGTGGGGGGGCGGTACTCGGCCAGCTCGCGAGCGTCGGGGAGGCTATGGAACAGCCAGGCCATGTAGACGGCCACCGCCAAGCCGCCCGCGCCGATGGCGCTCAGCACCACGACCCCTGCGATCGCGAACCAACGTCCCGGATGCACGCTGAGAAACCTCCACAAGGCGGGCCGCCCGAAGCGGCTCCGACCTCGACTCTGCGTCGGCGAGTCGACCCCTCGCGCCCGAATGGGTCAAGCGCGGCGACGCCGCAGCCGCGCTCTATCTAGCCGCGTACTTCGCCTCTTGCGAGAAGTAGTCGTCGATGGAGTCCGCCACCGCGCCCATCAGCCGCCGCCGGGTCGCGGGGTCCCGCAGGGCCTTCTCGTCCTCGGGATTGGTCATGAAGCCCATCTCGAACAGCACCGCCGGCACGTCGGGCGCCAGCAGCACCACGAAACCGGCGTTCCGCTGGCTGGTCTTCAGCAACGTGGCCTCGTCTTCCACCTCCGCCAGCAGGAGCTGGGCGAACGTCGCCGACTGATTGCGCGTGTTGCGCTGGGTCAGGTCCAGCAGGATTGAGTTCACCGCGCGGTCGGGCCCGGCCAGCTTGACCTCGCCGAAGGTCTTGGCGCCGCTCAGCACCCGCTTGGCCACGCGGTCCGAGCCGTTCTCCGACAACGTGTAGACGCTCGCCCCCCGCAGGGACGGGTCGTGCCCGGCGTCAGCGTGCAGCGAAATGAACAGGTCGGCGTCAGCCCGGCGGGCGGCGCGGACCCGGCCCTCCAGGGGGATCTGGATGTCCTTCTCCCGCGTCAGCACCACCTTGTAGCGGCCGCTCTTCTCCAGCCGAGCCTTCAGCGCCAGGGCAGCCGCCAAGGTAACGTCCTTCTCGCGCGCCGCGTGACCGTGGGCGCCGGGATCGCGGCCGCCGTGGCCAGCGTCGATCACGATCACCTTCTTGGTGCGCAGGGACTTCGGCGCGCTGATGGTCTTCACCATCACTCCGTCGTTGGCGGAAGCGACCTTGGCCGCGGGCTTGCCCGCGACCAGCTTCGGGGCGGCGACCAGCGCGGGGGTCTTCGCCTTCAGGTCCACGACGTAGCGGTAGACCTCGATCCCGTCGCCCGGCGGCAGCAGGAAGCGCCGCGCCACGACCGCGTCGCGGGTGAGGTCGAGGGTCAGACGGGCCGCCCCGCCGGCCTGGTCCACCGACCAGTTGCGGACCATGCCCTTGCCGGGACCGGTGAGGTCGGCGTTCACGGTGACGTCGGGCCAGGACAGGACGACCTCGTCGCCGTCCTTCGCGGGAAGCAACTTGGCCTTGGCGGAGCGATCCATCTCGACCACGACGCGGGTCTCGGCCTGGTCGCCGCCGATGCGGACCTTCAGAACGCCGCCCTTGGAGGCGCCGTGGGAAGTGGCGGCAGCCGCCAGCGCGCAAACGCCCGCCAGGACCACGCCTGCGGCCTTGCCCCACCGGCTCGCCAACAGCGAACGCGCGCCGATCATCAAACTGTACCCGAGTGTCGCCCCTGGAGAATCCAATATTGATCCGCGCCGGTAGTCAAAGGGTTAACCAGAGACAAACGAGCGCACGCCTTCCCTTTTGACGCCCCATGTTGCAAAGTCGCCGCGCGCCGGGGCCACGCCTGCCGAAGGGCCGGTCTCCCCCTGCGCAAACGCGCCGAATCTCTGCTCCTGAGCCGAGGATACGGCGCGCCGTTTCGATTCGCGCCGCTGGCCGGCGCGCCATGGACAAGAACCCCGATGGGCCGCGCCGCACCCGCCCCCTCACGAACGACCGGGAGACTCGCTGTTTCTAGCGAGCCCGGGCTCGTGCGCGCGCGCCCCTCGCACCGGCCCCCGGCGCTCGTCGCCGGCGCGCGCCGCGGAGAGCGACTTAATGACCAAGAAGATGCTGATCGACACGGCCCACGCGGAAGAGACGCGGGTCGTGGTCGTGGACGGCCAACGGATTGAGGAATTCGACTTCGAGAACCATTCCCGCAAGCAACTCCGCGGGAACATCTACCTAGCCAAAGTCATCCGCGTCGAACCCAGCCTGCAGGCGGCGTTCGTCGAGTACGGTGGCAACCGGCACGGCTTCCTCGCCTTCAACGAGATTCACCCGGACTACTACCAGATCCCCCTCGCCGACCGTGAAGCCCTGCTTCGCGAGGAAGCCGAGGACAACGAGGCGCACGCCCGCAACGGGCACAACGGGTCCAACGGCCATGGGACCGCCGCCTCGAGCGGCGAAGCCGGCGCGGAAGGCGAGGCCGAGGAGGCCGTCGAGGAAGAGGACGAGCTGCTCGAGGAGGAGGCGCGCCGCCGCCGCCGCCTGATGCGCCGCTACAAGATCCAGGAGGTGATCAAGCGTCGCCAGATCCTGCTGGTCCAGGCGGTGAAGGAAGAGCGCGGCAACAAGGGCGCGGCGCTCACCACCTACCTGTCGCTCGCCGGGCGCTACTGCGTGCTGATGCCGAACACCGCGCGGGGCGGCGGGATCAGCCGCAAGATCACCAGCGCCACCGACCGCAAGCGCCTAAAGACGATCGTCAACAGCCTCGAGGTGCCCGAGGGCATGGGGCTCATCGTGCGCACCGCCGGCTCGGCGCGCACCAAGGCCGAGATCAAGCGGGACTACGAGTACCTGATCCGCCTGTGGAGCACGATCCGCGAGACCACCCTCGCCTCCATCGCGCCCGCGCTGATCTACGAGGAGGAAGACCTCGTGAAGCGCGCCATCCGCGACATGTACGACAAGGACTACGACGGCATCTGGGTGGAGGGCGACGACGGCTACCGCGAGGCGCGCGACTTCATGCGCATGCTGATGCCGTCGCAGGCCAAGAAGATCACCCACCACCGCGACCCGCTGCCGCTGTTCGTGCAGCACAAGGTCGAGGACCAGCTGGCGCAGATCCAC
>DASVVG010000214.1:0-1569 GCA_036386655.1 Caulobacteraceae bacterium | reverse complement strand
GGCGACGCGCGGCTTCGGTGCGCGCGGCCTCCCGTTCTTCGGAGGCCAGCAGGCCGCGCCGGGCGAGATCGTCCACCTCTTGCAGCTGGCGTTCGTAGGCGGCGAGGGTCGGCGACGCTTCCGCGGTCGCGCCCTCGCGCTGGGCTCGCCGGGCGAAGGCGAGCATCACCGCGCCCACGGCCGCGGAGACGATCGCCGCCGCGATCCAGAAGCCCAGCATCAGCGCCCTCTCGTGAAGGGCGCCTGCTTAGCCGATGGGAGTGGAAGTCGCGAGCCTCAGGCCGCGGCGCGCCGGCGGAGCACGGTGGCCGCCTTGTCGCCCTGCAGCACCGCGACGAGCCCGGCGGCGGCCTCCAGGTACTGGCCGATGAACTCGGCCTCCTGCGGCGAGGCGCCCGCCTGACGCATCTCTAGAAGGTCGTCGGCGTACTGATCGAGCCGCGTCTGCGCCAGCTCGTGGGCCCGCGCCCGCAGGGTGCCGAAGCCTCCGCCGTCGGCGACGGCGCGGCTCTCTTCCAGGAAGGCCAGCAGCGCCGCCGCGCGCCCCAGCAGCCGCGGCTCCGGCGGATGCACCAGCTTGGGCAAGCCGGTCAGCGCCTTGGCGGCGGTGCGGCTGCTCTGGAGCGGCAAGGCGGCGTTGAGCGCCGCCTCGACCTCGATGAAGCGGCCCTCGACGGCCCCCGCCAGAGCGCGACGCTGCTGGGTCAGCCGATTGGCCCAGGGGCCGTCCTTCTGCAGGCTCAGCGCACTCTCCAGCGCCGTCAAGGTGGAAAGCGCCCGGCTCACGGCGTGAGCCGCCTCCACGCCCGCTTCCGCGCCGCGAGTTTCGTCGACGCTCCTGATCGCCTCGATGCAGCGGTCGGCGCTCTCGAACAGACGGAGCGGGAAGCTGGCGAGCTCCGAGGCCGCGACATAACGCTCGTTCGGCGTGTCCATCAGGGCCGCGACGATCTTCATCACCAGCCAAGGCTCCGCCAGATGCCCGAAGATCACTTCCAGCAGCAGCGGCCCGGCGCCTTCAGAGTGCTGCACCGCGTCCTTGTAGATGAGCCGCATCGCCGCCGCGTGCGCGCCCGTCGTCCGGTTCAGCCACTCGGGCAGGTGATGCACCGCCGTCCGCGCCAGCGGCGCCAGCTCCAGCACCAGCGCGAGGCGCGCGACCGCGTCCGCTCCTGTCGACGCCAGCAGATGGGTGACAGGCGCGAACTCCGGCTGCCCCTCGCGGAGCCCCTTGGCCGCCCGCGCGCAGAGCTTGTCGAACACCGGCGGCGAGGAGTCGCTCCATGCCCGGCCGAGCCAAGCCGCCACCGCGTGCTCCACGTCGCTGCGCGCCGCCTGCTTGAGCGCGCGCCACAGGCGGCGCGGCGTCTCGGCGGGGAAATTCAGGCGGACCAGCTCGCTGTGGGGCGGACCGCAAAGCTGCAGCAGAGGCGCCAGCACCTCGGCGCACGCGCGCCGCTCCACCGCCTCGGCGTTGACGAGGTCCCGGATCACGCCCGCGGCGCCGCCGCTGTTGTCGGCCTTGAGCGCGGCTTCGAGGGCGCGAACGGCCGAATCCGGCGCCGCGTC
>DASVVG010000213.1:0-28902 GCA_036386655.1 Caulobacteraceae bacterium | reverse complement strand
TTCGAAGCCATCGCTCTCTCCTGTCCCTCACCCGAACGCACGAACGGCCGGCGCGCTGCGCCGGCCGTCTTACTGATGCAGGCACGCCCCGCGGCGGGACCGCGGGGCGTGCGATTACTCACGACCGAGCTTCAGGCTCAGTAGCGCGGCGAGCCGTCTTCCCAGTAGTAACGGCCGGTGCGCTGGTCGTAGTAGTAGTAACGGCCCACGCGCTGATCGTAGTACTGGCGGCGGTTCACGCCGGTGGTGGTGTTCGCCGTGGCGGCGCCGACGCCGGCGCCCTCGGCCGCGCCGATGGCGGCGCCGGTAGCGGCGTTGCCGCTGCCCGTGTTGTTGCCCAGGATGGCTCCCGCGACGCCGCCGATGGCGGCCCCGGCGGCGGCGCGACCCGTGACGCGTTGGTCTTGATACGGATCCCCGGTGCAGGCGGCGGCGAGCAGGCCGGCGCCAACGAGGGCGATAATCTTCATCGTCATGTGGCTCTCCATTGACCCGCCCCTGGCAGCCAAAACGGTGGGTTCCCGGTAAGGTTCCGCCGGAACCCTGCCGAACCGTGACCGTTAGCTTTTGAGCATTCCCCCCGAGGAGGTTCAGCATGCGCGGCCCCGGCCATCACGACCACGTCGACGCCGCCACCGGCGACCGCACGGTCACCACAGTCGACACCCGGTCGCTGGAGGAGGTCCGCCGCGACGCCTATCAGCGCGGCGTGTCCGACGAGCGCGCGCGGCACAAGCGCAACCCTCTGATCTCCATCCTCATCGCCCTCTGCGCGGTGCTGGGCGTGGCGGTGATCGCCCTCGCCATCTGGAAGGGTTCGTTCAGCGGCGCCGGCCAGACGCTCGACACCACCGCCGGCCAGGCCGCGGACCAGGCCCGTGTCGCCGGCCGGGAGGTCGCGGACGAGACCGGCGAGGCGATGCAGGACACCGGCCGCACGCTCGAGTCGCGGGGCGAGGCGGGCCAGGCTCCGCCGGCCGGGCAGGCGCAGCCGGCTCCGGCTCCCGCTCCCACTACCCCTCCCGCGCAGTAACTCGCACACGGCCGCCGCCCCCGCGGAACGGGGGCGGCCAGGCCACGTTGCAGCCGCATGGATGACGCCGCTCCCCCCATCTACAAGACCGAGCGGAAGCCCTCCCTGCTGATCCGGCGTGTGGAGGCGGTCGTCAACGAGGCGTCCGGCTCCGTCGGCCCCGGCGCCGCCGACGAGCTCCAGGCCATCGTGGCCGAGCACGGCATGGAGATCCGCGTCCACAACGCCCGCGGCTCGGCCATCGAGCAGGCGGTCCGTGAGGCCGTGGGAGCCCAGCCCGACCTGGTCATCACCCTCGCCGGGGACGGCACGGCACGACTGGCCGCCGCGCTCTGCGGCCCAGAGGGTCCGATCGTCGCCACGCTGCCGGGCGGCACGATGAACATGCTGCCCAAGGCCTTTTACGGCGACCGCAGCTGGCAGGACTCGCTGCGCTGCGCCCTCAACGGCGGGGTCGTTCGACCCGTATCGGGCGGCGAGGTCAGCGGCCGCACCTTCTACGTCGCCGCCATCCTCGGCGCGCCCGCACTCTGGGCCGAGGCGCGCGAAGCGGTGCGCGAGCGCCGGCTGCTGGCGGCGGTCAACCGCGGCGTCCGCGCCGCCCGCCGGGCCTTCAGCGGCTCGCTGCGCTACTCTCTCGACGGCGGCCCCGGTGAAAAGGCCGAGGCCCTCACCCTGATGTGCCCGCTCATATCAAAGGCCATGGACGAGGAAACCGCCCTCGAGGCCGCCGCGCTGGACCCGTCCGGTGCTCTCGACGCCTTCCGCTTGGGCTTCAACGCCATGTTCGGCGACTGGCGGAGAGACCCGGCCGTGAAGGTCCGCCCCTGCCGCACCGGCCGCGCCATGGCCCGCGGCTCCATCCCGGCGATCCTGGACGGCGAGCCGATCCGGCTGCGGTCCCCTGCGGACATCCGCTTCATCCCGCGCGCCTTCCGCGCGCTCGAACCTGCGAAGGACGTGGGCGAGCCGCGCCTGTAGGATCGACGCGTGACCGTCCGCCTGATCCACTTCACCGACATCCATTTCGGCGCCGTGAACATGCAGGCCGTGGAGGCCGCCACCGCGTTCGCCCACGAGACCGAGCACGACCTGCTGGTGATCTCGGGCGACATCACGCAAACCGGCCGCCCCGCCGAGTTCGAGGCCTGCGCCGCCTGGATGACCGGCCTCCCGCCGCACATCGTCTGCCCGGGCAACCACGACACGGCCTACTACAACGTGTGGCTCCGCATCGTGGCCCCGTGGGCGCGCTACCGGCGCTGGATCGGGGCGACCGAGGACGTGGAGCACCGCGGCGCGGGGCTGTCGGTGCGGACGCTGAACACCGCCCGCGGCATCCAGTTTCGCCGCAACTGGTCGAAGGGCGCGGCGGACCTGAAGGACTTCGACGCGGCCGGACGCGCCGTCGCCGCCGCCAGCGCACCGGGCGACCTGCGCGTCATCGTCTGTCACCACCCGCTGATGGAGGTGCTGGGCGAGCCGATCACCGGCGAGGTGACGCGCGGCCGCGCCGCCGCCACCGTCCTGAACCGCCACGCCATTGATGTGGTGATGACCGGCCACCTGCACGTGCCCTTCGCCGCCACCTTCCCCTGCGGCGACGAGCGGACGCACTGCGTGGGCGCCAGCACGCTGTCCCTGCGCGAGCGGGGCGTGCCCATCGGCTTCAACGTCGTGGAGGCGGAGGACGACGTGATCCGCGTCCGCGCCATGGGCTGGAACGGGTCGAGCTTCGACCTGGTGAAGAGCTGGTCTCTGCCCCGCCGCCGGCGGGACGCCGCGCCTCAGACCGGCGCCGGGTAGCGCCAGCCGGGGCGCCCCGCAGCGGCTGCACCAAACTGCTCGCCCGCGAAGCGCCAGTCCAGCAGCCGGTCGAACCACCCTTCGAGGAAGCCCTTCCGATCCTGCTTGTGGTCCAGGTAGTAGGCGTGTTCCCAGACGTCGCACACGGCCAGCGGCGTCGCCCCGTCCAGCCGGTCGAAGCTCCCCGCGTCGTGCGTGGAGGTCACCTCCAGCCGTCCGTCGCGCGCCACCAGCCAGGTCCAGCCCGAGGCGAAGTGATCGGCGCCCTCCTGCACGAAGCGGCGCTTCAGCCCGTCCAGCCCGCCGAAATCGCGGCCCACCGCATCGCCCAGCGCCCCGGACGGCTCGCTCCGCTCCGGCGTCATGCTGAACCAGAAGAAGCCGTGGTTCCACGCCTGCCCGGCGTTGTTGTAGAGCTTGCCGCCTTCGCGCCCGGCCTCGGCCACCACGTCCTCGAGCGGGCCGTGACCACCGCCTCGCTCCGCCAGCAGCTTGTTCAGCACTTCCACGTACTTGGCGTGGTGCTTGCCGTGGTGGGTGCGCAACGTCTCCACCGACATTAGAGGCGCCAACGCGCCCTCGTCGTAGGGCAGGTCGATCAGGCGGAAGATCACGCCCGTCCGTCGCGCCGCTTCTGCCTCTGGGCGCCCAGCACGTTGGCGGCCAGCAGCGCCAGCAGCCCCGGCCGCTTGGCCACGACGTAGAGCCCGGCCAGCAGCGCGCCGACGCTCAGCACCGGGTGCCCGCGCGCGACCTCGAACAGCCGCATCGCCAGCCCCTCGTGCCCCTGCGCCTCTGCCTCGGCTCCCGCCGGCCTGGTCTTGGGGCCCCGGGACATCAGCAGCGCCATCAGCAGCAGCAGCACCGCCGCCACGGCTGCAACCACCCCCGCCGCGCCGGCGGGCCCTAGCGGGTCCCGCAGCAGCGCGTAGAGGGCGTACGACGCCGCGACCAGCGCCACGCCCCCGGCGACGGCGAACAGCGCCGCCGCCACCAGCATCCGGGTGAGCCGCTGGATCAGCGGCGGCCGCCCTTCAGGATCATGCCGAGCAGGACGCCCGCCCCCAGCGCCACCAGCGCCGACTGCACCGGCTTCTCGCGGACGCGCGTGGTCACGTACTCCTGCACCTGTCCGAACTGCTCCTCGGCGAAGTCGCGGGCCTGCATGGCCTGGTAGCGCGCGGTGTCGAGGCCCTGCGTGAAGGCCTCCTGCGCGCGGCGGCGCAGGTCGTCGGTGTCGGACATGTCGTCGTCGGCCGAGCCGCCGGCGCGGTTGATGTCGGTCATCTGGTCTCTCCGATGCGTAGAGGGAAATCAGCCCGGGTGCGAAACGCGCCGCCCGGTGCGAAGTTCCTGCCAAGCTTGGGGATCGGCCGGCCCCGCCGTCCGTTACCCTGCCGATGCACACGGACGCGCCTTCGACGGTCGTGCCGGAGCGGCCGGCAACGCTGCGTACCCGGCTGCACGCGCTCTACCATGGCACGACGCCCGGGGCGGTCCGCTTCCGCACCGCGTGGCTGTTCCTCGACATCGTCATCATCGCGTTCTTCGTCGCCGCGCCCCTGCTGCGCGGCCGGGGCGTCTTCCTGGTCATCGACTACGCGATCGCCGCCATCGTCGCGCTCGACCTCGGCGCCCGGGCGCTGGCCTGGGGGAACATGCGGACCTTCTTCCGCAGGACGAGCGTCTGGGTGGACATCTTCGTACTGATCACCCTGCTGTTCCCACAGTGGTTCTTCAACCTGGGCTTCCTGCGCGTGCTGCGCCTGTGGACCTTGGTGAACAGCGAGGTGTTCTGGGACACGATCGGCCGGCGCTACGACGACACGCGGGTGGAGGAGATCACCCGGGCGGTGGCCACCCTCCTCACCTTCGTCTTCATCGTCACCGGCTTCGTCTACACCAGCTTCCGCGGCGTCTCCGCGGGCATCGGCGGCTACATCGACGCCCTCTATTTCACCATCACGAGCCTGACCACGACCGGCTACGGCGACATCACGCTACCCGGGGTCTGGGGGCGCCTGCTGTCCATCATCATCATGTGCACCGGCGTGACATTGTTCCTGCGGCTGGCGCAGGCGATCTTCCGGCCCAACAAGGTTCGGTTCCCCTGCCAGATCTGCGGCCTCCAGCGGCACGACCCCGACGCGGTGCACTGCAAGGCGTGCGGCGCGACGCTGAACATCCCGAACGATGACCCCTGAGCGCGAGCTGTGAGCGCCTCCGAGCGCGACCGATGGGCGCGCCGCCTTGCCCGTCCTCCCCCCGCCTCTAATGTCGCGGGCTCGACACCAGGAGCAGTCTTGACCTCATGCGTCTCCTTCTCGCCGCCGCGGCCGCCGCGCTGATGACCACCGCCGCCTCCGCCCAGACCGCCGCCCCGGCCGCTGCGCCCGTGGCGGCCACCGACGAGGATCCGTACATCTGGCTCGAAGAAGTCGAGGGCGAGAAGCCGCTCGCCTGGGTGCGCGAGCGCAACGACCGCTCGCTCGGCGTGCTGCAGGCGGACCCCCGCTACGCGCGCTTCCACGCCGACGCGCTGCGCATCATGGAGGCCACCGACCGGATCCCGTCCCCCAGCTTCCGCGACGACGAGATCCACAACTTCTGGCAGGACCCGACGCAGGTCCGAGGTCTCTGGCGCCGCACGACGCTCGAAAGCTACCGCACGAAGAACCCGCGCTGGGAGACCGTGCTCGACGTGGACGCGCTGGCCGCCGCCGAGAACGCGAACTGGGTCTACAAGGGCTCCAGCTGCCTTCCGCCCGAAGAGCGCATCTGCCTGATCGCCCTCTCCAACGGCGGCAAGGACGCCGTGGAGTACCGCGAGTTCGACACCGCCACGAAGCAGTTCGTCGCGGGCGGGGTCCGGCTCCCGGAGTCCAAGGGCGGCGTCACCTGGATCGACCAGGACACCCTGCTGATCTCGCGCGACTTCGGCCCGGGCACGCTCACCGCGTCCGGCTATCCCTTCGTGGTCAAGCGCCTGAAGCGGGGGCAGGCCGTCGACCAGGCCGAGGAGATCTTCCGGGGACGTCCCACGGACGTCTCCGCCGGAGCCTCCGCCATCCGCGACGCCGACGGGACGCTGCAGGCGGTACTGCTCTACCGCTCGCCCAAGTTCTTCGAGACCGAGTACAGCCTGCTGACCGACAGCGGCGTCGTGCGCCTGCCCATGCCGGCGCGCCAGTCGATCCAGGCCTACGTCGACGACCAGCTGGTGCTGACGCTGGAGGAGCCTTGGCGCGGCTTCGCCACCGGCGACCTCGTCGGCATCGACCTCTCGGACCTGAAGGCGAACCCGACCGACCCGAAGCCCTACCTGATCCTGCGGCCCGGCCCGCGCGAGTCGATCGAGGGCGTCACCAACACGCGCAACAAGCTCGTCGTCGCGCTGTACGAGAACGTGAAGGGCGCAGCCTACGTCTACGACCGCAAGGGCGGCCAGTGGACCCGGCGCAAGCTGGCGCTGCCGGCCAACGCCTCCGTCGCCATCGGCTCGGCCTCCGAGCGCGACGACAAGGTGTTCTTCACCACGAAGAACTACCTGACGCCGGACACCCTCTGGCTCGCCGACGCGGCCAGCGGAAAGGTCGAGAAGCTGAAGGCCCTGCCGGAGCGCTTCAACGCCTCGGGCAGCACGGTAGAGCAGCACTTCGCCACGTCGAAGGACGGCACCAAGGTGCCTTACTTCGTCGTCCGTGCGAAGAACGCGAAGATGGACGGCTCGAACCCGACGCTCCTCTACGGCTACGGCGGCTACCAGAACTCGCTCCTGCCCGGCTACTCGGGCGTGATGGGCAAGCTGTGGCTGGAGGACGGCGGCGTCTACGTCGTCGCCAACACCCGCGGCGGCGGCGAGTTCGGCCCGGCGTGGCACCAAGCGGCGCAGGGCAAGAACCGCCAGCGCGCGCACGAGGACTTCGTCGCCGTCGCCGAGGACCTGATCGCGCGGAAGATCACCTCCCCGCGGCGGCTCGGCATCATGGGCGGCAGCCAGGGCGGCCTGTTCATGGGCGTGGCGATGACCCAGCGGCCGGAGCTGTTCAACGCGGCCGTCATCCAGGTGCCGCTGTTCGACATGTTCCGCTTCCATAAGCTGCTGGCCGGCAACAGCTGGATCGCGGAGTACGGCGACCCGGACATCCCCGAGCAGCGCGCGTGGATCGCGGAGTACTCGCCCTACCAGGCGCTGGCCCGCGGCAAGCAGTACCCGGAGCCTTTCATCCTGACCTCGACCAAGGACGACCGCGTCCACCCGGGCCACGCCCGCAAGGCCGCCGCGCGTCTGGAGGAGCTCGGCTACCCGTACTTCTATTACGAGAACACCGACGGCGGTCACTCCGCCGCCGCCAACCTCAAGGAGTCGGCCAAGCGCGTGGCGCTCGAGTACACCTACCTGACGCGCAAGCTGAAGGACTGACCGCCTCTACCCGTCTAGGATTCTGGTCCTGATCGGGTGGCATGTTCGGGGCGGGAGAAGCCGGAAAAGTGCACGATCTGCACGATCTGCACCCAAAAAAGAGATGGTGAGGTCACCCCGTTGAAGCAGCTTCTGGTATTCGCCGCCTCCGCCGCGGTCCTCGCCGCCTGCGCCACAGCGCCGGCCGAGCAGGCCTCCCCCGAAGCGGTCGCCGACTCCGTCGCGCAGGCCGCCGCAGTCGCACCGGCCGTGGACCCGGCCGCACCGCCGTCGCAACAAGCTGCGGCGCCCGCCACCGACGAGTTCCTCTGGCTCGAGGAGGTGGAGAGCGAGCGCGCGCTGGCCTGGGTGCGGCAGCAGAACGAGCGCTCGCTGGCCGTTCTCAAGGGCGACCCGCGGTACGAGCCGTTCCGCCAACAGGCGCTGGACATCCTCACCGCCACCGACCGCATCCCGGCGCCGAGCTTCCGCGCCGGCGGGATCGACAACTTCTGGCAGGACAAGGCCAACCCACGCGGCGTCTGGCGACGCACGACGCTCGACAGCTACCGCACCGCGACCCCGCGTTGGGAGACGGTGCTCGACGTCGACGCCCTCGGCAAAGCCGAGAACCGCCCGTGGGTGTTCAAGGGCGACAGCTGCCTCGACCCCGAGGAGCGCCTCTGCCTTGTCAGCCTCTCTAACGGCGGCAAGGACGCCGTCGTCGTGCGCGAGTTCGACGCCGTGACGAAGCAGTTCGTCCCCAACGGCTTCAACCTGCCCGAGGGCAAGCACCGCTTCGATTGGTTCGACCGCGACACGCTGGTCGTCGCCACCGAGTTCGGCCCGGGCACCCTCACCGAGAGCGGCTACCCGTACATCGTGAAGGTTCTGAAGCGCGGCCAGACGCTGGAGCAGGCCCGCGAGATCTTCCGCGGCACGCGTGAGGACGGCGGCTACGGCGTCTACCCCGAAACGATGCGCGACGCGGAAGGGCGCCCGCAGGGCATCCTCATCACCCGCCCCACCAGCACCTTCGAGGCGGAGAACTACTGGCTCCCCGAACCGTCGTCGCAGCCTGTGAGGCTGCACCTGCCCCTCCGCTCCACCACGCAGGGCTGGTTCAACGGGAGGATCGTCTTCACGATCCAGGAGGACTGGGGCGGCCAGAAAGCCGGATCACTTCTGGCCATGGAGCCCGCGCGGCTCCGGAGCGACGCCGACAGGGTCCTCAGCACCGCACCCGCCGTCGTGTTCGCGCCAGGACCGCGCCAGTCGATCAATGAGGTCGCTATCGCTCGCGACTACATCGTAGCCGCGGTTTACGACGAGGTTCGCGGCCGCCTCTACAGTTTCCAGAACGTTGGGGGACGGCAGCCTTGGGCGGCCAAGCACATAGCGCTCCCGGACAACTCATCGGTATCCATCGTTGATACGACGAAGTCGTCCAACCAGTTTTTCACGCGGGTGGAGGGGTTCCTCACCCCCGCGACGCTGATGCTGGCGGACGCTGCCAGGGCTCAGGTAGCGCAGGTGAAGGCCTCGCCCCCCCGCTTCGAGGCCGCTGACGCGACGGTCGAGCAGTTCACCGCCACCTCGCGCGACGGCACGCGCATCCCCTACTTCGTCGTCCGCCCGAAGCAGCTGCGAACCGGCGGCTCGCCCACCCTGCTGTTCGGCTACGGCGGGTTTCAGGTCTCGAAACCCCCCGTCTACATCCCGGAGATGGGGAAGCTGTGGGTCGAGAACGGCGGCGTCTTCGTCAACGCCAACATCCGCGGCGGCGGCGAATTCGGACCCGGCTGGCACCAGTCGGTGCTCCGCGAGAAGCGGCAGGGCGCGTTCGACGACTACATCGCGGTCGCCGAGGACCTCGTCCGGCGGGGCATCACCAATCCGGACCGGCTCGGCATCTACGGCCGCTCCAACGGCGGCGTCCTGACCTCGGTGATGATGACGCAGCGGCCCGAGCTGATCGACGCCGCAGTCATCGAGAGCCCCCTGATCGACATGCTGCGCTACCACGAGCTCCCGGCCGGCGCCTCGTGGATCGGGGAGTACGGCGACCCGCGGGTGCCGGAGGACTACGCCTTCATCGCCCGCTACTCGGCGTACCAGAACCTGAAGCCGGGCCAGAAGTACCCGGAGCCCTACATCACCACGAACACGCGCGACGACCGGGTCCACCCCGGCCACGCCCGTAAGTTCGCGGCGAAGCTCCAGGCCATGGGCTACCCGGCGCTCTACTACGAGAACACCGAGGGCGGTCACTCCAACGACGCCGACCCGCTGATGAACGCCGAGCGCTGGGCGCGCCACTACGTCTATCTCGCCCGCAAGCTGATGGACTGACGTGAGCGAGCTGCAGCGTCTCTCGCCGTTCGTACACGCCGAGGCGCCGCGGCTGGACCCCGCCAAGTTCCGCGACCCGCTGCTCACCGCGAAGGGCGAGCGGCGGGCTCGCGTGGCGCTTCACCGGCTGGAGACGCTCTGGTTCAACACCGGGACGCTCTGCAACCTGACCTGCCTCAACTGCTACATCGAGAGCAGCCCCCGCAACGACGCGCTGGTCTACCTCACCGCCGCCGAGGCCTCCGCCTACCTGGACGAGGCGCAGGCGCTGGGCGCCCGCGAGATCGGCTTCACCGGCGGCGAGCCGTTCATGAACCCCGAGATCGTCCCCATGCTGGAGGACGCCCTCTCCCGCGGGTTCGCCGTTCTGGTGCTGACCAACGCCATGCGTCCCATGCGGCGGCACGACCGCGCCCTGCTCGACCTGCGCGCCCGCTACGGCTCGCGCCTGACGCTCCGCGTCAGCCTCGACCACCACACCGCCGCCGTGCACGAGGCGGAGCGCGGCCCCGCCACCTTCCAGAAGACGCTCGACGGCCTGCAGCAGCTGGCACGCCACGGCTTCAGCGTCGCCGTCGCCGGCCGCCGCCTCACCGATGAGACGGAGCCCGAGGCCCGCGCCGCCTTCCAGCGCCTCTTCGACCGGCTGGGCGTGCCGGTGGACGCCACCGACCCCTCGCGCCTGGTCCTCTTCCCGGAGATGGATGCCGGCCACGACGTCCCGGAGATCACCGAGGCCTGTTGGGGCATCCTGCACAAGTCGCCGTCGGACGTGATGTGCGCCTCCAGCCGCATGGTCGTCCGCCGCAAGGGCGCGGACCGGGCGAGCGTCGTCGCCTGCACGCTGCTGCCCTACGACCCGCAGTTCGACCTGGGCCCCACCCTCGCCGGCGCGCAGGGCGAGGTCGCCCTCAACCATCCGCACTGCGCCAAGTTCTGCGTCCTCGGCGGCGCGAGCTGCTCGGCTACTTCGCGGGCGTGAACGCCGCCTTGCACAGCTCCTCGCCGTAGGCGTCGGACAGCTGCTCCTCCGCCTCGGCCATGGCGATCGCCGCCGGCCCTCGCCCGACGATCGTGCGGCCGATCTGGTATTGCCCGACCACCTCTCCGGTATCCTCGCGCACCAGGGTCGCCGCCCCGCGCAGCACGTTGGCCCCGAACAGCAGCGCCGTGACGACCGGGTTCGTCTTGTCGACCCGGTCCAGCACGGCCTCCAGCCGCAGCGGCGTCGCGCCTGTCGCGCACCGTTCCAGCTTCGCCTTCACCCGCTGCTGGAAGATGGCCTCCAGCTCCGGCCGCGCGCCGATGTCCTTCGCGGCCAGCACGATCCGCTCCACGCGCCCGTCCCGCACCACCGCGGCGGGCGCTGAGGCCACAATCGCGGTTCGCGACAGGTTCAGGCAGCCGCTCAGCATCAGCGCCGCGGCGGCCACGCTCAGTCCGGTCCTGATCATCGTCGTCCCCAGCTCAGCTGTCAGGACAACGCCGTCGGCTCCCCGACGTTGCGGGTCACGCCTCGCGGAGGACCTCGGCCAGCAGCCGCGCGTCCGCGCCGCGGCTCGAGCCCGCCCGCCAGGCGACGACGATCTCGCGTTCGGGATGCTCCGCCTGCAGCGGACGCACCGCCACGGGAGCGCTGTCTGTCAGCCCCGCGTCGATCGCCATGGCGGGCAGCAGCGACACGCCGAGGCCCGACCCCACCATCTGAACGAGGGTGTGCAGCGAGGTCGCGGCGAAGGCGCCCTCGCCGCGCGGCGTGTCCAGCTCGCAGGCGCCGAGCACGTGCTCGCGCAGGCAGTGGCCGTCTTCGAGCAGGATCAGCTCCTCGTCGTCGAGCTGCTCCGGCGTCAGCCGCTCACGGGCGCTGAGCGGATGGTTCGCGGGCATCACCGCCGCCAGTTCGTCGACGCCGACGGTGGCGAGCTCCAGGCCCGTCGTGTCGTACGGGAGCGCAATCAGGGCCGCGTCGAGGGCCCCGCTCTTCAGACCGGTGATCAGGCGGCCGGTGAGGTCCTCGCGGAGGAACAGCTTCAGCTCCGGGTACTCGCGGCGGAGAAGCGGCAGCGCCCGGGGCAGGAGGAATGGCGCGATGGTGGGAATGACGCCGAGCCGAAAACGACCCGAGAGCGGTCGCCCAGCGCTCCGCGCCGCCTGCACAAGGTCCTCGGCGCTGGCGAGGATCTCGTTGGCCCGGCGGACCGCCTCCTCGCCCACCGGCGTCAGGATCACGCCCGAACGGGCGCGGTCGACCACCAAGGCGCCCAAGGTGCGCTCCAGCTCCTGGATCCCGGCGGACAGGGTGGGCTGCGTCACGTGGGCGGCTTCGGCGGCGCGGCTGAAGGAGCCGTGCTCGGCTAGGAGCTTGAGGTACTGGAGCTGTCGCAGGGTCGGGAGCATGCCCTCGATATAGGCTCAGGCTATCAACTAGCCAAAAACAATCGATTGGCGCTTTGATGCGCGCGCGCCTATCTGACCCTCAGCGGCGACGGGCCGCTCCCAATTTTCAGACCGGAGAGACACGATGCTGGGCGTCGGCGAGAAGCTGCCTGAGTTCAAGATCGTGGGCGTGAAGCCCAAGTTCATGCGCCACGAGGAGAACGGCGAGAGCGCGTTCGAGCCGATCAACAACCAGTCCTTCCCCGGCAAGTGGAAGGTCATCTTCTTCTACCCGAAGGACTTCACCTTCGTGTGCCCGACCGAGATCGCGGAATTCGCGCGTCTCGGCCGCGAGTTCGAGGACCGCGACACCGTCGTGCTCGGCGGCTCGACGGACAACGAGTTCTCCAAGCTCGCCTGGCGCCGCGATCACCCGGATCTCGCCAACCTCGCCATCTGGTCGTTCGCCGACAACGGCGGGCGCCTGGCGCGCCAGCTCGGCGTGCTCAACGAGGAGGAGGGCGTGGCCCAGCGCGCGACCTTCGTGGTCGACCCGGACGGCACGATCCAGCACGTCTACGTCACCAACCTGAACGTCGGCCGCAACCCGCAGGACACCCTGCGCGTGCTCGACGCGCTGCAGACGGACGAGCTCTGCCCCTGCAACCGCGAGGTCGGCGGCGAAGTCCTCCGTCCCGCGGCGTAAGCGACCGCCCATCAGACCTGCTTACGGGGGGCTTCGGCCCCCCGTTTTCCTTTCAGGAGACCCCTCATGTCGATCGACGCCCTGCGCGAGCTGCTCCCGGCCTACGCCAAGGACCTGAGCCTGAACCTCTCGTCGCTATCCAACGAGACGGTGCTGACGGACCAGCAGAAGTGGGGCTGCTTCCTGGCCTCCGCCCATGCGGTCGGGGTGCCCGAGGTGGTGGTCGCGATCGAGACGGCTGCGGGCGAGAAGCTCACGCCTGAGGCGGCGAACGCGGCGAAGGCGGCGTCGGCCATCATGGGCATGAACAACGTCTACTACCGCTCGCTGCACCTGATCACGAACCCCGATTACCGCACGCTGCCCGCGAAGCTGCGCATGAACATCATCGCCAACCCGGGCGTCGACAAAGCGGACTTCGAGCTCTGGTCGCTGGCGGTGAGCGCGATCAACGGCTGCGGCATGTGCCTGGACAGCCACGAGGCGGAGCTGCGCAAGCACAGCGTGCCCAACACCTCGATCCAGGCGGCCATCCGCATCGCGGCGGTGGTCAACGCCGTCAGCCACGTGATCGCCGCCGAGAACGCGACGAAGCGCGCGGCGTGAACGCGTGGCCGATCTGGCCGATCTGGCAAAAAAGTTGGCCGATCGGCCAGATCGGCCAACTCGCGGTGAGGCGAAGGGGAGCCCTCGCGCGGGGTGCGGGCGGATCGACGATGAGAAAGACCGGCGGCGCAAACGGGGGCGCCGCGGGATAGAGGATACGGCCGGTCGGAAGAGGGCGGCGGAAGTTATTTTCGACGGTGAATAGATCGGGCTTCCGTGGTGAGCGGAGCCGGGGGGAGCTCGGCCCCAAGGCCGGTGAACAGTGGCTGGGGGGCGATGCCGGAGAGGGCGCTGGCGCGCCTCTCAAGACGGGCGGCTGGTCAGGTCGCCGCGCGCTGCATCTCCACCAGTTGCGTGATGCCGCCGCGGGCGAGGTCGAAGAGTTGTTCGAACTCTGCGCGGGTGAAGCCGCGCTTCTCGCCGGTGGCCTGGATCTCGACGATGTCGCCGGAGCCGGTCAGCACGAAGTTGGCGTCGGCCTCGGCCGCCGAGTCCTCCTCGTAGTCGAGGTCGAGCACCGGCGCGTTCTGGTGCACGCCGCACGAGATGGCGGCGACGTGGTCGAGGATCGGATCCTTCGACAGCACGCCTTCGGTCATCAGGTATTTCGTCGCCTGACGGAGCGCCACCCAGGCGCCGGTGATCGCGGCGGTCCGGGTGCCGCCGTCCGCCTGCACCACGTCGCAGTCGAGCGTGATCTGCCGCTCGCCCAGCGCCTGCATGTCGGTGACCGCCCGCAGGGACCGCCCAATCAGCCGCTGGATTTCTTGCGTCCGGCCCGACTGCTTGCCTTGCGCCGCCTCGCGCCGGCCGCGCGTGTGCGTGGCCCGGGGGAGCATCCCGTACTCCGCAGTGACCCAACCCTGCCCCTTGCCGCGCAGAAAGCCGGGCACGCCCTCGTCGACGCTGGCGGTGACCAGCACCCGGGTGTGCCCGAAGCTCACGAGGCATGAGCCCTCGGCGTACCTGTTGACCCCTGTCTCCATGGTCACCGGGCGCAGCGCGTCAGGGGTCCGGCCGGAGGGTCGCATGGAGGGGCTCCGTGGGTTGCTTGCAGAGGGGAGCGGGGCGCTTATCCTATTCCGCCTGAACCGTCGAACATCCCAGCCATGACGAGCCTGATCCCGCCGGCCATAACTACCGGTCCCAGGCCGGCACCCCTCACCGAGCTCGACGAGCGGGCGCGGGACATCTTCCGCAAGATCGTCGAGACCTACCTGGAGACCGGCGAGCCGGTGGGCTCCCGCACCATCTCCCGCGGGGGCGTGGCGCTCTCGCCCGCCTCCATCCGCAACACCATGCAGGACCTGACGCACCTGGGCCTGCTGGCCGCACCGCACACCAGCGCCGGGCGCCGGCCGACCCACGCGGGGCTGCGCCTGTTCGTCGACGGCCTGCTCGAGGTCGGCGACGTCGGCGAGGACGAGAAGCGCGAGATCGAGGCCCGGCTCGCCGGGAAGGGCCGGAGCTTCCAGGAAGCCCTGGACGAGGCGAGCTCGCTGCTCTCGGGACTGGCTGGCGGCGCGGGGGTGGTCGTCACGCCCGCCCGGGACGCCGGGGTGAAGCACGTGGAGTTCGTGGCGCTCGGCGGCGACCAGGCGCTGGCGGTCATGGTTTTCGACGACGGCGTGGTCGAGAACCGGCTGATGCCGATGCCGCAGGGCTTCACCCCCTCGGCGCTGCAGGAGGCGTCCAACTTCCTCAATAGTCGCCTGAAGGGCCACACGCTGGCCGAGGCCAAGAGCGAGATGGGCGCCGAGCTCGACCGTGCCCGCTCCGAACTCAACGCCACGGCCGCGCGGCTCGTCGAGGACGGCATGGCCGCTTGGGGCGGCGGGCACGGCGACGACCGGGCGCTGCTGGTCCGCGGCCGCGCGAACCTGCTGCAGGACCGGGAGGCGCTGGAGGACCTGGAGCGGGTCCGTTCGCTGTTCGACGACCTCGAGCAGAAGCAGCAGCTGATCGGTCTGCTCGACAACGTGAAGGACGCGCAGGGCGTGCGCATCTTCATCGGCGCGGAGACGCGCCTGTTCAGCCTGTCGGGTTCCGCCGTGATCGCCGCGCCCTATATGACGGGCCGACAGCGGGTGGTCGGCGCGATCGGCGTGATCGGCCCCGCCCGCCTGAACTATGCGCGGGTGATCCCGTTGGTGGACTACACCGCGCGCGTGCTCGGCCGCCTCTCCGGCGCCGAGCAGACATGAACGAGGAAGACGAGATGACCGACGACAGCCGGCCGGAAGTCCTCGCCGAGGACGCTGCGCCGACCATCGACGAAGACGCGGGCACGGACCTCGCCGCCGAGAACCAGGCGCTGCGGGAGCAGGTGCTGCGCTACGCCGCCGAGGCCGAGAACACCAAGCGCCGCGCCGAGAAGGAAACCAACGACGCCCGCGCCTACGCGATCACCAAGTTCGCCCGCGACCTGCTGGGCGTGGCGGACAATTTCTCGCGCGCCCTCCAGCACGCGCCGCGGGAAGCCGAAGACCCGGCCGTGAAGAACCTGGTGCTGGGCCTGGAGATGACCGAGCGCGAGCTGCTGCAGGCGTTCGAGCGCAACGGCCTGAAGAAGGTCGATCCCGCCGCGGGCGCCAAGTTCGACCCGCACCTCCACCAGGCCATGATGGAGGAGGCGAGCGCCGACGTGCCGGGCGGCTCCGTCGTGCGCGTGCTGCAGGCCGGCTACGAGCTCTACGGCCGCATCGTGCGGCCGGCGCTGGTGGTGGTCGCGGCGAAAGGTGCGGGCGAAGCCGCCGCCCCTGCGGAGCAGACGCAGGGCGCCTCCGCCTACGCCGGCGCCAACGGGTCCGGGGCGGGAGCCTCGGTCGACACCCGGGCCTGACGACGACGCGCGGCGCGACCCCACAGCCGCTCGTGCACCGCGTAGGCGCCCGTCTGGACGATGGGCTCGATGATCCCGATGGCCAGCGCCACGCGCCAATCCCGGGTCAGCGCGTAGGCCACGGCGATCGCCACGATCAGGTGCATCACGCCGTAGGTCACGGTCTTCAGGGCGAGCCGGGGCATCAGAGCACCCGAACCGCCTCCGGCCGTCGCGGTTCCCCAGAGGCCGCCTGTTGAGCCCGGCGCTCATGCGGCCATGGAGCGTTCGACGGCTCACCGAGGGCGAACGGCGCCTGGGCGTCGAGACGTTCGGCGACGAGGTGGACGTCGAGCGGGTTCGCCTGTGGGCGCCGCCCATCCCGCGGATGTTCGGCCCCCGCCCGTTCGTGGCGGGGAACCTCGTACGGCCGGGGCGCGACCTGATCGTCTGGACCCGCGCGCCCGCGGACTTCACGCACCCCGATGTCTCCCTCTACGTCCGCAGCGTCTTCATCCACGAGATGACCCACGTGTGGCAGAGCCAGCGCGGGGTGAACCTGCTGTTCGCCAAGCTGCGCGCCGGGGACCGGGCCGCTTCGTACGAATACGTGCTGGAGACCGGCTCCGCCTGGCCCGCCTTCAACATCGAGCAGCAGGCCATGATCGTGCAGCACGACTACCTGCGGCGATGCGGCGGCCAGTGCCCCTATCCGGCCGAGGCTTACCAGGCGGTCCTGCCCTTCCGGAGCCGCGCCGAACGGCCCTTCCAGGCGTAGGGACAAACCCCTTGCGGCCCCTGCCCTGCTCCCCATATCGGCCACGAGCGCGGGGCTCACGAAGGCGTGACCCTGTGCAGGGTCCCCGGACCCGCCGACGTATCGCTTGAACAAACTCTGGGGACGGGCCGCCCAAGGCGCTCGTCAGAGGCCGCAAAGCCCGTCCGCCGAAAGGAGCCAAAAGAAGACATGAGCAAGATCATCGGCATCGACCTCGGCACCACCAACAGCTGCGTCGCCATCATGGACGGCAAGACGCCCAAGGTGATCGAGAACGCCGAAGGCGCCCGCACCACCCCCTCCGTGGTGGCCATCGTGGAAGACGGCGAGCGCCTCGTGGGCCAGCCGGCCAAGCGCCAGGCGGTGACCAATCCCGCCAACACCCTCTTCGCCATCAAGCGCCTGATCGGCCGCAACTACGACGACCCCGTCGTGGCGAAGGACAAGAACATGGTGCCCTACGAGATCGTGAAGGGCCCGACCGGCGACGCCTGGGTGCGCGCGCACGGCAAGGACTACAGCCCGCAGCAGATCAGCGCCTTCATCCTGCAGAAGATGAAGGAGGCCGCCGAGGCCCACCTCGGCGAGAAGGTGGAGAAGGCGGTCATCACCGTCCCGGCCTACTTCAACGACGCCCAGCGCCAGGCGACCAAGGACGCCGGCAAGATCGCGGGCCTGGAAGTCCTGCGCATCATCAACGAGCCGACCGCCGCGGCGCTCGCCTACGGCCTCGAGAAGAACGAGGGCAAGAAGATCGCCGTCTACGACCTCGGCGGCGGCACCTTCGACGTGTCGATCCTGGAGATCGGCGACGGCGTGTTCGAGGTGAAGTCCACCAACGGCGACACCTTCCTCGGCGGCGAGGATTTCGACCTCCGGATCGTCGACTACCTGGCGTCCGAGTTCCAGAAGGAGCAGTCGGTCGACCTGCGCAAGGACAAGCTCGCGCTGCAGCGCCTCAAGGAGGAGGCCGAGAAGGCGAAGAAGGAGCTCAGCTCCGTCCCGCAGTACGACGTCAACCTCCCCTTCATCAGCATGAACGCCAGCGGGCCGCTCCACCTCACGCTGAAGCTGACGCGCGCCAAGCTGGAGAGCCTGGTCGAGGACCTGATCGCCAAGACGATCGCGCCCTGCGAGCAGGCGCTGAAGGACGCGGGGCTGAAGAAGACCGACATCGACGAAGTCATCCTGGTCGGCGGCATGACGCGCATGCCCAAGGTGCAGGCGGCGGTGCAGGAGTTCTTCGGCCGCGAGCCGCATAAGGGCGTGAACCCGGACGAGGTCGTGGCGCTGGGCGCCGCGGTCCAGGCCGGCGTGCTGCAGGGCGACGTGAAGGACGTGCTGCTGCTGGACGTCACGCCGTTGACGCTCGGCATCGAGACGCTGGGCGGCGTGTTCACCCCGCTGATCGAGCGCAACACGACGATCCCGACCAAGCGGTCGCAGACCTTCTCCACGGCCGACGACAACCAGTCGGCGGTGACCATCCGCGTGTTCCAGGGCGAGCGGCCCATGGCGCAGGACAACAAGATCCTCGGGCAGTTCGACCTCGTCGGCATCCCGCCGGCGCCGCGCGGCATCCCGCAGATCGAGGTCACCTTCGAAATCGACGCCAACGGCATCGTGCACGTCACGGCCAAGGACAAGGCGACCAACAAGGAGCAGTCGATCCGCATCCAGGCCAACGGCGGCCTCTCGGACGCGGACATCGACCAGATGGTCAAGGAAGCCGCGGCCAACGCCGAGGAAGACAGGAAGCGCAAGGCGCTGGTGGAGGCCCGCAACCAGGCCGACGCCCTCGTGCACCAGACGGAGAAGACGCTGGTCGAGCACGGCGACAAGGTGGGCTCCGCCGAGAAGGGCGCGATCGAGACGGCGCTGGCCGACCTGAAGTCGGCGAAGGACGGCGAGGACGTCGAGGCCATCCAGGCCAAGACGCAGGCGCTGATCCAGGCGTCGATGAAGCTCGGCGAGGCGATGTACGCGGCGCAGCAGAGCGACGGCGCGGCGAACCAGGGCGCGGCGGACGACGGGGTCGTCGACGCCGAGTTCGAGGAAGTGGACGGCGACGAGAAGAAGAGCGCGTAACGGCGAGCCGGCGGGCTCCGGAGCATCCCTCCGGAGCCCGCATGGTTAGCTGGCGGTAAACCGGTGCGGGATTAGGCTCTCAGGTATGGCGCGCGACTACTACGAGGTGCTGGGCGTCTCCCGCACGGCGACGGAGCAGGAGCTCAAGTCGGCGTTCCGGAAGCTCGCCATGGAGCACCACCCGGACCGCAACGGCGGCTGCGAAGAGGCGTCCGGACGGTTCAAGGAACTGAACGAGGCGTACTCGGTCCTCTCCGACCCGCAGAAGCGCGCCGCCTACGACCGCTACGGCCACGCCGGCATGAACGGCGCGGGCTTCGGGCCCGGGCCCGACATCAACGACATCTTCAACGAGGTCTTCGGCTCGGCGTTCGGCGACATGTTCGCCCGCCGCGGCAACGGACCCGCGCGCGGCTCGGACCTGCGCTACGACCTCGAGATCACGCTGGAGCAGGCCTACACCGGCGCCGAGGTTGAGGTGCGGGTCCCGACCGCGATGACGTGCGAGACCTGCGAGGGCTCGGGGGCGACGCCGGGCACCAGCGCCGCGACCTGCAACACCTGCGGGGGCGCTGGACGGGTCCGCGCCAGCCAGGGCTTCTTCCAGATCGAGCGCACCTGCCCCCGCTGCGGCGGCCAAGGGCGCGTGGTGACGGACCCTTGCCGCAGTTGCCACGGGCAGGGTCAGGTCCGGCGCGAGCGCACCCTCTCCATCCAGATTCCCGCGGGCATCGACGACGGCGCCCGGATCCGGCTGGCGGGCGAAGGCGACGCCGGAGCGCGCGGCGGCCCGCGCGGCGACCTCTACCTGTTCGTGGGCGTGCAGCCGCACGAGCTGTTCGAGCGCGACGGGCTGGACCTGCATTGCCAGGTGCCCGTGCCGATGTGCACCGCGGCGCTGGGAGGCGAGATCGAGGCGCCCTGCCTCGTCGACTGCGGCGAGGACGGCAAGATCAAGGTCAAGGTCCCGGAGGGGGCCCAGACCGGCAAGACGATCCACATCAAAGGCAAGGGCATGCCGTCGCTGCGCGGCCGCGGGCGCGGCGACCTGGTGGTCGAGCTCTACGTGGAGACGCCGACCCACCTCACCGCGCGCCAGAAGGCGCTGCTGCGAGAACTGGAAGAGAGCATCGGCGAGCAGCAGCAGCCGCGCCACGCCGGCTTCTTCGACAAGGCGAAACGCTTCTGGGACGGGCTGACCGGCGCCGAGGAAGCTCAGCGCGAGCGGGTCTGACCCGTCAGGCCATCATCCGGGCGCCCGCGGTGCGGGTCAGGACTTCCTCGATGACGGCGTAGAGCACGTCGGGCCGGATCGGCTTGGCGACGTGAGCGTCCATGCCGGCGGCCAGGCACTTGCGCACCTGCTCGGGCATCGCCTCGGCGGTGACGGCGACGACCGGGATGGCCCCCTTCTCGCCGGCGAGCGCGCGGATCGCCTGAGTGGCGGTGATGCCGTCCATCTCCGGCATGTGCAGGTCCATGAGGATGACGTCGAAGTCCTTGGCCTGCACCGCTTCGAGCGCGAGGCGGCCATTCTCGACGAAGGTGGCCTCGAGGCCCTTCTGACCCAGGATCGCCTTCAGCACGAACTGGTTGGTCGGGTTGTCCTCGGCGGCGAGGATGCGCAGCGGGCGGTCTTCCTCGACCTCGGCGGAGGTTTGGGAAACGGCCTCCGGCGCGGACGCCTCGCCGACGGCCAGCGGCAGGCGGACCCAGAAGCGTGCGCCGCGGCCCTCTTCGCTCTCCACGCCGATCTCGCCGCCCATGGCGGTGACCAGCTCGCGGCAGATGGCGAGGCCCAGGCCCGTGCCGCCGTACTTGCGGTTCGTCGAGGTGTCCGCCTGCACGAACTTCGAGAACAGGCGCGCCTGGGCTTCGGCGGAGATGCCGACGCCGGTGTCGACGACTTCCACCATCACGGAGCGGCGGCCCTGCTCGAGGGCGCCGGCGCCGACGCGGACGTCCACGCGGCCTTCCGAGGTGAACTTCATCGCGTTCGAGATGAGGTTCTGGAGGATCTGACGGATGCGGGTGGGGTCGCCCTCGAACACGCCCGCCGCTTCGGGCGCTACGTGGAGGGCGAAGCCGATCCCCTTGGCCTTGGCGCTCTCCTCGAACAGGCTGGTCACGGCCTGGGCGCAGCCCGCCATCTCGAACGGCGTGACCTCGAGCTCCATGGCCCCGGCCTCGATCTTCGAGAGGTCGAGGATATCGGAGAGCAGCGCCATCAGCGTCTGGCCGCTCTCGTTGATGACGCCGATCATGCGCCGCTGGAGTTCGCTGAGCTGCGTCGTCTCCAGGGCGGCGGCCATGCCGAGGACCCCGTTGAGCGGGGTGCGGATCTCGTGGCTCATTGCAGCCAGGAATTCGGACTTGGCGCGGTTGGCGGCCTCGGCGACGTCGCGGGCCTCCACGAGGGCGGCTTCCCCGGCCTTCACCTCCGCCGCGGCGCTGGCGCGCTCCCGGGAAGCTTCCTCCTCGGCGCGGTAGGTGGCGGAGACCATGTCGAGCAGCCGCTCGAGGTTCACCTGCCCGTCGGGGCCGGCGGCCTGCTGGACCTGCCTCTGCAGAAGGGGGTGGCGGTTGCTCACGCGGCGCGCCCCGTGACGACGCCGATCTCTCCCCCCGGAGCGATGTGACCGACGCGCGGCCGATATGCCAGAGTGCTCGTCACGAACGCACTTCCTCTTGGACTTGAAGGCACAGCTTGACCTATGGCCGTTAGAATAAGGTTGATGAAACCAGCCGCCCGCCGCGAGGGACGATGACGCAGACGCCGGTGCGGATCGGGGTGGCCGGAGCCCGTGGACGCATGGGAACCGCGGTGCTCCAGGCGCTGGCCGGGCGGACCGACATGACGGCGGCCGGGCGGTTCGACAGGGTTAATCCCCCTTCGGAGGGCGCGCTCGCGGACTGCGACGTGGTGGTGGACTTCACGGGGCCGGAGGCCTCCGTGGCGCTCGCGGAGCTGGCCGGGAGGTCAGGCCGCCCGGCGCTAGTGATCGGCTCCACGGGCTGGGAGCCGGCCCAGGGACGCGCGGTGGCCCACGCCGCGGCCCGCGTGCCGATCGTCAAGGCGGGGAACTTCTCCGTCGGGCTCAACCTGTTGATCGGCTTGGTGGAACAGGCGGCGCGAACGCTCGGGCCCGAGTACGACATCGAGATCACCGAAGCTCACCACCGTCGGAAGGTGGACGCCCCGTCAGGCACGGCCCTGATGCTGGGCGAAGCCGCCGCCTCCGGACGAGGCGTCGCTCTGGCGGACGCCGCCGTCCACGGGCGCTCGGGCGTCACCGGACCGCGCCCTCAGGGGGCCATCGGCTTCTCCGTCGTGCGTGCGGGGGGGATCGTGGGCGAGCACGCGGTGCTGCTGGCGGCCGAGGACGAGATCGTCACCCTCGCCCATTCAGCGCGGGACCGAGGCCTCTTCGCGCGCGGCGCCCTGCTGGCCGCGGCCTGGGTGGCGGGCAAGCCGCCGGGGCTCTACGACATGCGCGACGTGCTGGGCCTCTCCCGGAGCGCATGAGCCACATCCTCGACCAGGACGCGACGGACCAGCTGGCCGCGCTCGACAAGCGCCGCGTCAGCGCCGAGGAGATTCTCGAAGCCGCGATCATCCGCGCCGAGGCGGTGGATCCGAAGCTGAACGCGCTGGCCGCGCGCGACCTCGACCGCGCACGGCAGAGGGCGCGGACCATCGACGAGCAGCGGGCGCGCGGCGAACCGCCGGGGCGCCTGGCCGGCCTCCCCATGACCATCAAGGACGTGCTGGACGTGGAGGGGATGCCCGCCTCCTCGGGTGTGCGGGAGAACCTGAAGCGGATCGCAGGAGACGCGGCCGCGGTGGCGCGGGTCCGCGCGCAGGGGGCGGTGATCTGGGCCAAGACAAACGCCGCGCCCGGCGCGTCCGACTGGCAGACCTTCAACGATCTCTACGGGACCACAAAGAACCCGTGGGCCCCGGAGCGCACGTCCGGCGGCTCGTCAGGCGGGGCGGCGGCGGCGCTGGCGGCGCGACTTACGCCGCTCGAGGTCGGGTCCGACAACGCGGGATCGCTGAGGGTGCCGGCGTCGTTCTGCGGCGTGCTGGCGCACCAGCCCACTTACGGGCTGGTGCCGCTCCGGGGACACGTACCCCCCGATCCGGGGAGCCTGTCGGAGCCCGACCTGAACGTGATCGGGCCCATGGCGCGGTCCGTCCGCGACCTCCGGCTGCTGCTGTCGGTCCTGAGCTCGGGCCAGGTGCCGCACGAGGGGCGGCCCGAGGACCTGAGCGAGCTGAAGGCGGCGCTGTGGCTCGACGATCCGGCCTTCTTCATCGACGGGGCGGTGAAGGACGCGCTCAAGCGCTTCGGGATGGCCCTCGAAGCGGAAGGCGCGAAGGTTCACCCCGTAAACAGCCCGATAGACGGGGAAGAGCTGCTCGAGGTCTACGTCTGGCTGCTCTACAGCCTGCCGACCGGCGCCTCGGGGCCGTGGACGCGGGTCAGGAACGAGGTGAAGCGGCCGTTCGCGAAGCTGGCGATGTCGGCGGGGGCGGACCCGCAGTCCTGGGCGCTGTGCACGCTGGCGGCCACGGCGCGGCACCGCGAGTGGCTGGAGGCCGACGAGGCGCGGCGCGAGTTCCGGCGGCGGATGAAGGCGTTCTTCGACCGGTGGGACATCCTGGTGATGCCCGCCGCGCCGGTGCCGCCGTTCCCGCACGACCACCGGCCTCGCGGCAAGCGCAAGCTGCAGACCGCGGACGGCCGCAGCGCGCCTTACGACGCGATGGTGCACTGGTCCGCGCTGGCGACGGTTTGCGGCTTCCCGTCGGTGACGCTGCCCACCGGCGTGGTCGACGGGCTGCCGATCGGGGTGCAGATCGTCGGGCCCGCGGACGGCGACGCGCGCCTGCTGTCGATCGCGCAGGGGATCGAGGAACGGCTGGGCGGCTACGAGCGGCCGCCGGAGTTCTAGCCGCGCCCCGTGGAGCCGAAGCCGCCGGCCCCGCGGCCGGTCTCGTCGAGGCTTTCGACGGGGCTGACCGCCACCCGCTCGTAGCGGGCGATCACCAGCTGGGCGATGCGCTCGCCGCGTCGGACCTCGAACGGCTCCTGGCCCAGGTTGACCAGCACGACGTGAACTTCGCCGCGGTAGTCGCTGTCGATGGTCCCGGGCGTGTTCACGCAGCTGATGCCGTGCTTCACGGCGAGGCCTGAGCGCGGCCGCACCTGGCACTCGAAGCCCGGCGGGACGGCCATGGCGATGCCGGTCGGGATCATTGCGCGCTGGCCGGGCGCCAGCAGCACCGGCGCGTCCTCCGGAACGGCGGCGCGGACGTCCATGCCGGCCGAGCCCTCCGTCTGGTAGGCGGGCAGGTCCAGCCCCTCGAAGTGGGGCAGACGGCGGACGCGTAGCTCGGTGGTCACGCAAGCGCCTCCGCGATGCGGCGGGCGAGGCGGTCGGCGACGGCGGCCTTGGTGGTGCGCTCCCACTGCTCGACGCCGTCGCGGGTGACCAGCGCCACGTGGTTCTCCTCGCCGCCCATGATGCCCGGCTCCCTCACGTCGTTGGCGACGATCCAGTCGCAGCCCTTGCGCTCCAGCTTGGCGCGGGCGTGGGCCTCCACCTCGCCGGTCTCGGCGGCGAAGCCCACCACCAGACGCGGCCGCTCAGGGCCGGGGCGGGACAGGGTCGCCAGCACGTCGGGGGTCTCCACGAGGCGGAATTCGGGGGCGCCGCCGGTCTTCTTGAGCTTGCCGACGGCCGCTTGTTCGGGCCGCCAGTCCGAAACGGCGGCCACCATGACGGCGGCGTCCACGGGCAGGGCGGCCTGGCAGGCTTCCAGCATCTCCTGCCCGGTGGTCACCGAGACGCGCCGCACGGCCAGCGGCGCGGCCAGCGCCGTGTGGCCGGAGACCAGCGTCACCTCCGCCCCGAGGCGGGCCAGCGCGTCTGCGAGGGCATAGCCCTGCTTCCCGCTCGATCGGTTGGTCAAGCCGCGCACTGGATCGATCGGCTCGAAGGTAGGCCCGGCCGTGACCAGCACGCGCCTCCCGGCGAGCGGGCGGGCGGCGGGGCCCTCGAGGGCGGCTCGGGTGGCCTCGAGGACCGCCTGCGGCTCGGACATTCGGCCGTAGCCGAACTCGCCGCAGGCCATGTCGCCCTCGTCCGGACCGACGAACAGCACCCCGTCGGCGGTCAGCTGCTGCAGGTTCCGCTTCGTGGCCGGGTGCTCCCACATGCGCACGTTCATCGCCGGCGCCATCAGCACGGGCTTGTCGGTGGCGAGCAGGACGGTGGTGGCGAGGTCGTCGGCGACTCCCGCGGCGGCCCTGGCCATCAACCCGGCGGTCGCGGGGGCGACGACCAGCAGGTCGGCCCAGCGGGAGAGCTGGATGTGGCCGATCTCCTGCTCGTCGGTGAGCGAGAACAGGTCGGAGAAGACCCGGTCCTCGGTGAGAGTGGAGAGCGACAGCGGGGTGACGAACTCGGCGCCGGCCCTGGTGAGGAGCGCGCGCACGGCGATCCCGGCCTTGCGGTAGAGGCGGACGAGCTCGAGCGCCTTGTAGGCGGCGATGCCGCCCCCGACGATCAGAAGAACGCGGCGCTCGTCCATGGCCCCTGCTTAGGCGTGAGGGGTTCGGACTCGCAAGAGCGGCGCCGGTGTGGCTAAGCTGTCGCTACCGGGGATTGGGAGAGAGGGGATGACGACACTCAGGTTGATTACGGCGGCGTCAGTGGCCGGGCTGCTGGGCCTCGCCGCGTGCGACCGCGCGCCGGAGCAGCAGCCGGTTCGAGAGCAGGCCGCGGCGCCTGCAGAGACGTCCACCGCTGAAGGGGCGGAGCGCGGCGGTGGCGAGGCGACGAGCCAGAGGGCGTCGCGCCAGGATCGGACGGACCCGCGGACGCTGCCGGTGGCCGCGCACGAGGACGGCACGCCGATGTGGGCTGCGAACCAGCGCCTCACGGCCGCGGAGGCGGCCGAGCGGCAGTTCGAGAAGAACGGCAAGGACTTCGGCGCGACCACCGTCGCCCAGTACGTGGACCGGACGCACGACTTCGTGGGGAGCCCGCCGGAGGGCACGCTGCGGCACACCCGGAGCAACGGCGACAAGCTGCTCTATGACCCGAACGGCAACGTGTTCGCGGTGGCGACCAAGGACGGCGCGCCACGCACGATGTTCAAGCCGGAAGACGGCATGGACTACTGGGAGAAGCAGAAGCAGGGCCGCGACCGCCGCCGCCAGGCGGAGTAGCGGTTCAGCGACCGAACAGCGCCGCGAGCGCTGCGGCGAGGGCGGCGAGCGCGATCAGCGTCGCCGCCCAATTCCGTTGCGGCGGCGCCTGGACGACGACGGTCTGCGCCGGCGACGCGTCGGCGAGGCGCGACAGGGCGTGGACGGCGCGGACGCCCTCCTCCACCAGGTCGCGGGCGCGGCCGACGGGGCCCAGCTCGCGCCGGACCCAGCGCTCCACCACCGGGCGGGCGGCGGCCCAGATGTCGTGGCCGGGGTCGATCCGCCGCGCGACGCCCTCGACGGTGACCATCGTCTTCTGCAGCAGGACCAACTCGGGGCGCAGGCGCATCTCGAACAGCGCGGTGATCTCGAACAGCTGGGTGAGCAGGCGGGCCATGGAGACCTCGCTGGCCACGCGGCCGAAGATCGGCTCGCCGACAGCGCGGAGCGCCTGGGCGAAATCCGCGACGGCGTAGGTCTCCGGCACGTAGCCGGCCTCGAAGTGGACCTCGGCCACGCGCCGGTAGTCGCGACGCAGGAAGCCCCACAATATCTCGGCGAGGTAGCGGCGCTCGCCGGGGCCGAGGCGGCCGACGATGCCGAAGTCCACGGCGGTGAGCCGGTACGGGGGCGCGGCGAACAGGTTCCCCTCGTGCAGGTCGGCGTGGAAGACGCCGTGGTCGAGCGCCTGGGCGAGGAAGCCGCGGGTCAGGTTGTTGGCCAACTCCGGGCGGTCGAGCCCGGGCTGCTCCAGCGAGAGCGGGTCGGAGAGCGCCATCCCGTCAGCCCAGGTCAGCGTCATCACCCGGCGGCCGACGGCGTCCCACACCACCTCGGGCGCGTGCATGTAGCCGTCGCGGGCCATCACCTCGCCGAGCTCGCTGGCGCCGGCGGCCTCCAGCCGGAGGTCCAGCTCCATCTGCAGGGCGCGCGCGACGGTCTCGACGAAGAGGACGGGCTCGAGCCGGCGGGCGGGGGCGACCCAGCGATCCGCGAGGCGGGCCGCGCGGCGCATGGCGGCGACATCGCGGGCGACCCGGGCCTCGACGCCCGGCCGGAGCACCTTCACGGCGACGCGGCGGCCGTCGGGCAGCGTGGCGGGATGCGCCTGGGCGAGGGAAGCGGCGGCGACCGGCGGCTCGAAGCTGGCGAAGACGGACTCGAAGGGGCGGTTCAGCACCGCCCTCGCCTCCTCGCGCGCGAGGTCGGAGGGGAAGGGCGGCAGCCGGTCCTTCAGGCGGCCGAGGTCCATGGCGAAGGTCTCGCCGAAGACGTCGGCGCGGGTGGAGAGGAACTGGCCCAGCTTGATAGACACGGGGCCGAGGCGCTCGAAGGCGTGCG
Source organism: Caulobacteraceae bacterium (assembly GCA_036386655.1). Taxonomy (GTDB): domain Bacteria; phylum Pseudomonadota; class Alphaproteobacteria; order Caulobacterales; family Caulobacteraceae; genus JAHWJX01. The sequence continues at coordinate 1,370 of DASVVG010000213.1, read as the reverse complement.
CCAGCCGCTCGCCGGGACGGCCGCGCCGGGCCTCACGGCCGGAGAACAGCCGCAGCGTCCGGGCGGCGAAGCGGGCCTGTGCGGGGAGGAATGGATCGAGCTCGCGCGGCAGCAGGGCGTCCGCCCGGACGAGGCGCCAGCCGGCGGCGATGAGGCGGAGCGTGGCGCTCAGAGGGCCCAGCCGTGGTGGAGCGCGGCCACGCCTCCGGTGAAGTTGGTGATGCTCACACGCCCGAAGCCGGCCTGCTCGACCATGCGGGCGAAGGTCTTCTGGTCCGGGAAGCGGCGGATGCTCTCCACCAGGTACTGGTACGAGGCGCGGTCCTGCGCCACCGCCGCGCCGACGGCGGGGATGACGTTGAACGAGTAGGCGTCATAGGCGCGCTGGAGGGCGCCCCCGATCGGCCGCGAGAACTCCAGCGACAGGAAGCGGCCGCCGGGCTTCAGCACCCGCCGCGCTTCCTTCAGCGCCGTCGGGATGTCGGTCACGTTGCGGATGCCAAAGGCGATGACGTACGCGTCGGCCGAGCGGTCGGGCAGCGGCAGGCGCTGGGCGTCGCCCACGGCCCAGGCGATCTCCGGCCCGAAGCCGCGCTCGCGGCCGGCGGCGACCATCTCGGCGTTGTAGTCGACCACCAGCACCCGGGCATCGGCCCCGCCTCGGCGGTCGCGCGCCTTGCGGGCGAGCTTCGCGAGACGGCGGGCCATGTCGCCGGTGCCGCCCGCGCAGTCGACGATGGTCTCGCCGGGCTGCGGGTTGAGGCGAGCGGCGGTCATGTCCTTCCAGACCCTGTGCACGCCCGCGCTCATCAGGTCGTTCATCAGGTCGTAGCGGCGCGCGACCCGGTCGAACACGCCGCGCACCAGCCGGGGCTTCTCGGCGGCGTCGACGTCCTGGAAGCCGAAGCTGGCGGAGGGGGAGCCGTCGTTCATGCTCGCTCACATAGCGCGCCGGAGGGCGCGCCGTCAGTGTGCCCCGCGCCCGCCCTTGCGCGGGACGACGTGCAGCGCCGCCGTGACGAGCCCGCCGACGACCAAGCCTACGACCGCATAGGCCGCAGCGTGGGCGAGCCAGCCTGTGACGGGGCCCACGGCCGGAAGGGTCTCGGCCGGGTGCGCCAACGCGTCGATCAGGTTCGGCAAGGCGTCCAGGTGGAACTCGTGCAGGCCATGCACCAGTATGCCGCCGCCGACCCACAGCATGGCCAGGGTCCCGATCCAGGCCAGGCTGGCGCGGCGGGCCCGGGGCCGGCGCGGCGGGGCCGACGCCCGCATCCTGGTGGTCGACTACAACGCCGAGATGGTGGCCGCCGGCCGCGAGCGCGGGGCTGAGCCGGAGATCGCCTGGGCGGTGGGCGACGCCCAGCGCC
>DASVVG010000212.1:0-5426 GCA_036386655.1 Caulobacteraceae bacterium | reverse complement strand
CGGGCGCTCGCGGAGGAGCTCGATGCCCTGAACGTCTCCCGGAAGGACGTGGAGCGCGCCGTCTTCGACGAAGCCGTCCGCCGCATCGAGCGCGACGGCCGCCGTGATGCCCCCGTTCTTTTGGTCGCCCAGGAGGGCTGGCACCCGGGTGTGATCGGCATCGTCGCCGGCCGACTGCGCGAGCGCTTCCGCAAGCCCGTCATCGTTGTCGGGCTCGACCCCGCGGCCGGGATCGGCAAGGGCTCCGGCCGCTCGCAGCCCGGGATGAACCTCGGCCGCGGGGTCCAGGCGGCCTACGACGCGGGCCTGCTGCTCGCCGGCGGTGGCCACGCCATGGCGGCGGGGCTGACGGTGCGCGAGCGTGACTTGCCGGCGCTCGAACTGTTCCTGTGCGACCGCCTGTCGGTCGAAGCGGAAACCGCCGCCGCGCATGACGCGGTGGAGGTCGACGCCGTGATCAGCGCCCGTGCCGCGTGCCGGGAGCTGTGGCGCGATTTTCAGCGGCTGCAGCCCTTCGGCCCCGGCGCGCCCGAGCCGCTGTTCGCCGCGCCCTCGGTCCAGATCACCCACGCCGCCGCTGTGAAGGGGGGCCACGTGCGCTGCACCGTCACCGACGCCAGCGGCGCGACGCTGCGGGCCGTCGCCTGGCGCTCCGGCGACACCGAACTCGGCCAGCGGATCCTCGCCCGCGACGGCGCGCTTCACCTCGTCGGGCGGCTGAAACCCGACGACTGGCAGGGACGCGAAGGGGTCGAGCTGGAGATCGAGGACGCCGCCGATCCAAGGCTGTGCGCCTAAGTCCACGCGCTTGCACGCCTCGGGCGGGGCCGCTATATCGCCGGTCCGCGCCGCGGGCCCTTCGTCTATCGGTTAGGACGCCAGATTTTCATTCTGGAAAGAGGGGTTCGATTCCCCTAGGGCCTGCCACGCCGCGCCGCCTTTAGCCTTCGTTAACCTTTATGGCCCGTTCGCCGCTTTTCGAAGCGACGGGTTCAACATATCGTGTTATCCAGCGAGCGAGCTCGGCCGGGGAGGGCCGCCGGGCGACGGGGGCGTGCATGTCTAGTTACGACTTCGATTCCGTCGGTTCACACGACGAGAATGTGCGTATCAGCGGCAAAGTGAAGTGGTTCGATCCTGGCAAGGGATACGGCTTCATCGTGCCCGACGATCCGAGCAAGACCGGGATGAAGGACGTGCTGCTGCACGTCACCAGCCTGCGCGACACCGGCCGCGAAAGCGCGCTCGAGGGCGCCACGATCGTGTGCGAGGTCGCGCGCAGGCCGAAGGGCTGGCAGGTCACCCACATCGAGGAGATCGACGAGTCCTCGGCGCCGCCTCCGGGCGAGCGGCCGAGCCGCGGCCTCGACGGCCGCGGCGTGGACGGTTTCCGTCGTGAACGCAGCGGCGGCTTCGCCGGCGGCGGGTTCGCCCGGGGCGGCGACGGCTTCGCGCGCAACGGCGGCGGCTTCGGCAGCGGCGGCGACGGCTACAACAGGGGCGGCGACGGCCAGGCCCGCGGCGGCTTCGACCGGGCTCCCCGGCGTCCGCCCGCGGCCCGCGGGCCGCTGGAGCGCGCCAAGGTGAAGTGGTTCAACCGCACCAAGGGCTACGGCTTCGTGGTCCGCGAAGGCGAGCCCGGGGACATCTTCGTGCACATCGAAACGCTGCGCCGCTGCGGCCTGGAGGATCTCCAGCCCGGAGACGAGGTGATGGTGCGCTTCGCCGACGGGCCCAAGGGCCTCGTCGTGGCCGAGATCGAATGCCCTCAGCCGGGGTGACCCGACGGTTCATGCGTATGTCCAGGCTTATCCCGCTCGGCGCCCTGCTGCTCGCCGCAGCCTGCGCGCGCGAAACCACGCCCGCGGCTGATCCGGTGGATCCCGCGCCTCCCGTAGCGGCGGCTCCGGCGGGCCCTCCCGTGCTCCCGGCGAGCGCGCCCGAACGCGGCGTCCCGCTGCCCCCGGACGCCCCGCGCGTCACGCCCGGGCCGGTCGAGCCGCTGGAGATCGTGACCGCCGCCGGCCCCGTCCGCTTCCAGGTGGAGCTCGCCGACACTCCGGCCGAGCGCGAGCAGGGGCTGATGTGGCGCGGCTCGATGCCGGTCGACCGCGGGATGATCTTCGACTTCCCGGGAGAGACCGAGCAGGGCTTCTGGATGCGCAACACCTACATCCCGCTCGACATCATCTACATCCGGGCTGACGGACGCATCCACTCCATCGCGCGCAGCACCACGCCGCTGTCCGAGGCGCTGGTGCCCTCGGGCGGCCCCGTGAAGGCGGTGCTGGAGATCAACGGCGGCCTCTCCGAGCGGCTCGGCATCGCGCCGGGCGACCTCGTCAGACACCGCATCTTCCCCTCGCAGTAGCCCCGTGGCATGAGGGCCGCGCTCGGACCCGCGGGGTGTGGCGCAGCCTGGTAGCGCATCTGCTTTGGGAGCAGAGGGTCGCAGGTTCGAATCCTGCCGCCCCGACCACCCGAGCGGCAGGCCGGAGGAGTTCATGCTCGCGCGCATCTACAAGCCGGTGAAGACCACCATGCAGTCCGGCAAGGCAAAGTCGCAGACCTGGACGCTGGAATTCGACCGCAAAACCGCAGCGGTTCCGGAGCACCTGATGGGCTGGCCGAGCTCGGACGACGCCCAGAGCCAGGTCGTCCTGCACTTCGACTCCAGCGAGGACGCGGTCGCGTATTGCGAGACGCACGGCATCCCGTTCCAGCTGATTCCCGACAAACCGCAGCGCCGGATCATAAAGGCTTACGCCGACAACTTCGCGTTCCAGCGCAGAGAACCCTGGACCCACTGAGGCCGCGCGGCCCCCGCTCGCGGACCCCGTAGCTCAACTGGATAGAGCATCCGCCTTCTAAGCGGACGGTTGCAGGTTCGAGCCCTGCCGGGGTCGCCAGCGTAACCAGCGGATTAACCAAGGGTTTCAACGAAGCTTCAAGCCGCAGCGGTCATAGTCCCGCACGCCATACGCTGGCAGGGGACTCCCATGAACTGGACCGACGCCCGCGGCTCGACCTCGGTGATCGCCGCCTTCGCGCTGCTGGGGGTGGCGGGCGCCACCGCCGCCGCCGTCGAGATGAGCCGGGTCACCGCGGCTGCGACCGCGCTACAGGATCTCGCTGACGCCACCGCGCTGCGCACCGCCCGCGCCGACGCGCGCGGCGAGCAGGACAAGGTCGCGCTCGCTGCCGGGGCGGAAGCCCTGGCGCTCTCGCTGATGGACGAGCAGGCGCCCGACGCCACGGGGGCCCAGGCCGACGTCAGCTTCCCGGAGGATCCCCCGGCGGTCACCGTGCGCCTCTCCCACAAGGTCGGCCTGTTCGGCCAGGTCAGCGCCGTGGCGACGGCCATCGAGGAGCCGGACGCGCCGGTGTGCCTGCTGGTGCTCGACCCGGCCAAGGCCGGCTCCTGGAGCGTCGGCGGCTCCTCCGTCGTCGCCGCCGAGGACTGCGCAGCGCAGGTGAACTCGGCTTCCGCCCGCGCGCTCAGCGGCGGCGGTGCGGCCCGCGTGCACATGCTCCGGACCCTGGTGGTCGGGCGCGGCGGCGCCTTGCGCGGGTTCACGCCCGCGCCGAGGTACCAGCAGCCGCTGCTGGCCGATCCGTACGCGGACCAGCTGCCCTGGCCGCGGCCGGCGCACTGTGACCACACCAATCTCGAGCTCAAGAAGGGCTCCGAGTCGCTCCAGCCGGGCGTCTACTGCGGCGGCCTGGTGCTGGGGAGCGGCGCCGTCGCCGACCTTTCGCCGGGCGTGTACGTCCTGAAGGACGGGCCGCTGAAGCTCGCCTCGCAATCGACCCTGAACGCGCCTGCGGGCGTCACCTTCGTACTGGTCGGCCAGGGCGGGTTCGTCGAGACCCGCGCCGGGGCTGACCTGAAGCTGAAGGCGCCGACGAGCGGCCCGTGGACCGGCTTCATCGTGGCCCAGGCTCCCAACGGCCAGCAGGGGCAGTCCTCGGTCGTCATCGGCGGCGGCGACGTCGACGTGGACGGCCTGATGTACCTGCCGTCGCAGCACATGATGATCAGCGGCGGCGGCGAAGGCTTCCTGGGCGGGATGGTGGTCAACACCCTCGACATGCGTGGCAACGGTCGCCTGAAGCTGCGACCCGGCATCCACGCCCCCGTGCTGCCCGGCACCCCGCGGCTCGAGAAGCCCGACGATCCCCCGCCGCCGCCGCCGCCGGGCTAGGCGCGGGCGTAGACGTCCAGTCCCCGCCGGAGGTCCGCGATCAGGTCTTCCGGCGCCTCCAGGCCGACGTGAAGCCGCAGGAGCGGGCCTTCGGGCCCGCTTCCGTGCGTCCGGACGCCGGGCCGCGAGACGATCGCCAGGCTCTCGTAGCCGCCCCACGAGAACCCGAGCCCGAACAGCTCCAGCGTGTCGAGCACCGCCTCGGCCGCCCCGGTGCGACCGGGCCGGAGCACCACCCCGAACAGCCCGCTCGAGCCGGTGAAGTCCCGCCGCCACAGCGCGTGGTCTGGCGAGGAGGGGAGGGCGGGATGCAGCACTGCCGCGACCTCCGGCTGCGCCTCGAGCCAGCGCGCCACCTGCAGCGCCGAGCGCTCGTGCTCCCGTAGGCGCACCGGCAACGTGCGAACGCCGCGCAGCATCAGGTACGCGTCATCCGGCGAGACGTACCAGCCCATGTCTTCGACCACCCCCCGCACCCGGCGCGCCGTCGCGGCGTCGCTCGTGGCGACCGATCCCATGAATACGTCCGCGGCCCCGCCGGCGTATTTGCTCAGCGCCTGAACGCTGAGGTCCACCCCGCGGGTCAGCGGCTTGAAGAACACCCCCGCCGCCCAGCTGTTGTCGGCGAGCGTGGCGATCCCGCGCTCTCGGGCCAGCCCCGCGATCGCCGGCACGTCCTGCACCTCGAACGTCAGCGACCCCGGCGACTCAAGCAGGATCAGCCGCGTCCGCTCGCCCGCTAGCGCGAGCACCTCCTCGGCGGACGCGCGGGGCGGGTAGTACCGCACCGCGATGCCGAACCGCTTCAGGGTCCGGTCCAGCAACCGGCGGGTCGGTCCGTACAGGGCGTCCGCCGCCAGCACTTCGTCCCCCGCGCCCGCCGCCGCCATCACGGCGACCGCCACAGCCGCGAGGCCGGTCGGGAGGAGCGCCACCTCGGACGCGCCCTCCAGTTCCGCCAGCGCTTCGCGCAACGCGGCGTGCACGCCCAGGCCGTCGATGCCGTAGAGCGGCCCGCGCTCGGCGTCGTAGAGCGCCGCGGCGTCGGGCATCAGCAGCGTCGTCGCCCGCTCCATGGGCGGGTTCAGTGGCCGGGCCGCGGCGCCGGTGCGGCGGGTCGCCTGGCGGATCAGACGCGTTCGCTCTTCCATGGCCCTTGACGGTCCGCGCCCTACGGGGCTGAAACGGCAGCAGTAGCCGCGCGCCCTCCCGGTTCAAAGC
>DASVVG010000211.1:0-1796 GCA_036386655.1 Caulobacteraceae bacterium | reverse complement strand
ACCGGGATGCAGGAGGCATCTGACCGTGGCTCGGACGACTTCTGGAGCAGCAACGCCACCGGCGGCCGCCTGCGGGCACGCGCCCCTCGTCGACTCCCCTCAGCTGCTCACCATCGACCAGGCTGCCGATTGCCTGGGCACCGGGCAGCGCTTCGTCCGCCGCCTCATCAGCGAACGGCGGATCCCCTACGTCAAGCTCGGCAAGCACGTGCGTCTCGAGCGGTGCGCGTTAGACGCCTTTGTGGCGGCCGGCCGGGTGCCCTGCCGTTAGGGCGTCGACCGTGCGTCCACAGAGGAGTTCCCTGCTGAGCCGAAGGCGGCCAAGGTGGGGGTATGCCAGCAAGCGGCGGTAGACGGCGTTTCGGTCGCGTGCGCAAGCTGCCCTCCGGCCGGTGGCAGGCCCGCTACCCGGGCCCGGACGGCCGAGACCGGGCAGCACCGAGCACATTCGCCACCAAGACCGACGCAGTACGCTTCCTGGCCGCGGTGGAGGTCGACATGGGTCGCGGCGTCTGGCTCGACCCGTTGCGCAGCGGCGTCACGCTCCGCGAGTACAGCCAGGCGTGGCTGGCAGAGCGGACCGTTCGAGGTCGTCGCCTGGCCGTGCGAACTCGGGAGACCTACCAGCACTCCCTCGACCGCTGGGTGCTCCCCGCGCTGGGGAGCCTGCCGCTCGACCGCATCACCCCGGCCGCCGTGCGGCGATGGCACGCCGAGACCAGCGCAGCCACCGGCCTGACCGCGACCAGACAGGCCTACGCCCTCCTCCACGCCGTCCTGGCCACGGCCGTTGCCGATGACGCGCTCCCCCGGAATCCCTGCCGGATCACGGGTGCGGGCCAGGCCCACAGCGACGAGCGACCGCTGCTGGACCTCGACCAGGTGCAGCACCTATCCGCCAACATGCCGGAGAACCTCCGGGGCCTCGTCGACCTGGCCTTCTGGGCTCACCTGCGCCTCGGCGAGCTGCTGGCTCTCCGCATCGGCGACATCGACATGGACGACGGCACCGTGACCGTGCAGCGGCAGGTCGTGGAGACGGACGCCGGCCCCGTGGAGAGCCCACCGAAGGTAGGGAGCCAACGCGTCGTCCACCTCCCACCGCAGGGGGTCGCGGCACTGGCCAAACACCTGAGGACCCGCTCCCCGGCGCTGCCAACGGCTCGGGTGTTCGTGCGCAGAGACGGGAGAGCCCTCCGCGCCCATCACGTCCATGCCGCCTGGAGCACGTCCCGGCGAGCAGCCGGCCTGCCCGACGTTCATCTGCACGACCTGCGGCATGCCGGCCTCACTCTGGCGGCGCAGAGCGGGGCGACCCTGGCCGAAGTCATGCGGCGAGCAGGTCACTCGTCGTCGCGAGCCGCGATGATCTACCAGCACGCGGCTGAGCGGCGCGACGCCCAGGTTGCGGAGCGCTTGGGGCGGCTTGCGGCGGGCACGATGCCGAACCGTACGGGCACGTAGCGGGCACATGGGCGTCTCCTGGCAATGTTCGCCAGCGTTCTTAGCCGTTCAGGGCCGACAAAACCGCAGTTCACAAGCGGAGGGCGTGGGATTCGAACCCACGATGGGTGTTACCCCATAGCGGTTTTCAAGACCGCCGCCATCGGCCACTAGGCGAGCCCTCCTGGCGGAGTCGAGGCTAGTGCCCCTCCTTCCGGGACCGCGCGCTGCCGCCCGCCTGACCGCGGTCAGCAACTTCGGGGGTGTTGCGGCTCGGGGCGCGGTCCGGGCAGCAACTTCCCCGAAGTTGACGTCGGGCGGCGACCCTGTCGTGTGCCGGTCATCGCGGTCGG
>DASVVG010000210.1:0-6638 GCA_036386655.1 Caulobacteraceae bacterium | reverse complement strand
CCCGTGGTGCCAGCCGCGGATCAGGTCGGACACCTGCGCTGCCCGGCTGAAGCCCATCCGCTCGAGCGTGGCCAACGTCTCCGGGTCGTTCTCGACCCCGGTGAAGACGAGGCTTCCGAACGGCGACGACAGCGGCTCCTCGTCTGCGAAGAGTTCCGCGTAGCGAAGGTTCACCAGCCGCAGAGTCCGCGCGACCGCGGCGTCGAAGCGCTTGAGCGTGCCATGTCCGGAGAGGGCTGCGACGCGCCTGCGCTCGGCGTCCGGCTCGGGCAAGCGGTGCGTCTGCTCGTCGTGCAGCATCTGCACGCGGTGCTCCCAGCCGCGCAGCCGCTCGTAGGCCTCGGTCAGCTCCTCCGCCGTTCCCGTGTTCACGTGATCGGCGTCGGCCAGGGCGCGGAGCGCTTCGACGGTGCGCCGTGACTGCAGCGCCGGGTTGCGACCGCCGAAGATCAGCTGCTGGGTCTGGGCGAAGAACTCGATCTCACGGATGCCGCCGCGCCCCAGCTTCAGGTCGTGTCCAGCCGCCCGCAGACGGTCGTCGGCCTTGTGCGCATGGATCTGCCGCTTGATCGACTGGATGTCGGCGATGGCCGCGTGGTCGAGGGTGCGCCGCCACACGAAGGGCCGCAGCGCCTCCAGGAAGGCTGCGCCCTGCTCTGGGTCGCCGGCCGCGACGCGGGCCTTGATGAAGGCCGCGCGCTCCCAGTTCTGGCCGACCGTCTCGTAGTAGGTGAGCGCCGCCGGCACCGGGACCGCCACCGGGGTCGCTCCCGGATCCGGGCGCAGCCTCAGGTCTGTGCGGAACACATATCCTTCGGCCGTACGCTCGCCGAGCAGGCTCGACACCCGCTGCGCCAGCCGCACCGCGACGGAGGCATCGGCGGGGAACAGGTCCGGTTCGAAGAAGAAGGAGATGTCGATGTCGCTTGAGTAGTTCAGCTCGTGCGCGCCGTGCTTGCCCATGGCGAGCACGAAGAGACCTGGGACAGGGTTCGCGGCGTCCGTGGGCTCGAGCAGGCGTCCTCGGGCGGCCTCGGCTCGGGCCGCAGCGGCGAGCGCGGCCTGCAACGCGGCGTCGGCGAACGCCGTCATCGCGCCGGTCACCTGGTCGAGCGTCCAGACTCCGCCGAGATCGGCCAGGGCGATGACGAGGTGGGCGTCGGCCTTCAGCGCGCGCAGCCGGGCTCCGGCCTCGTCCGGCGTGGCCGCCGCGCCATGCGCTTCGGCCAGGATCTGCTCCAGCCGCTCCGCCGGCGACGTGCTCAGCGCCTCTCCCAGCGACGCGGGTCGCCTCCGCGCCAAGCCGGCCAGATAGGGCGACCCTCCGAACACGGAAGCTAGCGCCGGCCATGCCGCTTCCAGCGCCTCGGCCCAGCCGCCTTCCGCAGCGGAGCGCGCCGCCGCTTCGCGCGTGCGCTCGGCCGCGGCCGCATCGACCACGGGCCCGCAGGGGGCGATCAGACTGAACAGCCGGCCGCTCATGGGGCCATCAACCGCCGGAGCGCCGCCGCTTCAAGCCACGCCTGGAATCACGACGGCGGCGCGAAGGCCCGGGCCGAAGGCGCCGACCTTGCCCGGCCCCTCGCTGATGTCCAGCCGGCCGCCGTGTGCTTCCGCCACCGCGGCAACGAGCGACAGGCCCAGGCCTGCGCCGGGCGCGTTGCGGCTGTTCTCGAGCCGCACGAAGCGTTGCGCGATGCGGCCGCGGTCCTCCTCCGGCACGCCGGGCCCGGTGTCGGTGACGGAGAACTCTACTTCGCCCGACGAGCGCCTGCGCGCCCGCAGCTTCACCGCGCCGCCTTCCGGCGTGTACTTCACCGCGTTGTCGATCAGGTTCGCCACCGCCTGCGCCAGGAACTCGCGGTTGCCACGAACCTGCAGGTCGGGCGCGATCTCGGCCGAGTAGTCGATGCCCTTCTCCTCGCAGAAGGGCTCGTAGAGCTCGCTCATGTCGCTGACGAGTTCACCGGCGTCGAACAGAACCGGGTCGGGCGCCTGCCCCGCGGCCTGGAGGCGAGAGATCGACAGCACGGCGTTGAACGTCTTGAGCAAATGCTCCGCGTCTTCGAGCGCTTGCTCGAGCGCGGCGGTCGGATCGCCGCGGCCGGCCTCAACTTCCAGCATGGCCACTTCCAGCCGCGTCCGGAGCCGCGTGAGCGGTGAGCGCAGGTCGTGCGCAATCGCGTCTCCGGCGTGACGCAGGCCGCCCATCAGCCGCTCGATCCGGTCGAGCATGTCGTTCATGCCCTCGGCGAGCTCGTCGTACTCGTCGTGGGTGCCGCGCAACGGGGCACGCGCCTGCAGGTCACCGTTGCGGACCGCGGTGACGGCGCTGGTCAGGCCCGCCATGTAGCGGCTCGCGCGACGGCTGAGCAGCAGTCCGCCGACCAGCGCGAGCACCAGCACCAGCGCGCCGGCGCCCCACAGCGCGCGCACGATGCGCATGACGTACTGCTGTTCCTCCGCGATCTCTTCGCCGACGAAGAGCAGCTCCCCCCCGGGCAGCCGCACCTGCTTGCCGATCGCCGAGCGGCGGATCGGCCGGCCGTCCGGCGCCAGGTCCTGGATGCGGAAGTCCACCCACTCGTCGACCTCTGTGGGCGGGTCGGCCGGCGTGACCTCCAGCGTGCCGCTGATCTTGCGCCCATCGGGCGCCAGGAGCAGCGCGACGTAGCGCTGGTCAGCCAGCGTCCGTTCGATCACCGCCTGGTTCACGGCGTCGAAGCCGCCGCGGTCGTAGCTCCGCTCGAGCGTGCGCAGCTCGCGCGTGACCTCCGCCTCGGCGCGCCGGATGATCTGCCCGGCGGTGGCGACGTATATGTAGAACAGCAGCGCTCCGGCCCCGGCGGCGAACAGCGCCAGGAACACCAGAGTCAATCGGAACGAGGTGGTGCGGAGGAGCGCCGGGACGCGCATCGCGCGTCAGGCTTCCAGCCGGTACCCGGCCCCGCGCACGGTCTGCAGCATCGCCTTCTCGAAGCCCTTGTCGATCTTCGAGCGGAGGCGGGAGATGTGCACGTCGATCACGTTGGTCTGCGGGTCGAAGTGGTACTCCCAGACCTTCTCCAGCAACATGGTGCGGGTCACCGACTGCCCCGCGTGGCGCATCAGGAACTCGAGCAGCTGGAACTCGCGCGGCTGCAGGTCGATCTCCTTGCCGGCGCGGTGCACGGTGCGGCCGATCAGGTCCATCTCCAGCTCGCCGACGCGCAGCACCGTGTTGACCGACCCGGTCTCGCGCCGGCGCGCGAGCGCGTCGACCCGCGCCACCAGTTCCGCCAGCGCATAGGGCTTCACGAGGTAGTCGTCGCCGCCCGCCTTGAGGCCCGCGACGCGGTCCTCGATCTCGCCGAGCGCGCTGAGGAACAGGACTGGGGTCTGGTCGCCTTCACGGCGGAGGGTCTCCACCGCCGTGACGCCGTCCATGCGGGGCATCATCCGGTCGACCACCAGCACGTCGTATTCGCCGTCGCGCGCGGCCTCGAGGCCCTCCACGCCGTCGGCTGCGGTGGCGCACTCGTGCCCGGCCTCGGAGAGGCCGCGGCACATGGCGTCCGACGCCTCGACGTCGTCTTCGATGATCAGGATCCGCAAAGCCGCCCCCTCGCCTCTACGGATACGCTCAGCCGGAGCGCGGCTGCAAGCGGATCGGCACCGGCGCCGTCTGCCCGTTGCGGTTGACCCACACCAGCACGGCGGTGCGGTTCAGCCGGCGGGCCGCTTCCACCGCCGCCTGCACGTCGGCGGGCGTGGCCACGTCGCGGTCGTTGATGCGGAAGATCACGTCGCCGCGGCGCAGGCCCTTGTCGGAGGCGTCCGTCTCCGGCGCCACCCGCTCCACCACGACGCCCCGCACGGTCGCGCCCACGCCATAGGCGCGGCGGCTCGCTTCGTCGAGGGCGGCGATGTTCATCCCGAGCACCACCGGTCCGCGCGGCTGCGCCGGCGCGCTCGGCGCGGCGCCCCCGCCTTGCTCGCCACGCTGGCGAGCGTCGAGCTCCGCCTGGGTCGGCCGCGTGCCGGAGACCACGTTGAACGTGCGGGTCTGGTTGCCGCGCAGCACCTCGAGCCGGATCGTCTGGCCCTCCCGCGCCGCGGCGACGCGGCGGGTCAGGTCGTTGGCGTCCTGGATCGCCTCGCCGTTCACCCGCAGGACGATGTCGCCCTCCTGCAGGCCGGCGCGTGCGGACGGGCCGCCCGGCGTCACCTCCCCCACGAGGGCGCCCCGGGCCTCGCGCAGGCCCTGCGTCTCCGCGATCTCGCGCGTGACGTTGCTGATCCCGACGCCAAGATACCCGCGGGTGATCTTGCCGCCGCTGATCAGCTGGCGCGTGATCTGGTCCGCGAGCTCGGCGGGGATGGCGAAGCCGATGCCGACCGAGCCGCCGGTTTGCGAGAAGATGGCGGTGTTCACGCCGATAACCCGGCCGTAGATGTCGAACGTCGGACCGCCCGAGTTGCCCCGGTTGATGGGCGCGTCGATCTGCAAGTAGTCGACGAATGTGTCGCCGATGTCCCGGCCGTAGGCGGACACGATGCCGGCGGTGGCGGTGTTGCCGAGCTGGAAGGGATTGCCGACGGCGATCACCCAGTCGCCCACGCGCGGCGTCGCATTGGTGGCGAAGCTCACGTACGGGAAGTTCCGGCCCTCGACCTTGAGCACCGCGAGATCGGTGTCTTCATCACGGCCGACCACCCGCGCGGTCAGCTCGCGCTGGTCGCTCAGGGTGACGGTGATCTCACGCGCGTTCTCGACGACGTGGTTGTTGGTGACGATGTAGCCGTCGGCGGAGATGAAGAAGCCGGAGCCGGACGCCTGGGTCTCCGGATTGCGGTCGCCGTCGTCGTCGCCGGGACGGCCGTCCGGGTTGGTCGGGGCCGCGTCGGGATCGCGCGGGACGATATTGAAGGGGAAATTCCCGAAGCCCGGGATGTTGATGCTCCGGCCCGGGGCCCGCCCGCGCACTTCGAGCGAGACCACCGCGGGCGAGACCCGCTGCACGATGTCGGCGAACGACAGCGGCGCGCCGGGAGGCGGCGCGAACACCGGAGCGAGGTTCTGCGTCCGGATCAGGCGCGCTTCTTCCGGCGCCGCTCGGTTGGAGGACTGCGGAGAGAGCTCAGCCGCGGCCAGGGCTGCGGCCGCCGCCGCGCCCACGGCGCCGACCGCCGCGCCAGCCAGGAAGCCCTTGGATTTCACGATCATCAGATCCTGCACCGTTCATGAGGGGCCGTCGCGTCCGCCGGCCCTGCTTCGTCTTCCCCAGCTAGGTGCGAATGATACGACCCGCTGACAAGTCTCAAGTTACGTTTCGGTCATCGGGTTCCGGACCCCGCTCCAGCACGAACTGCAACTCGCGTTCCTCCTCGGCGGTGAGCGGCGCGGCCGCCTCCGGGACCCTGCGGCGGCGCAGCATGACCACCCCCGCGCCGCCCACGAGAAGCAGGAAAGGCGTCAACCATAAGGCCGCGTTCCCGGGGGAGAAGGCGGGGCGGAAGAGCACGAACTCTCCGTAGCGGTCGACCAGCACCCGCTTGATCTCGGCGTCGGTCCGGCCCGCCCGCACCTGCTCGCGCACCAGCCGGCGCAGGTCGGCGGCCAGTTCGGCCTCCGAGCCGTCGATCGTCTCGTTTTGGCAGACGACGCAGCGGATCTCCCCGAACAGGGCGCGGGCGCGGCTCTCCTGTGCCGCATCGGGCAGCCGCTCCACCGGATCCGACGCTGCGGCCATGCAGCCGACCGCCGCCAGCGCCGCGAGCCAACGCCTCATTCGGCAGGAGCCGTCTGCACGGGGCGCCGGGCCCGGCCGGGCGCCCCGATGCGCAACCGCCGGTCGGACAGGGACAGCAGCCCGCCGATGGCGATGAGCAGGGGGCCCAGGAAGATCAGCTTCGCCAGCGGGTTCCAGTAAGCCCGCACCAGCCAGCCCTGCTCCCGCCGTTCCCCCAGCACGACGTAGACGTCGCTGAGGCCCGCGGTGCAGAGCGCCACCTCCGATGTCGTCTGGCCCGCCGCGGGGTACAGCCGCCGCTGCGGCCGCACCGTGCAAACCGGTCGGCTGCCCTGCACCACCGCGATGATCGCCCGCTCAGCGAAATAGTTAGGGCCCTCCTCCGCACGCACCTCCTGCAGGGTCAGCACGTATCCGCCGACCTCCAGCCGGCCTCCCGGTGCTAGGACGCGGGCGGCTTCCGACTTGCCGGCGGTCTCGACGCAGGCGCCGAGCACGAAGACGCCTACGCCCAGGTGCGCCAGGGTCGTGCCCCAGGCCCCGCGGGGCAGCCCGGCCGCCCGCCGGCCGGTCTCCGCGAGGGAGGCCCGTCCCAGCCTGATGCGCTCGGCGGCCTCCGCCAGCGCGCCGCCGATCAGCCATACGCCCAGGGTCGCGCCGGCCGCCGCCAGAGCCCCGCCCGGCCTGACCAGCAGTAGTGCCGCCAGGCCAGCCGCCAGCGCGGCCGCCGCCGCGGTCCACAGGCGCTGCAGGGCGCCGAGCGCGTCGCCGCGCTTCCAGGCCAGCAGCGGACCCAGCGGCAGCACGACGAGCGCGACGGCCATGATCGGGCCGAAGGTGAGGTTGAAGTACGGCGGCCCCACCGAGATGGCCCGGCCGACGACCGCCTCGACGATCAGCGGCTAG
>DASVVG010000209.1:0-1855 GCA_036386655.1 Caulobacteraceae bacterium | reverse complement strand
GCCCCCTCCGCCAGCGGCGTGGTGCCGCGCGTCCCGGCCGCCGCCAGCCGCAGTGCAGGATCGAGCCGCAGCGCATCGGCGTCGTCCTGGTCGCGCCAGCCCTGCGCGAACAGCAGCAGCATGGTGCGCAGCAGGTCAGCCAAGGGATAGGTCAGCAGGTGCGGCTGCCGTGGATCGTGCAGCCGCTCTGTCAGCCACTCGATAATGCCGCTGCGCTCCATCATCTCGCGGATGATCACCGCCCCCGCGTCGCTGGTCAGGCGCTCGACACGTGCCTCGATCACCACGCTCGCATTGAAGCTCGGATCGAAGGTCGATGGCGTTTCACCCATGGGCGGCTCGGCTCTCGTTGACATCGCAATGCAGATGCCTGAATCACAAACGCATCTCACGCAAGAGCCCGCTCAGCGCGCCGTCACCGTGAATACGGTGGGGTGACACGGGAGGACAAGGACCATGACGAATGTGACAAGGCGCTGGTTCGCCGGTGTCGACTGGGGGTCAGAGAGGCACCAGGTCTGCCTGCTCGACGAGGCCGGCACGGTGGTCGGCGAGCGGGCATTCCGGCACGACGGCGCAGGCTTGGTGGCCCTCTGCGACTGGCTGGTGTCGGTGGCCGGCAACGCCGACGCCGTCGCGGTGGCGATCGAAGTGCCGCATGGGCCGGTGGTCGATGCCCTGCTGGACCGCGGCTTTGCCGTGCACGCGATCAACCCCAAGCAGCTCGACCGCTTGCGCGACCGCTTCAGCGTCGCCGGGGCCAAGGACGACCGGCGCGACGCCCGGGTCGCGGCTGCCGGCCTGCGCACCGACCCGCACCTGTTCCGGCAGGTCACCGCCGGTGACCCGCGCGTGGTCGAGCTGCGCGAGTGGTCGCGCCTCGCCGAGGAGCTGCAGCAAGAGCGCGTGCGCCTGGCCAACCGCGTCCGCCAACAGCTCTGGCGCTACTACCCGCAGCTGCTCGAGCTGGGCGAGGACGTCACGGCCGAATGGATCCTGGCGCTCTGGACCATGGCCCCGACCCCGGCCAAGGCGGCACGCCTGCGCGAGGCAACCGTCGCCAGGCTGCTCGGCCGGCACCGCATCCGCCGGCTTGATGCCGCGTGCGTGCTCGATGTGCTGCGTCAGCCTGCCATCACGGCGGCCGCCGGCGTCACCGAGGCCGCCGTCCTGCACCTACGCTCCCTGGTGGCTCGGCTGCGCCTGGCCAACACCGAGTTTCACCAGGCCGAACAAAAGCTCGACGAACTCTGCGCTGAGCTGAGCCAGGATGCGGCTGCGGCGCCGCACGATCCGTGCGATGCCGCGATCCTCCGCTCCCTGCCCGGGGTCGGCACCATCATACTCGCCACCCTGCTCACCGAGGCAGGCGATCCGCTCGCGCGCAGGGATCACGCCGCCCTCCGGACCCTCTCGGGCGTGGCGCCGGTGACCAAGCGCAGCGGCAAGACTTGCATCGTCGTCATGCGCTACGCCGCCCAAGCCCGGCTCCGCCAAGCGGTGTTCCACTGGGCCCGCGTCGCCATCGTGCATGACCCAAAGAGCCGCAGCCGCTACGAGGCTTTGCGGGCGCGTGGCCACTCCTACGGCCGCGCCCTGCGCGGCGTCGCCGACCGGCTGCTCGGGGTCGCCTGCGTTCTGCTACGGCGGCAGGTCCGGTTCGACCCCAATCACGGCAAGCCGGCGGCAGCCTGACCCAAACCTCATCCTTCGGTTCGACTGCAGCCGACATCCTTCCGTCCCGACCTGCCGATCGGCGGAGCGCCGCGCGCAAGCGCAGTCCAGGAGGCCGCGCCGCGGCCCCGGCGCGGAGCGCCGGCGCGCAGCGTCCTGGACGGTGCGAGCACGGCGCTAG
>DASVVG010000208.1:0-1544 GCA_036386655.1 Caulobacteraceae bacterium | reverse complement strand
AGCCCCTTCCTGCGACCGGAAGCCGCCGGAGATTTTCTGCCTGACCTTCATCATGCGCCCGTCGCGCTCGGCCTGATTGTTGGTGAAGGGCACGGTGGGATCGTCCAGGAAGCGCAGCACGTCGTCCTTGCGGGTGCTGAGGCGCAGGAGGAGATTATGGCCGGTGCGTCGTGGCGGTCGCCCCCGTCGCTTGCGGCCGCCGTTGGTTGGCGGTGTGGCCAGCGGCGGCTGGTTCTGGTGGAACGCGAGCCCCTCGGTGACGATGATGTCATAGCGGCGCCGGAATTGGTCGACAAGGCAGGGGTCGAGCGGCACGCCGCGGTCCCGGGCGAGATGGGTGGCATGACAGGCGCGGCGCAGCAAACGCTGCATCTTGCGCGCCCACTCTTCCTTCTCGATGTCGACCAGCGCCTGGAGTTCGCGCAGGTGATGGGCGTTGCACAAGGCATGCAGCACCCCTTCCATCGTGTAGTAGGGCTTCCAGTGGTCATGCACGACGATGCCCACAACGGCCGACAGCAGGCTGCCGCGCTGGGGCGAGATGCGATAGAAGGTCAGCCACGCGGTGCAGGCGATGTGCAGCCATTGCGTCCGGCCGCCGATCCGGAAGCCGGTCTCGTCCAGGTGCTTAACCGCCGCGGCCTTGACCAGCGCGCCTACGGTGTCGGCGAACCCTTGGGCGCGCCCGGCGCAGGTCCGGCTCATCCGGGCGATGGTCGCGGCCACCAGCCGGACGCCGAACAGGTCGGCCATCGCCTCGGCCAGCCGGTCCTCGGGCAGAAGCTGGTAGTGGAGCAAGTAGACCACGACTGCCGCAATCCGCGGGCCATACTGCACCGGCGCCGTGACCCCATCGGGAAAATCGGCCCGCGTCAGCCGCCCGCAGTGCCCGCACCGGCAGGTGTGCGCCCGGTGCTCCGTTACAGCCAGAGGCAGCGGCTCGGGCAGGTCGAACACCTGGCGGGCGCCGTAGCCGGTGGACATCATCCCACTCAGCGCCGACCCGCAGGCCGAGCAGGCTTCAGGGTAGTGCTCGACCGTGTCGCCCGGCGCATCGACCTGCCGCAGCGTCTCGCCCGTGTGGCCCGTCTGCCCGCCCGGCGGTTTGCCGGACCGCTCGCGCAGACTGCGCGTGCGCGGCTCCCGCTTGGGCTTGTGCAGCCCGTCGGCGGCCTGCCGCTGTTGGAGCTGTTCAGACCCAGCCGACGCTCCAACTCCGCCACCCGCGCCAGCAACACCGCGATGGTCTCCTGGAGCGCCGCGTTCTCGGCCCGAAGCTGCCCATTCTCCTCCGCCAGCGCCGCCGGGGTGGCGGCCTCATGGGAGGGGGCCTCATGGGAGGGGGCCTCATGGGAGGGGGCAGTGTGGGCAGCGTCCTCGGCCGGAGTCATGGATAGGTTGACTCATATGCCGAGTCCCGCGTCAACAAGTTTCTTGCAGGGGCTACCTGGGCAGTAACAGCAGATGAAAAGAGACGCGCGCGTAACCGGTCAACGCCATGGGCCCCTTCCCCGCCTGGGCGCCGCTGGACCCGAATTCCGGGC
>DASVVG010000207.1:0-25103 GCA_036386655.1 Caulobacteraceae bacterium | reverse complement strand
CGCCGAGCCGTTGAACAGCTCCACGCCGGTGACGAGGCCCTCGACGAAGCTCTTGCCGATCATCGCCCGGCCTTCGCCATCCTCCGCCTTCACCGACAGCGTGTAGACGCCCTCGGCCGCGGCTCCGCCCTCCGACTTCTGCCCGTTCCAGGTGAAGTCGTGGCGCACGCCGTTGGTCAGCGCGGGCGCCGGGCCGCTCCAGACGACTTGCCCGATCGCGTTCTTCACCTCGAGCGTCGCCTTCGTCGCGCCTTTGGGGAGCTCGTACATCCAGGTCGCGCCGTCCGGCGTCAGCGCCGCTTCGCCGCTCTCGGCCGTGACGATCTTGCCGATCATGTCCACCGGGTCGCCGAAGCCGCCGGTCCGCCCGGAGGTGTTGGCCACCAGCGTCTTGAGCAGGTCGTTGCTGAGCAGCTGCTGCTCGACGCTCGACATCTGCACCAGCTGCTGGGTGAACTGGTTGCCGTCGAGGGGGGAGAGGGGGTCCTGGTTCTTCAGCTGCGCGGTCAGCAGTGTCAGGAAGGTCTCGAAGTTCTCGGCCAGCCGTGCGGCGCCGCTCTCGATGCGGGCCCCCGCGCCGGTGGCCGCCCCGTTCTCCGCGACGCGCACGCCGGAGGGCTGCGCGTTGGCTCTGTATCCGTCGAGGCTCGTGGGCATGCTCGGCTCCCGGTCAGACGGTGAGGTCCACGCCCGAGCGGGCGCGGTTGAGCCGGACGGGTCCGGCGGGAAGGGCGTCGGCGGCGTCAGCGGTCTCCAGCGCCTGCGCGAAGGCGCGGCCGTGGCCGTGCTGGCGCTGCTCGGCGCTGCGCTCGTGCCCGCGCCCCGAGGGGCCGTGCTCGAAGCTGAGCCCGCCCTTCGAGAGGTCGAAGCCGGCCTGTTCCAGCGCGCGCTGGAGCTCGGCGGCCCGGCTGCGCAGCTCCGCCGCCGCGTCGCCCCGCTCGAAGGTGAGGTGGGCGGTGAGTTCGCCACGCGGGTTGATCTCGACGCTGACCTGGACGGAGCCGAGGCCTGCGGGATCCAGCGCGAGCTCGAAGCGGGTGTTCCGCCCTTCCATGCGCCGGGCCATCTGGGCGGCGAGGTTCGTCACCGTCTCCGAGGTGGCGCGGCCGGCGCCGGCGGGCCGTGCGTCGGCCGTGCCCTCCAGCCGGATGGCCGTCTCGCCGGCCAGCAGCTCGAAGGCGGGTTCAGGCGCGCCGTCAGCCTCTAGGGGGGCGGCGGCTTGATGGGCCTCGGCCTTGTGGAACTCGGCGGCTCCGTGCTTGCCTTCGCCGGAGCCCTGCTGGGAGCCGCCGGCGTCGGACTGACCGGGCGTGGCCATGCCCCTGGCCGTCGGGGTGGCGGCGTCCTCGGCGGCGAGGGCGAGCTGGCCGCCCTCCGCCTTCTTCAGCGCGGCGGCGGGCTCGACGTCCTGGACGTCCCCGACGAGAGCGGTCAGCGCAGGCGAAGGAGCCTGAAGGGCGGGGTCCTGATCGAGCAGTTGCGTCTGGAGAGCCGCGTCCGCCAGAGGAGCGGCGACCGGCGCTTCCGAGATCTGGACCGGGGTCACTGCGGCGGGCCCGGCGGGCGGCTGGGTCCGCGAGGCCGCCAGCAGGGCGGCCTCCGAAGCAGCGCCGGAGGGCTGCGCGGCGCGCGCGGGAGCGGCCGAGGCGGCCTGGCCCGAGGCCCCGTCCGCGGGAACGGCCGGGGTCGCGCGCCGGCTCGTCGTGCCGGCCGCCGCTGCGGCCTCCGCTTCGCCCGACGGCGTCACGACCGCAGGTGTGGCCGGCGGGGTGCTCGGCTGCTCCGCCTGCGGCCCGGCCGCGACGCGCGACGGTGTGGCCGCGGCTCGCGCGCTCGCATGTGAAGACGGCGTGGCCGGAGTGGCGCGTGCGGCGCGCCCGGGGTCCTCGGCGGCGCCCGGCGCGGGCGGGGTCGCCGGGGTCGCCCGCGGCGGCTCGGCGTCCCCTGCGGCGCTGGCCGCCCGGCCGGCGGCCCGTTGGATCGAGGTGACGGCGGGAGCCGTCTCATCGCTGGCGAAGTCAGCGCCCGCCGGAACGGCCACGCCTTCAGCCGTAGTCGCCGAGGCCGGTCGAGACGAGGAGGGCGCGTCAGCGGTGGCCGCAGCAGGAGGGGCGGTGTCGGCGGCAGCCGGCACGGCGCCCGTAGTCGCGGAGGTGGGCGCCTCGGCCGAGCCCGTCACGGTCCCGGCCTGCGCGAGCTCCAGCGCCAGCGAGGCCTGCACGGGCGCGGCGGCGAGCCCTGCCGCCGACGTCGCCTGCGGGACCGTGGCCGCGCCTTCGGCCGGCGTGCCGACAGGGGAGGCCGCGGCGACCGCAGGCTGCGCCTGGCCGGCCAGAGCCATCAGTCCCGCGAGCGCCTCGGCGAAGCTGCCGGGCTGGCCGGTTTCGCCAGCCGTCGCCGCGCCTTCGCCGGGGCCCGCAGCGGCGCCGCCGCTGGGCACGGCCACGGCCTGAATCATGGAAAGGAGCGCGAGCGCGTGCATGGCGGCCGGTATCCGAGCGGGGATGGAGCCGCGCGTGCTGCGCGAAATATTCAAAAGCCTCCAAGCAACCGCCGCGCCAACTCTCAACTCGCTGATCCGAAACATCAAATACTCTCGAGGCCCGCGGCCGAAAGCGACCGGGCGGCAAGAGCTGCCGACTCAAAAACGGCCTACCTGGGAGCCCGCGGCGAGGTGGCCCCGCCCTTGCGCTGTGTTCTGGCACGTCGTTCGACGCTCGGAGACCGGGTCCATGAAAAACAATGACTTGCGCGTGACGCAGGCGGTCCGGACCCCCTCGACCCGGCGGTTCCTGCCGACTCGCCCGGCAACGTTGGCCGGGTAGGAGGGCAAATGTCGCTCACCAGCATCTTCAATATCGCCACGTCGGGCATGCGCGTGGCCCAGACGGGCCTGCGCACCACGTCCGACAACATCTCGAACGTGAACACCGAGGGGTTCACGCGCCGTGTGGTCGATCAGCAGGCGATCGTCATCGACGGCGCCGGAGCCGGCGTCGAAGTGGCGCGCATTCGCCGCGCCGCCGACATCTACCTGCAGCGCTCGTCGCTCTCCGCCAGCTCGGAGACGGGGCGTGCGACCATGGTCGCCGAATTCCTCGACCACGCGCAGTCGCTGTTCGGCGACCCGAGCACGTCGGAGTCGATCTTCTCCGGTCTGGACGAGGTGTTCACCGCCTTCTCGGCCGCGGGCTCAGACCCCGCTTCGCAGCTGCGCCGCAACTCGGCGATCACGGCCGTGCAGGACTTCTTCACCGACGCCAAGGAGCTGTCGGCCGAGCTGAACGCCATCCGCGATCAGACCAACACCCACATCGCCTCGGTGGTCGACCGCGCGAACGGCCTGCTGCGCGAGATCAACGACCTGAACATCGAGATATCCCGCTTCACCATCACCGGTCGAGACCCGACCGGGGCTGAGAACGCCCAGTCGCGGCTGGTGCAGGAGCTCTCCGGCCTCATCAACTTCCAGATGACGCAGCGCGAGCACGGCGGCGTGACGCTGCGTACCGCCGAGGGCGTGATGCTCGCGGGCGACGGGGCCGCCACGATCGCGTTCGACCGCAGCAACTCGGCCGGCGCCTCGCTGATGCTGGTGCCGGCCCAGGGCTCGTCCACCCCGCTGACCCACGGCCTGAACAGTGGCGAGCTGAAGGGCCTGCTGCAGATGCGCGACGAGATCCTTCCGGGTCTGTCGGCGCAGTTCGGCGAGTTCACCACCCGCGCGGCGGACGCGCTCAACCGCGCTCATAACGCTTCGTCGGCCGTTCCCGCGCCCACCGTGCTGCAGGGCCGGCAGACGGGGCTCGCGCTCGACACCTCGATCGCGGGCTTCACCGGCCGCACCTCCATCATGATCCTGGAGACGACCGGCGCGGCCGCCGGGACGGTGCGTCGGCGCATCGACATCGACTTCGGCGCGGGCCCGAGCATCAACGGCGTGGCCACCACTCCGGCGAATTTCCTGACCGACCTGGACACGGTGCTCGGCGCGGACGGCGGCGGGAGCTTCACCGCCGGCGTGCTGACGCTCACGGGCGAAGCGGGCGGCGGCGTCGCGATCGTGGACGACCCGACGCAGCCCAGCTCCCGGGCGGGCCGCGGCTTCTCGCACTACTTCGGTCTGAACGATCTCGTGCGCTCCACGTCGACCGCGTTCCTGGACACCGGCTTGCGCGGGACCGACCGCCACGACTTCCCGAACGGCTCGACGGTCAAGTTCCGCCTGCACGGCGAGGCCGGGTCGCACCTGACGGACGTGACCGCCACGGTGCCCAGCCCGCCGAACACCATGAACGCCTTCATCGGCGCCCTGAACACCAGCGTCAGCGGGTATGGCGCATTCGCGCTGGACGCCCACGGCGGCATCTCCTTCACCCCGGCCGTCGGCCGGGAGGTGACGATCTCGGTGCTCGAGGACCAGACGGCGCACACCACCTCGGGCCTCTCCGCGACGCTCATGTTCGGGTTGGACGCCAATTCCCGCGGCGCACGCGCGCAGAACTTCGTCGTGAACCCCGCGATCCTGGCCGACCCGAAGAAGCTCGCGCTGGCGCAGGTCGATCCCACGGCCGTCGTGGGCTCGCGCGAGCTGGTGCTGGGCGACTCCCGCGGCGCGCACGCGATCGCCGCCGCCGGTGAAAGCGCGATCCACTTCGACAAGGCGGGCGACGGCATCGCCGTGGACATGGCGCTGTCGCGCTACGGCGCCGAGTTCGGCGGAGCCGTCGGTCGCAAGGCCGCCAACGCGCAACGCCGTCAGGAAGGCGCCGAACTGCTCCAGCGCGAGGCGGACGCCCGCCGCTCGGGCGCCGAGGGCGTCAATCTCGACGAGGAGCTGATCCAGCTCACCGTCTATCAGCAGTCGTTCAACGCCTCCGCTCGCCTGATCCAGGCGGCGAAGGAAATGTACGACACGCTCATCAACATCGTCTGAGGCGAGGAACGAACGTCATGGACCGGGTCTCCACCAGCTTCGCGATGAAGATGGCCACGGGCGACTTCCTGCGCGCACAGATTCGCCAGGTCGAAGCTCAGAACCACGTCTCCACCGGCAAGAAGGCGACCGACCTGAAGGGCTTCGGGCGCGACGCCACCACGCTCACCGCCGCGCGGACCGTGCAGGCGCGCGTCGACGCGTTCATCGACAACAGCCACGTGCTCGTCGGTCGCCTGGAGGCGCAGAACCTCTCGCTCGACCGCTACCGCCAAGTGGTCGACAGCGCCAAGAGCAGTGTCGCGAGCAGCATCGCCGCGGGTCGCGCCGACACCATGATGATCGAGCTGAACGGCTGGTTCGGCCAGGCGTCGCAGTCGCTGAACACGAAGCACGAAGGCGCCAGCCTCTTCGCCGGCGGTCTCATTGACCGCCGCCCCGTCGAAGTCGACGATCTCACCGAACTGGCGGGGCTTCCGGCGGTGGCCAACGCGTTCCACAACGACGACTCCGTCCCGACGAGCCGCCTCGACGAGTCCACGGTGGCCGTCTCCGGCTTCCTCGCCAGCGACGTCGGCACCGAGTTCTTCGGCATCATGCGCGAGATCCAAGAGTACCACACCGGCGTCAACGGGCCTCTCAACAGCACGCTCAACCCGACGCAAACCGCTTTCCTCCAGGACAAGCTGGCGCAGCTCGGCGTGGCCCACGACAACGCCACTCGGGTCGCTGCGCAGAACGGGCTCATCCAGCGCCGCGTGGACGACGCGGTTACGGCGCAGGAGGCGCGCGCCGTGACGCTGAAGGGGTTCATCTCCGGCGTCGCCGAGGTCGACATGGCCGAAGCGCTGAGCCGGCTCCAGCAGGCGCAGGTGGGGCTGCAGGCCTCCGCCTACGCGATCAACGCCCTGAAGTCTTCGTCCCTGCTCAACCTGCTCGAGCCGTAGGTCACCAGACCAGGCGCGGCGCCAGGTAACGGGCGCGAGCGCCCTCGCGGCTCAGCAGCGTCTCCGCCTTGGCGGGGTCGAGGTCGCCGCGGTCGTTGGCGAGTTCGGCGGTGTGGATACCCTCCGCCACCCACAGGCAGTCGATGTCCTGGTCGGACGCGCCCTTCACGTCGGTCGCGATCGCATCGCCAATCGCGAGCACCTTCCGCCTGTCGGGGTCGCCCGCCTCCCGGAGCGCCAGCTCATAGATCGGCGCATATGGTTTGCCCTCCATGATCACGCGTCCACCGAGACCGGCGTAGACGTCCGCCACCGCACCCGCGCAATAGATCAGGCTGTCGCCCTTCTGCACGACCCGGTCCGGGTTGGCGCAGATCATCTCCAGCCCGCGCGAGGCCGGCGCCCGCAGGCGCTCGACGTAGTCCTCCGGCGTCTCCACGTCGTCATTGACGAGCCCGGTGCAGCAGATGAACGCCGCCTCGCCAGGGCCGCTGCGCTGCAGGTCGAGCCCCTCGAACAGCGCCTCGTCTCGCGGCGGCCCGATCACCCAGACCGGCCCCGGCGCGCGCTCGGCCAGAGCCGCGCGGGTGGCGTCTCCGGAGGTGACGAACCGCGACCAGGCCGCGTGCGGAACGCCTAGCTGCTGCAGCTGGGCGGTGACCGCCTTCGACGGCCTGGGGGCGTTCGAGATGAGCACCACCGGACCGCGCGTCTCCTGGAAGCGCGTCAGGGCCTCGCACGCCTCGGGCCAGCTCTCCCGCCCGTTGTGCACGACGCCCCACACGTCGCAGAGGATCGCGTCGTACCGGTCGGCGACGTCGGACAGGCCGTTGATGAGGGTAGGAGCGGACATGGCGGCGGGGCTATCCCGCGCCACGAACGCCGGTCAACCTAGGCTGCGGTGCGCCGCAGCGTCCGGCGAATGAAGTCGGCGGGCGGCGCCGTCTCCGCCAGCACCTGGTCCCGGATCGCGCGCGGCTCGCCGAACAGGTGGCCCTGGCCGTAGCGCACGTCGAGTTCGAGCACGCCGATGACCTCGCGCTCCTCCTCGATCTTCTCGGCGATGATCTCGACGCCGTACCGGCGGGCCATGGTCGCGAAGTCTGCCGCCTCAAGGTCCCGGAAGGCCTTCAGCGTCAGCCGCCCGTTCACCTCGGCCAGCTGCTCGGCCAGCACCGTCGCCGCGACCTTCACGAACTTCACGTCCGCGCGCGACAGGTCGATCAGGTCGAGCTGCAGGTCCGTCACCTTGTCCAGCGAGAAGCGGTACCCGAGGTCCGCCAGCTTCGCCATGTTGCGCGCCTCGGTGGCCCCGCGCGCCAGGAACGCCGCCTGCCCGAGTTCGAAGATCAGCGCCCCGGCGAGGTCTCGGTTCTCCGACAGGAACTCCAGGAACTGCGGGAAGAAGGTCTCGTCGCTGAGCGACCGCAGCGAGATGTTGCAGAAGATCGCCACCTTCCGGTCCTGCTTGGCCAGCTTCCGCACGATCTGGACGCACCGGAAAAGCAGCAGGTTGTCGATCGCCGAAACGAGCCCCTCCGGCTCTGCGGCCGGGAGGTACTCCGCCGGCATCATCACGCGTCCGCTCGCGTCGCGCAGACGTGAGAAGCTCTCGTAGAAGACCGTCCGCCGCTGCGGCAGGCTCATCACTGGCTGCAGGTAGAGGTCGACGCGGTTCTCGGCGAGCGCGTCGCGCACGGTCTGCAGCAGGATCTCCTGCGGCGACAGCCGCGCCGCGGGCAGGGCGGCGGGCTCCTCGTTGGCCGGGCGGTGCTTGCCGAGGCGCGCCTGCATGGTGTCGCTCATCCGGCGCACGAGGTCTTCGAGCATGCGCACCTCCGAGGAGAGCGCCTGTCCGCGCGTGGCCTTCTCCTCGTGGACGAGCGTGGAGAGCTTGGCGAGGTCGTCCTGGGTCTTCTCGAGCTCCTCGGCGAAGATCAGGTTGGCGTCGCGGATTCGCCCCACGTCGCGGCGGATGGAGCCTATGGCGAAGCGTCCGGTGACGAGCGCGTGCAGCGCGAAGAACAGCGCGAACGTGCCGACGGCCGCCGCCGCGCCCGCTCCCCAGCCGCCGCCGGCGCGCCACAGCAGCGCGGCCGCGGCGATCCCCAGCATCGCGTAGACGCAGGACGTGACCGCGAAAGTGAGAAGCTTCATGCCCGGCTCGCCCGAATCGCAAACTGGATCATGCGCCGATTCCGGTCGCCGCGAACCGGCCGGGCGGTCGCAGCTTGACCGCCGCGGCGGGCGGTTCGACTAGTCCGCCATGGCTCGCCCGCGATCCTCGTTCGGTCAGGACCTCGTCTGGCGGCTGGAAGCGTTCGGCTACGACCTCTTCCTGGCGCTGTTCCGCCTGTTGTCCGTGGACGCCGCCTCCGCTCTGGGCGGCAGGCTGCTGAAGCTCGTCGGCCCGCTGTCGGGACCGCACAAGACCGCCTCGCGCAACCTCCGCCTCGCCTTCCCCGAAAAGGGCGAGGCGTGGCGCCAGGGCGTCCTCGCCGCCCAGTGGGAGAACCTCGGCCGCACCTCCGCCGAGTTCGCGCACATGGACCGCCTGCTCCCCGGATCCGGACGCGTCGAGATCGTCAACGCGGAGCGCCTGCACGCGATCGCCCGCGAGGGCCGCCCCGCCGTGCTGGTCGGCGGGCACTTCGCCAACTGGGAGATGCTGGGCGTCGTCATCGTGAACTCGGGCGTGAAGTGCCAGGTCACCTACCGGGCCGCCAACAACCCCTACATCGACCGGCGCATCATCGAGAGCCGCCGGCGCTACGGCGTGCAGCTCTTCGCGCCCAAGGGCGGCGACGGCGCCCGCGAGCTGCTGGAGGCGATGGGCCGCGGCGAGTCCGTCGGCATCATGAACGACCAGAAGTTCAACGGCGGGGTGGGCGTGCCCTTCTTCGGGCGAACCGTCTACGCCGCGCCGGGTCCGACCCGGCTGGCGCTCCGCCACGGCGGGATCATCGACCTCATGTCGGTGCAGCGGCTGAACGGCGCACGCTTCCGCGTGACCGTGTACGAGCCGATCGTGCTCGAGCGCACCGGCGACCGCGCCCACGACATCGAGCAGGGGGTGCGCCGGATCACCGCCTTCTTGGAGGAGCGGATCCGGGAGAAGCCCGAGGACTGGTTCTGGGTCCACAAGCGCTGGCCCGCCGAAGCCTACGCTTCCCTGGACGCCGGCTAGCTCTTCCGATCCTTGTCGATCGCCCGACGCCACGGCCCGTTGAAATACGGGTCGTCTTTCCGCCGCCGGTCGGGCCCGAAGTAGTCCCCGGTGCGGATGAAGGAGCGCTGGCGGAAGATCACCGCGTTGATCCGGTCGACCAGCGCCTTCGCCGTCAGCGGCTTGACGATGAACTCGTTCACGCCGGCGTCGCGGGCGTCGACCACCCGGTGCATCTCGGAGTGGCCGGTCAGCATGATCACCGGCAGGTAGGGGTTCGGGCTGTCGGGCGAGGTGCGCACCAGCCGCACGAAGCTGACCCCGTCGATAGGCTCCATCTGGAAGTCGACGATCGCCAGGTCGGCGGGCCAGCGCCGCAGCGCCTCCAGCGCGTCCGAGCCGTCGCGTGCTTCCTTGATCGTCTTGATGCCGAAGCTGTTGAGCATCACCGTGATGATGGCGCGCATGTGGGCGTTGTCGTCGGCGACGATCACCCTCAGCGCTTCCAAGCCGGTGGACATCAGAAATCCGTACCCGCGATTCGCCCCAGGCGCGACCGCACACGTGGTGCTACACGGCCAAGCTTAACGATTGCAACTGTCACGGCGACGGTTCGCGGGACCACTCAGCTGCGTCCGTTCAGGCTCTTCCACCGCGCCAGCGCCTCGTCGGGGCCGGCGTAGGCCTCCTGCAGCACGGGATTCCAGTAGCGCAGGGCCTCGAGGGGGATGCGCTTGCCCGACACGGCGCAGACCACGTAGCGGCCGGGCTTCAGGACATCGAACTCGCCGTCGCCGTAGCGGACGGTCGCGGGCGGGTCGAGATCGCGGTCGTGCGCGTTCATGGCCTCTCTTTAGCCGCGACGGCCCGGCGGGGGAACCGCTCTCCACGCGCGACCATCTCTGCTAACGGGACGCGCGATGTCGACCCCGTGGCGCCTCGGCCTGTTCTACGGCCTCATGTTCCTCGCCAACGGCGCGAGCCTGCCGTACCTGCCCGTCTGGCTGCGGGCGCAGGGGCTCGGCGGCGCCGCCATCGGGGCGATCCTGGCGGCCCCGTACCTCGCGCGGGTGGTGACCGGACCGGCGGCCGCAGTCTGGGCGGACGGATTCCATCAGCGCCGCACTTCCCTGATGCTCCTGGCAGCCGCCGGCGCCTTCGCCGGCGCGGCGCTGCTCCTGACGCGAGGGGCCGGCGCCCACGCGCTCGCCTGGTTCGTCGCGTCGTCGGCCCTCATGGCCATGCTGCCCTTGATGGACGTGCTGGGCCTGCGCCTCTCCCAGCGGGAGGGGTTCGTCTACGGCCGCCCGCGCTCGGGCGGCTCGGCCGCCTTCATCGTTGCCAACCTGGCCATGGGCGCCCTGCTGACGCGAGGATCGCCGGACCTCGTGGTGGTGTGGTTCGCCGCGTCGATGGCGGTGTGCGCCCTCTGCGCCCGGCTCCTGCCGCCGGAGCCCATCCACGAAGAGGGCGCCCCCCCGCTCGAGCGGCGCGAGCGCTGGCGCGGGCTGAAGGATCTTCTCACCAGCCCGACCTTCATGCTCGCCATCGTCACCATAGGACTGATCCAGGGCGCGCACGGGTTCCAGTACGGCTTCTCCGCGCTCGTGTGGAAAGGGCAGGGGATCAGCGAGGCGGTGATCGGCGCTCTCTGGGCCACGGGCGTCGCCGCCGAGATCGTCTTTCTCTGGTTCCTGCCGCGCGACCGCGTCGGGCCGCTCGGGCTCATGCTGATCGGGGGCCTGGCGTCCCTGATCCGATGGACCCTGATGGCGTTCGGCCCGCCCGCGGCGGTTCTCTTTCCGTTGCAGATCCTGCACGCGCTCACCTTCGCGGCGACGTTCGTAGGCGGCTTGCGCCTGGTGCAGCGGCTGTGCCCGCCCGAGTCCGTGACGGCGGCCCAGACGCTCAACGCCTCACTGTCGGGCGGCCTCTTCATCGGGCTGGCGAGCCTCGCCAGCGGCGCTCTGTTCGACGCGTACGGGGCCGGGGGCTACCTCGCGATGACCGCCATGTCGCTCGCCGGCCTCGTCGGCTTGGCGTTGCTGCAGCGATCGCTCGCGCGAGCCGACGCCGCCGTCACGTGAGCTCGCCCAATCCCGCGTCCAGCAGCAGGAAGGCGCGTCCGGGGTCGGAGCTCAGCAGCGCCGCCACCATGAAGCCCTCGCGGTCCCGCTGCGTCGCGTCGTGCACGATCTCGCCGTAGCGCTTCAGGTACCGGTCGGTCTGCGCGCGCAGGCCGCTGTCCAGCAGCACGCGGCGCGACAGGCGCTGCACCGCCGCGGGCGCGAGGCGACGCACCACTTCGCGAGCCCCGGAAGCGTCGCCGGCCTGGATGGCCGCGGCGATCTCGTCAATGCGCGCGCGCGGCAGCAGGGCCGCCGGATCGAGGCCGAGCGCCTGGATCTCGCTCAGCATCCGGTCCGCGAGGGCGTCCTCGTCGGCGGGCCCCTCGTCTATGGAGTTGAGCAGGTCGGTCCAGCTCCAGCCCGCCTCGTCCCGCCCGCCGCGGCCGGCCGGCGCGCTAGACTTCGCCGGCGACACCGGCTTGGCGGTGGCCTTGGTGGTGAGCTTCAGGCTCGGGCGCAGGCCCGCGTTCTCGGCCGCCGCGGTGGTCTCGGGCTCTGGCTTCGGGGCCGCGGGAGGCTCGGGGCGGGGAGCCGGGGCCGGCTCGGGCGGCCGCGCCGGCTTCGCGCGGGCCTCCGGGGACGGTTCGGCGCGCGGCTGCGGCCGGGGAGCTTCCGCCCGGGCCTCGGGCTGGGGCGGCGCGGCGGGAGCAGGGGCAGCGGCGGCCGGAGCGGCGAACACGCCCGCCCCGAAGCCGGCTCCGCCCGACATGGCGCCCATCAGGCGAACCGCCTCGCTGAGCATCTCGTAGTTGCGGCGCACGCGCTCCTGGAAAGCGGCGTCGAGCGCCTGCGTCTCCTCCGCGGCGCGACGGGCGGCCGCGGTGAGTTCGCCCACGCCGCGCTCGACCGCGAGGCGGACGTCCTCCGCCCGCGCCTGGGCTTCCGCAGGCAGCTTTTCGACGCGCGAGTCCACCTCCGCCAGCACCCGCTGCAGCTCGGTCAGCGCTTGGCGTGCGGCGACGGAGCTCGCCTCCAGGCGTTCAGCGGAGCGCTCGCCGGCCTCTTCCACCAGCGCCGCCGACTGGTCGATCAGCTTGCGGGCGGCGTTCAGGCGGTGCTCGAAAGTCTGGTCCGCCTTCTGGCCGACGACGAAGGCGGTCTCGTTCAGCTCGTCCACCCTCGCCCGGGCGGCCTCGGCGTGTTCTTCGGTGGTGCGGCGGGCGGCCTCGGCCGCGGCGGTCAGCGCCTCCACAGTGGTGCGGCTCTGTTCCTGGATCGTCTCGCGCTCGGCGGCCCCGACACGCGCCATCGCCTCGAGGGCCGTGCGGGTCGCGGCCTCGACCTCTTCCCGCTCCGTCCCGCCGGTGCGGGCCATGGCTTCGAGCGCCCGCTGGATCTGCGTCTGCAGGGCGTCGCGTTGCAGCGAGCCGGTCTGGCCCATCGCCTCCAGGCCCTGCTGCGTCTGCGCCTGCAGGGCCTCGCGCTCCGCGGAGCCCGTCTGCGCCAGCTGCTCCAGGGCGTGCAGCGTGTCCCGGCGCAGCGCCTCGCGCTCCGCCGAGCCCGTCTGCGTCATGTTCAGCACGGCGCGTTCGAGGTCGCTCTGCACCGTCTGCCGCTCATCGGCGCCGGTCTGCGCCAGCACCTCCAGCGCGCGCTGGGTGTCGGCGAGCAGCGTCTGCCGCTCGGCCGTGACCGCCTGCACGAGGTTCTCGATCGCGCGCTGCGTGTCGGCCTGCACGGTCTCGCGCTCGCCGGCGCTGATCTGAGCCATGGCTTCCACGGCCCGCTGCGTTGCAGCCTGCAGCGCGTCGCGCGCCGTGGTGCCCGTGCGGGTCATCGCGTCGATGGCGCGTTGGGTGTCGGCTTCCAGTGCGGTCCGCTCGGTCGTGCCGGTGTGCACCAGCGTGTCCAGCGCGTGCCGGAGGCGTTCGGCCAGGTCGTCCTGCTCCCGCCGCGCCGTGGTCGCGATGTCCTGGAACTGCTCGGCGGCGGCCGCGAGCAGCGAGCGGATCGCCTCGGCGCCCTGCGTGGAGAGATCGCCCAGTTCCCCGGCGCTGGCGCGGGTGTGGGCGAGAGCCTCGGCCAGCGTCGACCGCTGCGCCTCCAGCTGACCGGAGAAGGCCGTCTGCTCCGTACGCAGGGACTCGCCGAGCGTGGCCAGGGCCGTGCGTTGCTGGGTCAGCGTCTGCTCGACCGTGCGGACCTGCTCCGAAAGGTTGGCGCCGGAGTTCTCCAGCCGCAGCACCTGCCGCCCGAGGTCGTCGCCGGCAACGCGGGCCGCGTCGCCCGCCTCGGCCGCCGCCGCCGCCAGGTCCGCCGCGCGCGCCGCCAACGCGGCCTCGGCCTCGCGGATCTGGGTCTGCGCCAGGTCAGACGCGTCCGCGACCATGCGCGCCTGCCGGCTCACGGCCTCCGTCACGCCGGTAGCCTGTCCGTCGAGCGTGCGCGACAGCTCGACCATTGATTCCCGCTCGTGCCCCAAGGAGGCCTTGAGCGCCTCGGCCGAACGTGCCGCCTCAGCCGAGGCCTCGAGCAGCCCGCGCGTCTCCGCCGCGACGGCGTCGCGCAGCGTCATCAGGTCGACCTTGGCGCGTTCGGCGGCCTGCGAGGCCAGCTCGATCTGGCGGCGCACGCCGTCCACCGCCTCGCCGGTCTCCGCCGCCGCCAGCGCCGCCGGGCCCAGCATCCGTTCCGCCACCGCCTTAGTGCGACGCGCCTCGGCGGCCAGCTTGCCGCCCTGGCGCAGGATGTACGCCGCGAAGAGCGCGAGGCCGGCGGGCGCCAACGCCAGCAGCGCCAGCAGCGCGCTGTCCATCGGCCCGTAGCTGTCGCCGTCGCGGCCGCCGAGCACGAAGCCCACCAGCGCGGCGGCCCAAACCAGCCCGACGATCACCGCCACGATGTAGGCGGACTTGCCGATGCCGGGGTTCTCCGCCTCGACGGGCGCCAGTCGCTGCAGCGAAGGCGGCGGCCGGATCGCGAGGTCGCCCGCGTCGGGCGCCGGCGTCAGCGCGCGAGGCTCCTCGGCCAGGGCCGGCCCGGAGAAATCCATAGGCTGGCGAAGGTCAGATTTCATCCGCGGGCCCGTGCTTCAAACCGATCATGACGGAAAAGCACGAGGCTGCCGCTCGCGCCTAAAGCGAAGCTACAAGGTCGTCCGGGAAAAGACGAGTCGCCGAATCAGGCCGACTGCAGGTGGGCCGCGTCGTCGCAACCCTCTTCCGTCACGGCGGCGGAGGCCTGCGGCGCGGTGCGGAGGACGGTGCGTTCGATGGCGGGCTGGTCGGAGCGCGCGGCGACTCCGTCGAGGGACACGCCGAACTGCGCCAGGGCGGCCACCGTGATCGCCACGATCAGCTCGGCCAGCAGTTCGAAGAGAGCGCCCATCTCGGTCCCCTAAGCGCGACCGTAGGGTTATGCCTGCGGAGAGGGGTGCGACACAATGGCGCCGCCGGTGAAGTTTTTGTCATGTTCACCGGCGGCTCGGTGGGCTCTGCAAAGGCGCGTCAACGCCGACAGAGCACGTCGCGCAGGACCGGCGCGTCGACCCTGCGGCCGTCCTGGTCCACCGCGTCCCGGGTCCTCTCGCCCTGGCTGTAGTAGATCGCGACGCCGTACCCCGCCGCCCGACAGAACTGGTCCGCCGACCCCTGGCCGCGGGCGGCAATCGGGGACTCGTTCACCCGCGGGCGTGGGAAGAACACTGCGGTGCGTCCTTCGACGCCGTCCCGACCGGGCCGGCCGTAGCCGCCGCCGGGCCGGTAATCGTCGTCGTACGGATCGTTCCAGCCGCCGCCTTCCGGGCGCACCGACGAGACGCGGCCCGCCAGCCCCACGTACTCGAGGTCGCGCACGTCGC
Organism: Caulobacteraceae bacterium; assembly: GCA_036386655.1. Lineage (GTDB taxonomy): Bacteria > Pseudomonadota > Alphaproteobacteria > Caulobacterales > Caulobacteraceae > JAHWJX01. Next base: position 10,126 of record DASVVG010000207.1, on the reverse strand, counting down.
CGGACACCCGCTCGCACCGGCCGCGGAAGTCCAGGTCCTCGCAGATCAGGAAGCTGCCGTTGGCGCGGGCGCTCCGGGCCCGGTCGTTGAAGCCGATGTCGGAGAGGTTGTTCTCCTCCCCCTGCACGGTGACGGCACGCCCAGCGAAGTTCGGGTACTCGTAGAAGGTGATGGTTCCGGGCCCCCCCTGGCCGTAGCCCTGCCCGTAGGGCTGTCCATACGGCTGCGGCGGGTAGGTCTGCTGTTGGCCGAAGGGCCACGGCCACTGCTGGGCGGACGCCGAGCCGGCGGCCGCCAGCGCGGCGGCGCCTAGGAACAGGGTGAGCGAGCGCTTCATCATGAGCGTCCTCCAAAACGGCCGGGGCGGCGCGCACGCGGCTGCGCGGCCCGGCCCTGAAGCGACGTCCCTCTCGGCAGCGAGAACGAGCGAGACCGGCTCGGGGTTGCGCCGTGGCCGGGTCCGCCGGTAGACCGCGAACCTTCACAGCTTGTGGCCGAACTGTGGCCGTGTTTCATCTGGACCCGGTTCGGGGGACGGCATGCTCTTCATCGACGACCTGACGCACGTCTACGGCAACGGAACGCGCGCGCTCGACGACGTCAGCCTGGTGGTCCCGAAGGGGATGTTCGGGCTGCTGGGCCCCAACGGCGCCGGGAAATCGACCCTGATGCGGTGTGTCGCCACCCTGCAGACGCCGACGTCCGGCTCGATCCGCTTCGGCGAGATCGACGTCATCCGCGAGCCGGAGAAGCTCCGCCGCACCTTGGGGTACCTGCCGCAGGACTTCGGCGTGTATCCGCGGGTGTCCGCCTACGACATGCTGGACCACATGGCGGTCCTGAAGGGCATCGGGAATGCACGGGAGCGGAAGACCACCGTCGAAGGGCTGCTCAACCAGGTGAACCTCTGGGGCGTGCGCAAGAAGGCGCTGGCCGGCTTCTCCGGGGGCATGCGGCAGCGCTTCGGCATCGCGCAGGCGCTCATCGGCGACCCGCAGCTGGTGATCGTCGACGAGCCCACCGCCGGCCTCGACCCGGAAGAGCGCAACCGCTTCCTCAACCTGCTGGCCGAGATCGGCGAGAACGTGGTGGTCATCCTCTCCACCCACATCGTCGAGGACGTGTCCGACCTCTGCCCGCGCATGGCCGTGATCGCCGGCGGCTCGATCGTGCGCGAGGGCGCGCCGCAGGAGCTGATCGCCGAGCTGCGCGGCCGCATCTGGCGCCAGACCATCGACCGCGACGCGCTCGAGGACGCCCGCGCCAACTACGAGATCATCTCGACCCGCCTGTTCGCCGGCCGGACCGTGATCCACGTGCTGTCCGACGCGTCGCCGGGGCCCGGCTTCGAGCCGGTCGAGGGCGAGCTCGAGGACGTCTACTTCTCGACGCTCGCCGCCTCCCGTCGCGCCGCCTGAGGCCGCGATGTTCGCGAAGATCGCCGCCTTCGAGTTCCGCTACCAGCTGCGCCAGCCGGTGTTCTGGGTCGTCTTCGGCCTGTTCTTCCTCTTCACCTTCGGGGCGATGACGATCGACCAGATCCAGATCGGATCCGGCGGCAACATCCATCGCAACGCTCCCTTCGCGGTCGCCCAGATCACCCTGACCTGGACGATCTTCTTCATGTTCGTGACCACCGCGTTCGTGGCCAACGTGGTCGTGCGCGACGACGAGACCGGCTACGGGCCGATCGTCCGCTCCACGCGGGTGCGCAAGTTCGACTACCTGTTCGGCCGCTTCACCGGCGCCTACGCGGTGGCGCTTCTCTGCTTCCTGAGCGTGCCGCTCGCCATCGCGTTGGGCGCCCTCATGCCCTGGGTGGACAAGGAGACGCTCGGGCCGATCCGGTTCGGCGACTTCGCGCACGCCTACCTGCTGTTCGCGGTTCCGGGCATTCTGCTCACCTCGTCGGTGTTCTTCGCGCTGGCCACCATCACTAGGTCCATGATGTGGACCTACCTCGGGGTCGTCGCCTTCCTGGTCGCGTGGACGATCCTGATCGCGCTGCTCGGCCGGCAGGACTCCGACGAGATGGCGGCCCTGCTGGAGCCGTTCGGGATCGCCGCCTTCAGCGAGGCGACCGAGTACTGGACCGCGGCCGAGCGCAACAGCCGCAACGTCCCGCTCCAGGGCGTCATCCTCTGGAACCGGCTGATGGTGCTGGGGATCAGCGTCGCGGCTCTGCTCGCCGCCTTCGCCTTCTTCCGCTTCGGCGAGCGCAGCGCGAAAGCCCGCAAGAAGGAGAAGCTGGCGAAGCTCGAGGCCGCCGCCGAGGCCGCGCCGACGAGCGCCATCGGATCGCTTCCCCGCCCGACGTTCGACGGCGTCGCGGCGCGCGCCCAGCTCGTGGCCCGCACCCGTTTCGAGATGGCGCAGGTGTTCAAGAGCCCGGCGTTCTTCGTGCTGCTGGCCCTAGGGATCCTGAACAGCGGCGCCGGGCTCTGGTTCGTCGGCGAGCGGTTCGGCGCCGAAATCTATCCCGTCACCCGCGTGATGATCGAAGGGCTGAACGGCAGCTTCACCATCATCCCGATCATCATCGCCATCTACTACGCGGGCGAGCTGGTCTGGCGCGAGCGCGACCGGCGCATGCACGAGATCGTCGACGCCAGCGCGGTGCCCGACTGGGCCTACGTGATCCCCAAGACGCTGGCCATCACGCTGGTGCTGACCGCCGTCATGCTGGTCGGCGTGCTCACCGCCGTCTGCGTGCAGACGCTGAAGGGCTACCACCACTACGAACTCGAGAAGTACCTCGGCTGGTTCGTCCTGCCTTGGGTGATCGATGCTTTCATCATCGCCGCGCTGGCGGTGTTCCTGCAGGCGCTCGCCCCGCACAAGTTCGTCGGCTGGGGCCTGATGGTGGTCTACGTGATCGCCACCCTCGTTTTCGAGAACCTCGGTTGGGAGCACAACCTCTACCGTTACGGCGGCAATCCGCCGGTGCCGCTCTCCGACATGAACGGGCAGGGGGATTTCGGCCGCGCCGCCGGCTGGTTCCGCGCCTACTGGTCGGCGTGCGCCCTGTTCCTCCTGATCCTTGCTTTCGCACTCTGGCGGCGAGGCACAGAGACGCGGCTCCGGCCGCGACTGGCCCGACTTCCGCGCCGCCTCGGCGGGCCCGCGGGCGTGCTGACGGCGGCGACCCTCGCCGCCTTCCTCGGCCTCGGGGTCTGGATCTTCATCAACACCAACGTCTGGAACGAGTACCGCACCGGCCCGGAGAACGAGCGCTGGCGCGCGGACTACGAGAAGGCGCTGCTGCCCTACGAGAACATCCCGCAGCCCTCCGTCGCCGAGGTGGTGCTGAACGTCGAGATCGATCCGCACCGTTCGCGGATGAGGACCCGGGGCTCCTATGTGCTCGAAAACCGCACTCAGCAGCCGCTCCGGCAGGTCCACGTTCGCTATGATCGCGACCTGAAGCTCGTCGCGCTCGACGTTCCGGGGACGCGGCCGGTCCGCACCTACGGCCGGTTCAAGTACCGCGTCCTCGCCTTCGACACGCCCATGCTGCCGGGCGATCGGCGGGTCATGCGGTTCGAAACGCTGCTCGCGCAGCGGGGCTTCAAGAACAGCGGCAACATGACCGAGGTCGTGGACAACGGCACGTTCGTGAACAACTACGCCTTCGCGCCGATCGTCGGCATGTCCCGCCAGCAGCTGCTGCAGGACCGCTCCAAGCGCCGCAAGCACGGCCTGCCCGCCGAGCTGCGCCCGCCGAAGCTCGAAGATCCCGCCGCCCGCAGGTTCAACTACATCCGGGCGGACTGGGTGAACGCCGACATCACCGTCTCCACCGTCGCCGGTCAGGTGCCGATCGCGCCGGGCTACAAGGTCTCCGACGTCACTCACGCCGGTCGCCGCACCGCACGTTTCCGCACCGACGCGCCGATCCTGCACTTCTTCTCGGTGCAGTCCGCGCGGTACCTCACGCGGACGGAGAACCACGGCGGCGTGGCGCTGACCGTCTATTACGACGCGCAGCATCCCCATAACGTCGGGCGGATGATCGGCGCCTTGAAGGCGGGGCTGGATTACTTCCAGCCGGCGTTCGGGCCGTATCAGTTCCGGCAGGCGCGCATCCTGGAGTTCCCCGCCTACGCGGAGTTCGCGCAGGCGTTCGCCAACACGATGCCCTACTCGGAAGGTCTCGGCTTCATCGCGAATTTCAGCGACCCGGAGAAGATCGACTACGTCAGCTACGTCACCGCCCACGAACTCGGCCACCAGTGGTGGGCGCACCAGGTGGTCGGCGCCGACGCGCAGGGCGCCACCTCGATGTCGGAGACGCTGGCCCAGTACTCCGCCCTGATGGTGATGGAGAAGCTCTACGGCCCCGACCAGATACGGAAGTTCCTGAAGTACGAGCTCGAGAGCTACCTGCGCAGCCGCGGCGGGGAAGTGCTGGAGGAGCTCCCGCTCTACCGCGTGGAAAACCAGGGCTACGTCCACTACCGCAAAGGCTCGCTGGTCATGTACCTGCTCAAGGACCAGATGGGCGAGGCGGCGGTGAACCGCGCGCTCCGCCGTTTCCTGGAGCCGAACCGGTTCAAGGGGGCGCCCTATCCGATCTCCACCCAGCTGGTGAGCGCGCTGCGCGCCGAGGCCGGTCCCCAGCACCAGGCGCTGATCACCGACCTCTTCGAGCGGATCACGCTCTACGACGTGAAGGTGCAGTCCGCCCGCACGCGGAAGCTCCCCGGCGGCCGGTTCGAAACCACCCTCACCGTGCAGGCGAAGAAGCTCTACGCGAACGGGCAGGGCGAGGAGCAGGAGGCGCCGCTGAACGACTCCTTCGACGTCGGCCTTTTCGCCGCGGAGCCCGGCAAGAAGGAGTTCGGCCGCGACGACGTGATCCTGTTTGAGCGCCGACCGCTGCGCTCGGGCACGAACACCTACACCCTGGTCACCGCCAAGGAGCCCCGGTTCGCCGGAGTCGACCCCTACAACAAGCGGATCGACCGCAACTCCGACGACAACGTGAAGAAGATCGGCGCCTAGCGCGCCGCCCGCTGCTGTTCTCCGATCCAGCGGTCGATGCGCTGTTCCAGCACGTCGAGCGGCAACGGCCCGTTGAGCAGCACCGCGTCATGGAAGGTGCGCGGATCGAAGCGGTCGCCCAGCCTCTGCTCGGCGCGGGCCCGTAGCTCCTTCAGCTTCAGCTCGCCGATCTTGTAGGCCAGCGCCTGCCCGGGCCAGCCGATGTAGCGGTTCAACTCCGCCTCGATGTTGCCGGCGGAGAGCGCCGAGTTCTCAGTGAAGCAGGCGCGCGCCTGCTCCTTGGTCCAGCCCTTCCAGTGGATGCCGGTGTCCGCGACCAGCCTGCACGCCCGCCACATCTCGTAGCTGAGCTTGCCGAACCGCTCGTAGGGGGTGCGGTAGATGCCCATCTCCACGCCCAGGAACTCCGAGTAGAGACCCCAGCCCTCGGTGAACGCGGTCACGCTGGCGTTGCGCCGGAAGTAGGGCAGTTCGCCCAGCTCCTGCGACAGGGCGATCTGCAGGTGGTGCCCCGGCACCGCCTCGTGGACGGTCAGCGCCGGCAGCTCGTAGAGCGGCCGCTCGCGCAGGGCGCCGGTGTTCACGAGGTACGCCCCCGCCTGTCCCAGCTTCGGCGAGCCCAGGTAGTAGCGTCCGGTGGTGGACTGGGCCTCGATCTCCCGAGGGGTCGGAACTACGCCGTAGGGCAGGCGGGGCAGGGTGCCGAACAGCTTGGGGAGCCCGTAGTCGGCGCGCTTGGCGATCTCTGAGGCCTTCTCCAGCAGGTCCTCGCGCGTCGTGGCGTAGAACTGCGCGTCCGTGCGCAGGAACTGCAGGAACTCGGGGAAGCCGCGGGTCCAGCCCGCCTCCTTCATCACCGTGTCCATCTCGGCCCGGATCCGGGCCACCTCCCTCTGCCCGAGGTCGTGGATCTGGTCGGGCGTCAGGTTGGTGGTCGTGTGGTAGCGGACCCGCGCCTCGTAATACCGCCGCCCGTCCGGCAGGGTCGAGGCGCCGCCCTGCGCCGGCGACTTCGGCGCGTACTCCTGCTCGATGAAGCGCAGGAACTCGCGCCGGGCGGGCACGACGCGCTCCCGCACGATCGCCTCCGCCCGCTGGCGCAGCCGCGCCTGCTCCGCCGCCGGGATGGTCGTCGGCAGCGTCCGGAACGGCTTCAGCAGCGGGTCGTTCGCCGCGGTCAGCGCCGCTTCCGCGCGCAGCACGCCCAGCGCGCTCTCGACGACCGGGCGCGGCTGGATCCATCCCGACGAGAGGCCACGGCGGGCGTTGGCGGTGTTGTCGGCGTAGAGCTTCGCCACGCCCTCCAGCCGCGTGAGCCAGGCCTCGGCGTCGGCCCGGTCCCGGATGGTCGTGGTGTCGCCGATGTAGCCCAGCAGCGACCCCACGCCGCCCTCGAAGTCGATCGCGAGGCGGTCGGAGTCGAAGGAGATGTCGTCGAGCCGCTCCCTCACGATCCGCGTCAGGAACCCGTGGTCCAGGCGCGACGCCTCGCTGAGTTGTTCGGGGGCGATGGCGCCCAGTCGGCCGAGGAAGTCCTGCAGGGCGTTCTTGCGGCGGGCCGTGCCGGCCGGGGTGATGTCCGGCCAACGCGCCAGCGCCGCCCGCTCGCCCTCCTGTCCCGCCGTGACGGGGTCCTCGCTCCGCTCGTACGCCTCGAAGTCTGCGATCAGCCGCGCCAGCGCCGCCTCGGCCGCCGCCGGGTCCGGCACGACGCGCATTGCTTGCGCCGCCACGGCCGGCGAGGCCCCCGCCAGCGGGGCCGCGGCCACGAAGAGTGCGAGGAAGCAGGCTGTGCGCATCGAGGGCCCCTTGCCGGAGAAGCCGTCGGCGTCGTCTAGTGCGGCCGAGGCGAGGGGGGACATTCAATGGCCTTTTGGGATCGGCGCAAGTCGCTCGAGGTCGTCGAGCACGAGGACGAAGGCCAGCGCCTCCGCCGCTCGCTGAGCTGGCCGCACCTCATAGGCCTCGGCGTCGGAGCCATCGTCGGCACCGGCATCTTCGTGCTGATCGGAACCGGCGCGCACCTGGCGGGCCCCGGCGTGCTGCTGTCCTTCCTCATCGTCGGCGTCGTCTGCGCGTGCGCGGCGCTGGCCTACGCCGAGGTGTCGACGCTGATCCCGGCCTCTGGGAGCGCCTACACCTACACCTACTCCGTCCTGGGCGAGCTGCTCGCCTGGATCGTCGGCTGGAGCCTGATCCTGGAGTACTCGCTGGTGGTGACCGCAGTAGCCATCGGCTGGTCCGGCTACGCCTCCACCTTCCTCGGCGGCGCAGGCCTCGACCTGCCGCAGGCGCTGCTGGCCGGGCCGTTCGCCACCGGCCCGGACGGCGCCGCGCTGGGCGGCGTGCTGAACCTGCCCGCCATCTTCATCATCGGAGTGGTCACGCTCCTGCTCGTCGTCGGCACGCGCGAGAGCGCCACGGTGAACGCCGGGCTGGTGCTGGTGAAACTGGCCGCGCTGGTCCTGTTCGTGGCGCTGACGATCCCCGCCTTCGACCCCGCGAAGCTGGACCCCTTCCTGCCCTACGGCTTCGGCGGACCGTTCCAGCCCAGGGGCGTCATGGCCGCCGCCGCAATCATCTTCTTCGCCTTCTACGGCTTCGACGCCATTTCGACCGCCGCCGAGGAGACCAAGAACCCGGGCCGAGACCTGCCGATCGGCATCCTCGGCTCGATGGTCCTGTGCACGATCATCTACATCATCGTCGCCGCGGCGGCCGTGGGCGCGGTGCCCTTCCGCGCCTTCGCCAACAGCCCCGAGACGCTGGCCCTGATCCTGCGCGAGATCGGCGAGCCCACCGCCGCCAAATGGATCGCCGGCGCGGCGGTGATCGCCTTCCCGACGGTGCTGCTGGCCTTTCTCTTTGGGCAGAGCCGCATCTTCTACGTGATGGCCCGCGATGGACTGCTGCCCGCCCGCCTCAGCCGGGTGAACCCCAAGACCCGCACCCCTGTGCTGGTCACCGTCGCCACCGCCGTCGTGCTGGCCGTGCTGGCGGGGCTGCTGCCCATCGACAAGGCCGCCGCGCTCGCCAACGCCGGCACGCTGGCCGCCTTCATCGCGGTCTCCACCTGCCTGCTGGTCCTGCGCGCCCGCTCCCCGCAGCTTCCGCGCGTGTTCCGCGCCCCGCTCGCGTGGCCCGTAGGGCTGATCGCCATCGGCGGGTGTCTTTACCTGTTCGCAAGTCTCCCCCGCGACACACAGCTTCTATTCTTTGTCTGGAACGTTGCCGGGCTGGTCGTGTATGGGCTCTACGGAATGCGCCGGAGCCGTCTCGCGACGGCCTGAACCATCAAAGATCACACCGGCTGAGCCGAGGGAGCCGCGCCGCATGACGCGTCCCCTTCGCCGCCCGACCCTGGAGACCCGCGTTTGAACGCGCCCCCCAAAGCCGACCCCGTGCGCATCCTGGTGGCGGAGGACACCGCCACCGGGCGGGACGTCATCCGCAAGTACCTGGAGTCTTCGAACTTCGACCTCAGCTTTGTCGAGAACGGCAAGGCCGCGGTCAGTGCCGCCCAGGCCGAGCGGTTCGACATCATCCTGATGGACGTGCGGATGCCGGAGATGGACGGCCTAGAAGCCATCCGCCACATCCGCAGCCATGAGCAGAGCAGCGGCCTCGAGCGCACGCCGGTCGTCGTGATCAGCGCCAACACCTCCGCGGAGGACGTGCGCGACTGCGTCGACGCGGGAGCCGACGGGCATATCGCAAAGCCCGTCGCGCGCATGGACGTGCTGGGCGCCGTCTCCGAGTTCCTCTCGAAGCGCGACTGACGCCTAGAGCTTCACCACCGCGTCCACCGAGGTCGTCGTCACCGGGTGGTAGCCGGGCCGCGCCTGCGCGTAGATCCGCTTGGCCAGCGCCTGGCCCCAGGCGCCTTGCTCGGTCAGCTCTTTGAACAGCGGCAGCACGAACTTGCGCCGGCCGATGGACGTCAGGAACCGCTCCAGCGGCGGCACGATCGGCTCGTAGCGGTTGCGCACGCCGATCTGCAGCCAGGCGAACAGGATCTCGCTGTTGCCCTGGTTCGACAGGTTGAACACCCGGTCGAGGTCGGCGAGCCGCGCGTCGGTCATCTCTTCGGGCAGGGCTCCCAGGAAATGCTGCCACTCCTGCGTCGTCCACCCCTGCGTGCGCAGCTGCGCCGCCGGTGTGCCCGAGGCGAAAGCCTTGGCCTGCGCCTCGACGGCGGCGAACGCCGGCGACGTCGGCACGAACGCGTTCGACGGCACGCCGGGCTCGTAGACCCACTTCTCCAGCTGCAGCCGCTCCTCCAGCGCCGGGTCGCCGCGCACCAGGTTGGTCCGGATATCCGTCAGGAACCGCTCCGCCGTCATCGGCTGGAAGGCGTGCCGGTCGAAGTAGGAGCGCAGCCAGGCGTCGAACCGCTCCCGGCCGACGATGCTCTCCATCGTCGCCAGGAAGGCGGCGCCCTTTTCGTACGCGACCGCGCTCGCCCCCTCGTCAGGATCGGTCGGGCTCGGCGCCACGCTCAGCCGGGTGACCGCCGACGTGGGGCCGTTCTCCTTGATCGTGTCCTGCATCTCGCGCCATTCGAGGGCGGCTTCCATGCGGGCCCGGTCGCGGCCGTAGACCTCCTCCATGATCCGGTTCTCGAAGTAGGTCGTGAACCCCTCGTTGAGCCAGAAGTCGCGCCACGTGGCGTTGGTCACCAGGTTGCCGGACCAGGAGTGGGCCAGCTCGTGCGCGATCAGCCCGACCAGCGATCGGTCGCCCGCCAGGATCGTCGGGGTGGCGAACGTCAGGCGCGGGTTCTCCATCCCGCCGTAGGGGAAGGACGGCGGCAGCACGAGGACGTCGTAGCGGCCCCAGCGGTACGGCCCGTAGAGCCGCTCCGCCGCCGCCATCATCCTCTCCATGTCGACCAGCTCGGCCGCCGCGCGGTCTAGCATCAGGGGCTCGGTGTAGACGCCGGTCCGCCGCCCGAGCGACCGGAAGGCGATGTCGCCCACGCCGATGGCGATCAGGTACGGCGGCACGGCCTCGCGGAGCCGGAAGCGGTAGGCCCGCTGGCCGGTCCCGGCGCGCTCGCCGTTCGGCGTCAGCGCCTCGGCGCTCATCACCGCGCGCAGCGGCTCGGGAACGGTGATGCGGG
>DASVVG010000206.1:0-15991 GCA_036386655.1 Caulobacteraceae bacterium | reverse complement strand
AGCTCAGCGTGCGCAACATCGACGGCTTCAACGCGCGCATTGCCGAGGCCCAGGCCAAGGGCGAGATCCTCACCCGCACGGTACAGACCGGGTTCAACAAGGCCACAGGCGAACTGGGCTATGAGGAGGAGAAGATCCGCCCCGAGCCGATGCCCTATCTCGTCGTCGTTATCGACGAGGTGGCCGACCTGATGCTGGTGGCCGGCAAGGACATCGAGGGCGCCGTCCAGCGGCTGGCGCAGATGGCCCGCGCCGCCGGCATCCACCTCATCATGGCCACCCAGCGGCCCTCGGTCGACGTGATCACCGGCACCATCAAGGCCAACTTTCCGACCCGCATCGCCTTCCAGGTCACCTCCAAGATCGACAGCCGCACCATCCTCGGCGAGCAGGGCGCCGAGCAGCTGCTGGGCCAGGGCGACCAGCTGTACATGGCCGGCGGCGGCCGCATCACCCGCCTGCACGGCCCCTTCGTCTCCGACGGCGAGGTCGAGGCCGTGGTCGCCCACCTCAAGTCACAGGGCGAGCCCCAGTACCTCGAAGACGTCACCGCCGCCCCCGACGAGGACGGCGAGGAGGGCGACTACGAGGGCGGCGAAGGCGGCGGCTCGGGCGACGAGCTCTACGACCGCGCCGTCGCCGTGGTCACCCGCGACCGCAAGGCGTCCACCAGCTACATCCAGCGCCGCCTGCAGATCGGCTACAACCGCGCCGCCAGCCTTATCGAGCGCATGGAGGAGGAGGGCGTCGTCAGCCCCGCCAACCACGCCGGCAAGCGCGACGTCCTGGCCGGCCCGCCGCCTTAAATTTCAGCGGCTTGCGCGGGCGCAGGGGGTGAACAGATCCTCGTTCGACCGCCTGTGCCGCGGCGGTGGTAGACTAGCGGCCGGTCTTTGACATCGCCGCCTATCGGCAGCCGGGCCCGCCGGAGAGCCGCGGCCGTTTGGCCCCCACCGGCACCCGGTACACCGGCGCGATCCCATCGGCCGCCGGCTCGATGAGGCCGACGCCCACGTGGCTGCCCACCGAGTCCGGCTCCAGGGACGCCGCCGCCACAGCCGACCCCTCCTGGGCCATCGGCACGTACACCCACCCGCTGGATGGCGACACGGTTCGCCCCTCCACCGACACCTCCAGCGTCTGCTCCAGGTTCGTGGCCTCGCGCGTCGCCCGCGTGATGGGCGCCGTTCGCCGCACGCGGAACGCCTCCACTGCGACCGGGGCCGTGCTCCTGACGCGGCACACCCGCATCCCCTTGATGCGGAACGCCTCGACCGCCGAAGCGGCGCCCGGCGCCAGCAGGTAGCCCTGCGGCCGCGGCCGCGTCGCCGTCACGCGCAGTCGACGCGAGTCCTGGATCGTCACGTCCACCGGCTTTTCGCGCCCAGTTTCCGGATCGACCATCGGCAGAGTTTCTTGGATCGGCTCCAGCGTGTGCCCCACTACGAGCGGGCTCCGGTCTCGCGCGAGGTCGCGCCGCGCCTGCGCCACCGTCCGCCGCACCCGCCCCGGCTCCCGCGCCACGGTCTCCAGCACGGCCTTGGCGGCCTGGTAGTGGGTCGCCACCCGCCGCTGGAAGCTCTGCCGGCCGATGCCGATCCCGCGCGTCTCCACGAGGAAGGAGACTGCACCCGTCAGGCCGTAGTAGTTGCGCGAGATGCCCGGGGCCGCGCCTCCGGTCTGGATCGTGCGGCCCTGCCCTCCGAGCGTCAGGTACACGTGCGAACTCAGCCCCGCCTCCCGCAGCCGCGCGTCCATCGCGGGGCCGAACAGGCTCTGAGCGAGCGCCGTGGAGTCCTCCGGAACCTCCGGATGGGTCGCGTGCAGCAGGGTCGCGTCCCAGGGCGCCAGGCCGCCGAGGCGGGTGATCCAGCCGCCGGCGACCCCGTATTCATGCGCGTCGACCATGACGTCGGGCGGCAGCCTGCGCATGAAGGCCTGAAGCGCGCGGCTCTCCGGCAGGGTGGCCAGGAGGTGATCGCGGTTCAGGTCGAAGCCTTGGGCGGTTACGCGCGAGAAGGCGGCTGCGCCGTCCGGGTTGGCGCGCGGCACCACCACCACCGTCATCCGGCGCAGGAGCGGCCTGAGCTCGCCGTCGGCGAGCGCCGACGCCAAGGCCAGCATCGCCTCCCCGCCCGCGGGCTCGTTGCCGTGCTGCTGCCCGACCAGCCAGACCACCGGCCGCTGCAGGCGCCGGACCCGCTCCAGGTCGGTGAGTCCCTCGGCGGTGAAGACCAGGTACGGCAGGTTCCGGCCCTGGCTCGACGAGCCGAGCGAGCCCAGCAGGAACCGCGGGGCTCTCGCCTTGAGCCCGGCGAGGTGCGCCTCCATCTCCTGCTGGGAGGTGAACGTCGTTCGTCCGGGCGCCACGCCGGGAGCGTCCAGCCTGATCGGAACGTCCGGATACCGGGCGAGCACCGGGGCGCTCTGCTGATAGACTGCGGGCGCGTCGGTCTGAGCTGTTCCAAGGGAGGGCCAAGCCAGAACCAGGCTCACCGCCGCCCCTGTCCACGCTCCGCTCCGCAGCATCCGTTCCTCCCGGCGGGAACCAGCGCCCGCTTCGTCCGCTTAACGCGCCACGCCGATGAACGAGGCTTCATCGCGGCGCCGCAAACATACCGCCTCGGCGACAAGGTCACGCCGAAACCGCCACTTACATGAGGGAGCCAGAGGAGAAAGACATGAAAGCACGCCTTCTCGCCCTGACCGCCGCGGCGATCTTCGCCGGCACGGCTCCCACGCTCCCGGCGACGGCGCAGTCGCGCGCCCCGGCGAGCGACAAGGCCGCCGTCGATCAGGCATCTTCGTACCTGCAGGGGCTGAACGGGGCTCGGGGCCGATTCGTGCAGACCGACCATCGCGGCCAGGTCACGCGCGGGACCTACTACCTGCAGCGCCCCGGCAAGCTCCGGCTCGAGTACGACGCGCCCTCGCGGCTGCTGATCGTCGCCGACGGCAGCAAGATCAACGTTAGCGATCCGCGCCTCAAGACGTTCAACAGCTACCCGCAGGGCAGCACGCCGCTGTCGCTGTTCCTCGGTCGAAGCATCGACATCGACCGTGGCGCGGTGACGAGCGTGACGCGGAGCTCCAGCGGGTTCGCCATCAACGCGCGCGACCGCAAGAACCCGCGCCTCGGCTACATAACGCTGAGCTTCTCGGGCTCGCCCGTGCAGCTCCGCGAATGGACTGTGGTGGACGGCAAGGGCCAGCGCACGCGGGTCCAGCTGACCAGCATGACCCGCGCGAGCGGCTTCGCGCCCAGCCTCTTCCGCCTGAGCGCGCCCGCCCGGCAGGCGCGCCGATAAGTCATCTCGCAATCGTATGCGCCGCGGCTTAGCTGGGGCGCATGCGTTTGCGAGTCGCCACCTGGAACATCAACTCCGTGCGGATGCGGGCCGAGCAGGTCGCCCGCTTCGTGGCGGAGCACGCCCCCGACGTCCTGTGCCTGCAGGAGATCAAATGCCGGGAAGGCGAGTTCCCCTACCAGGCGCTAGAGGACGCGGGCCTGCGCCACTTCCGGGTGAGCGGTCAGAAGGGCTGGCACGGCGTCGCCATCGCCTCGCGCCTGCCGCTGGAGCCCGGCCCCGCGCTCGACCTGTGCCGTGAGCGGCACGCGCGCTGCGTCAGCGCCATCGTCGCCGGCGTCGAGGTCCACAACTTCTACATCCCCGCCGGGGGCGACACGCCGGACCGCGGGACGAACCCCAAGTTCGACCACAAGCTCGACTTCTACGAGCGCCTGACCGCCGCGATGGCGGCGCGTGACCCGAGCGCGCCGATCCTGATCGCCGGCGACCTGAACGTGGCGCCCGGCGAGAACGACGTCTGGAACCACCGGTACATGTCCCGGATCGTCAGCCACACCCCGGTCGAGGTGGCGGCGATGGAGAAGCTGCGGGGGTCGCTCGACTTCATCGACCTGCCGCGGGCCTGCATTCCCGAGCCGGAGAAGCTGTTCAGCTGGTGGAGCTACCGGGCGATGGACTTCCGCGCCTCGAACCGCGGCCTGCGCCTCGACCACCTCTGGGTCTCGCCGGGCCTGCGCGACGCCGCCTTCCGGCTCGGTTGCGCGGCGGCGCGGGTGCATGACGACGTAAGGGCGTGGGCGCGGCCGTCGGACCACGCACCGATCACCGCCGACCTGGTGCTCTAGGGCTGCAGGCGGTAGCCGCCGGCCTCCGTCACCAGCAGGCGGGCGCTGGCGGGATCGGGCTCGATCTTCTGGCGCAGGCGGTAGACGTGCGTCTCGAGCGTGTGCGTGGTGACGCCCGCGTTGTAGCCCCAGACCTCCGCCAGCAACTCCTCGCGAGGGACCGGCTTCGGGCCTGCCCGGTAGAGGTACTTCAGGATGTTCGCCTCCTTCTCCGTGAGGCGGATCTTCTTCTGGCGCTCGTCGACCAGGAGCTTCGAGGCGGGGCGGAACTCGTAGGGACCGATGGCGAACACGGCCGCTTCGGACTGCTCGTGGCTGCGCAGGTGCGCGCGGATGCGCGCCAGCAGGACGCCGAAGCGAAAGGGCTTGGTGACGTAGTCGTTCGCGCCGGACTCCAGCCCCTGGATGGTGTCCTCCTCGCCCGACGCCGCCGTCAGCATGATGATGGGGGCGCCCACGCCCTCGTCGCGCAGCCGCCGCGCGACCGTTCGGCCGTCCATGTCCGGCAGGTCGACGTCGAGCAGGATGAGGTCGGCCTTCGCGGTGCGCGCCGCCTCGACACCTTCGGCGCCCGCGCCGGCTTCGACGACGCGGAACTCTTCGCCGAACGACAGCTGCTCGGCCAAGGCGCCTCGCAGGTCGACGTCGTCGTCGACGATCAGGATGGTCTTCAGCTGCGCCATGTCACCGAGGGGAGTGCGTCCATCCCAAATGCGGCGAAAGCTCGACGGTTCAAGGGGCGGCGGCCCTGTGGCCGAAGAGCGCCGAGCCGACGCGCACCGAGGTGGCCCCGAAGCGCACCGCGGTCTCGAAGTCGCCGCTCATGCCCATGGACAGTCCCGAGACTCCGTTCCGGCGCGCGATCTTCGCCAGCAGCGCGAAGTGCATCGCGGGCTCCTCGTCTTCCGGCGGGATGCACATCAGCCCTTCGACGGGCAGACCGAACGTCTCCCGCGCCTCGCGGATGAAGGCGTCGGCTTCGGCCGGCGCGACACCCGCCTTCTGGGGCTCTTCGCCCGTGTTCACCTGCACGAACAGCCGCGGCGAGGCCCCGGCCTTCTGCGCGTGCTCCGCGAGGGCGCGGGCGAGCTTCGGGCGGTCCAGCGTTTCGATGACGTGGAACAGGGCGCAGGCCTCCGCCGCCTTGTTCGTCTGCAGCGGGCCGATGAGGCGCAGCTCTAGGTCGGCTAGGCCGCCCCGCCGTTCGCCCCAGCGCGCCTGCGCCTCCTGCACGCGGTTCTCCCCGAAGCTGCGCTGGCCCGCGGCGAGCACCGGCGCGACGCGCTCCCAAGGCTGCTGCTTGCAGACAGCGGTGAGGGAAACGTCGGCCGGTTCGCGCCCGGCGGCGCGAGCGGCTATGGCGATGCGTCCGAGGATCGCGGTTCGCGCGGCGGCGGGATCGAAGGTTTCGGAGTCCATGGCGGGCAGCGGCGCGGCTTTGGTGAGGGCGGCGGGGAAGCTACGGCCGGCCGTGCCCGCCGGGAAGGCGCCGCGCCTGCTGTTCTTCACGGACCCTATGCGGACGCCGGACCCGGTCGCGATCGCCGAAACGCTGCCGCGCGGCGTAGCGGTGGTCTACCGCGCGTTCGGCGCGGAGGACGCGGGCCGCACGGCCGCCACGCTGAGGGAGGCGACGCTGCGGCACGGGGCGCTGCTGCTCGTGGGGGACGACGAGGCGCTGGCGGCGGACGCGGACGCCGACGGGCTGCACCTGCCCGAGCGCGCCGTGGTCCGGGCCCCGGAGATCCGCGCCCGTCACCCGGACTGGCTGCTCACCGGGGCCGCCCACGACGCAGCCGCGCTGGCGCGCGCGGCTGAGGCGGGGCTGGACGCGGCCGTTCTGTCCCCCGTGTTCTCGAGCCGGAGTCCGTCGGCGGGGCCTCCGCTGGGTGCGGTCCGATTTGCGGCGATGGTGCGGGAGGCACAGCTGCCGGTGATCGCGCTCGGCGGGATCGACGGAGGAACCGCGCAGCGGCTGATCGGCTCAGGCGCGGCCGGCTTCGCGGCCGTGGAGGGCTGGCTCAGCCCCTAGAAGCGGAACTTGGTCTCGACCTTCACGCGCGAGGCGCGGTCTTCGGGGATGCCGCGCTCCTTGAGCGCCTTGTCGCCGAGGCGCACGGCGCCGCCGACCTTCAGGCCCGGCGCGATCCGGAAGAAGGCGCCCGCCTCGACGTCCTGCTTCGGGTCCTGGCCGAGGCCGGGATCGACGGCCACGTTGACGTCCCACCGACCCTTCGCCGCCTGCAGCGAGCGCTTGGTCCCCGGAAGACCCCAGCGGCCTTCGCTCGAGGCGAGGGACGACTTGGAGCCGGGGTCGGTCTTGGACTGGGCCCATGCCGCGTCGGCCGCCGTTCCCGTCAGGAACAGCACGGTCGCCGCCGCCGCCGCTTTCAGCCCAAGGCCCATGAGGGTGCAGTCCACGCCTGCTGGTGGAAAATCCCGCCAGCGCTTCAACCGATTAAGGGCCGCAGAGTTTCACGGTCAACGGCCCCGACCCGGTGAAAGAATATTAACGGAGCGATCACGGCCGCCCTGTGGCCGCCGGGACACGAAACGCTTTCGCGGGCGAGGCGCCGTGATATAGACGCAAATCGGGCTTTTCAGACAGGGCCGGCCAGGGCCACGCCGCACGCGCGGCGTCGAGACTTTGTGGAGCAAGTGATGGTCTTTCGCAGCGCGACGATGCTGGTCCTCGCGACGGCTCTGGCGCTCTCCGGATGCGGCGTGTTCCGCGGCGGCGAGCGGGCCCGGACCTCGGCGGCCGCGCCCGCGATCGGCGTGAACGGCTACCTCTGGCGCGCGACGCTCGACACCCTGGCCTTCATGCCGCTGCAGTCGGCAGACCCCTACGGCGGCGTGGTCGTCACCGACTGGTACGCCAACCCGGAAAAGCCGGACGAGCGCTTCAAGGCCACGGCCTACATCCTCGACACGCGCCTGCGCGCCGACGGCCTGAACGTCACCGTGTTCAAGCAGGTCCGGGATGCGGCCGGCGGCTGGATAGACGCGCCGGTGACGCCCCAGACGGAAACGGATATCGAGAACGCGATCCTGACGAAGGCGCGGCAGCTGCGTCTGTCCAACCTGGGCTGAGGACCGCACCGGCCGGCATGGCCCGCTACAATCCCAAGGAAGCAGAGCCGAGGCAGCGCGCCCGCTGGGCTGAAGCCGGCGTGTTCCGCACCCGCACGCCCGAAGAGGCGGGGGGCAAGCCGAAATACTACGTGCTGGAGATGTTCCCGTACCCGTCGGGGCGCATCCACGTGGGGCACGCGCGCAACTACGTGATGGGCGACGTGGTGGCCCGCTACAAACGCGCCCAGGGCTTCAACGTCCTGCACCCGCTGGGTTGGGACGCGTTCGGGCTGCCGGCGGAGAACGCCGCCATCGAGCGCGGCGTGCACCCGGCCAAGTGGACCTACGAGAACATCGACACGATGCGCGAGCAGCTGAAGCTGCTCGGCCTGTCGATCGACTGGGAGCGGGAGTTCGCCACCTGCGACCCGGAATACTACGGCAAGCAGCAGGCCTGGTTCCTGGAGCTCTACCGGCGCGGCCTGGTCTACCAGCGCGAGGCGGTGGTGAACTGGGACCCGGTCGACAACACGGTGCTGGCCAACGAGCAGGTGGTGGACGGCCTCGGCTGGCGCTCCGGCGCGGTGGTCGAGAAGCGCAAGCTGACGCAGTGGTTCCTGCGGATCACCGCCTACGCCGACCGGCTGCTGGAAGGGCTGCAGACGCTCGACCGCTGGCCGGACAAGGTGCGGCTGATGCAGGAGAACTGGATCGGCAAGAGCCAGGGCGCGCGGCTGGAGTTCAAGTTCGCCGACGGCCCGCTGGCCGCGCACGACCAAGGCGTCGAGGTGTACACGACGCGGCCGGACACCCTGTACGGGGCCAGCTTCATCGCGATCTCGCCGGACCACCCGCTGGCGGAGCAGGTGGCGCGCGCGAGCGCCGAGGCGGCGGCCTTCATCGAGGAATGCCGCCGCGGCGGCACCAGCGAGGCGGAGATCGAGGCGGGCGAGAAGCTCGGCTTCTTCACCGGGCTGGAGGTGCTGCACCCGTTCGACGGGCGGCGGCTGCCCGTCTGGATCGCGAACTTCGTGCTGATGGAGTACGGCACCGGCGCCATCTTCGGCTGCCCGGCGCACGACCAGCGCGACATCGAATTCGCTCGGAAGTACGGGCTGCCGGTCACGCCCGTGGTGCTGCCGCCCGGCGAAGATCCCGCGACGTTCGACGTGGCCGACGAGGCCTACGTCGGGCCGGGCACGATCTTCCACTCCGACTTCCTCGACGGCCTGGGCGTGGAGGACGCGAAGGCCGCCGCTATCGCGCGGCTCGAGGCGGAGGGCCGCGGCAAGGGCACGACGGTCTACCGGCTGCGCGACTGGGGCGTGTCGCGGCAACGGTACTGGGGCTGCCCGATCCCGATCGTCCACTGCGCCAGATGCGGACCCGTGGGCGTGCCTGAGGACCAGCTGCCGGTGAAGCTGCCGGAGGACGTGGACTTCAGCCGCCCGGGCAACCCGCTGCTGCACCATCCGACGTGGCGGCACGTGAACTGCCCCGGCTGCGGAGGACCGGGCGAGCGGGAGACCGACACGCTCGACACCTTCGTGGACAGCTTCTGGTACTTCGCCCGCTTCGCCGATCCGACGGCGGAGGAGCCGATCTCCAGGGCGGCGGCGGACTACTGGCTCGCGGTCGACCAATACATCGGCGGGGTGGAGCACGCGGTGCTGCACCTGCTCTACGCCCGCTTCGTGACGCGGGCGCTGAAGGACGCAGGCAAGCTGTCGGTGGAGGAGCCCTTCGCCGGGCTGTTCACCCAAGGGATGGTTGTTCACGAAACGTTCCGGCGTCCTGACGGGCGCTGGCTGGAGCCGGGCGAGGTTGAAGCGCGCGGCGGGCAATGGGTGGAGAGCGCGACGGGGCAAGCAGTCGAGCTCGGCGGCGTCGAGAAGATGTCGAAGTCCAAGAAGAACGTGGTCGCGCCTGAGTCGGTGATCGAGAGCCACGGGGTAGATTCGGCCCGGCTCTTCGTGCTGTCGGACAGCCCGCCGGAGCGCGACGTGCAGTGGACCTCGGCCGGGCTCGAGGGCGCGTGGCGGTTCGTCCACCGCGTCTGGAGCGAGTTCGAGGGTCAGCCGGAGGGCGCGTTCGAGCACGATGCGTCGGACGAGGCGGCGCTGGCGCTGCGCCGCGCGACGCACAAGACCATCAAGGCGGTGACGGACGGGCTGGACAGCTTCCGCTTCAACACGTCGATCGCGCGCCTCTACGAGTTCATGAACGCCCTGAAGGCGGCGCCGGCGCAGGGCGCGTCGTCCGCGGTGCTGGCGGCGCGCGTCGAAGCGCTGGAGGCGCTGGCGAAGCTGGTCGCCCCGTTCACGCCGCACCTCGCGGAGGAGGCGTGGACGCGCCTCGGGCGCGAGGGGATGCTGGCCGAGCTACCGTGGCCGGCCTACGACCGGACGCTCGCGGCCGACGACGAGAAGGTCCTGCCGGTGCAGATCAACGGCAAGCGCCGGGCCGAGATCCGCGCGCCCGCCGGAGCCGGCGCGCAGGCGGTCGAGAGCATCGCGCTGGCGGACGAGGGCGTGACGCGGCACCTGGAAGGGCTCACGGTGCGCAAGGTCATCGTGGTGCCGGATCGCATCGTCAACATCGTGGCGGGATGAGCATGAGGCTTCTGGGTTCGATCGCCGGCGTCGCTGCGGCGGGTCTGCTCGCCGGGTGCGGGTTCACGCCGATGTACGCGTCGGGCACGGGCGTGGCGCCGGCGCTGTCCTCCATCGAGGTGCAGGCGCCGGAGACGCGCGCGGGCTATCTGCTGCGCGAGGAGCTGGACGACGCGCTCGCGCGCCGGACCGGCCAACCGGCCGCGTACGTGCTGTCGCTCGCGGTGGATGAGGACCGCTACGCCCGGGGCTTGAGGGTCGACGACGTCGCGACCCGATACGAGGTGGCGCTGCGCGTGGACTACATCCTGAGCGACCGCCGCACGCGCCGGCAGCTCAAGACCGGCACGGTCAACGCCAACGTGACCTACGACACGCCGGACCAGCCCTACTCGGGCATCGCCGCGTTCTCGAACGGGCAGGAGCGGGCGGCGACGCAGGCGGCCGAGCGCATCCGGCTCGACCTCGCGCGCTGGTTCGCGCTCGCCAAGCCGACGCCGACCGATCCCGTCCCGCCGGGCGTGCCGGACATGACGCCGGGAACCGGCGGGTGATCCTGAAGCAGCGGGCGGAAGCGGATCGCTTCCTCTCGAAGCCGCCGGCGGACGTCCGGGCGGCGCTGATCTACGGGCGGGACCGCGGCGGCGTGCGCGAGCGGGCGGACGCGCTGGCCAAGAAGCTGGTCCGCGACCCGAACGACCCTTTCGACGTGGACGTGCTGGGCGAGGGCGACCTCGAAGGGGGCGCGCGCATCGCCGACGCGCTGGCGGCGATCTCGATGATGGGCGGACGCAGGCTCGTGCGGCTGACGCTCTCGGGCGAGAAGTCGCCGGTCGACAAGATCGTGGCCGAGGCGCTGAAGGCGCACCTGGACGGCCAGTTCAACGCCGAGGCCTTCTTCCTCATCGAGGCGGGCGGGCTCGGCCGTGAGTCCGGACTGCGGAAGCTGGCGGAGACGGCGAAGCTGGCCGTCTGCCTGCCGGTTTACGACGACGAGGTGGGTGACCTGGCGCGGTTGACGCGGGAGTCGCTGGCGAAGGACGGCGTCAGCCTGACGCAGGAGGCGATGGACCTGTTCGTCGGTCGGCTGCCGAAGGAGCGCGGCGTCGCGCGGCAGGAAATCGAGCGGCTGGCGCTGTTCCTCGGACCGGGCTCGGTCACGGTCGGCGGGCCGGAGCTGCTGCAGGCGCACCTGGGCGTCGAGCCGGAGGCGTCGCTGTTCGACGCGGCGGACCATGCGTTCGGCGGGCGGGCCGCGCAGGCGCACGCCGGCCTGCGGCGCGCGATGCAGGAAGGCGAGGGCGGTCCGATGGCGGTGCGCACCGCCGGGATGCACTTGGCGAAGCTCCGGCGGGCCAACGTGCTGGTGGCGAACGGCGCGAGCGCGCAGGAGGCGGCGAAGGCCTCCGGCGTGTTCTGGAAGCAGGAGCGGGAGTTCCTGCGGCAGGCGAGGGCGTGGTCGTCGGACGCGCTGGACGACGTTCAGGCGGAGATCCTGAGCGCCGACCGGGCGTGCAAGACGGCCGGGTCGCCGGACGCGCTGATCGCGGAGCGGCTGTACCTGACGACGGCCGCGAAGGCCCGACGGCTCGGACTCTAGAACCCGCCGGTCGTGGCGCGGGTCAGGCGGCGGAACAGGTCGTCGAGCTGTTCGAGGTTGCCGTACTTGAGGCGGAGCTCGCCCTTGCCGTCCTGGTCGCGGATCTCGACGTCGAGACCGAGCACGTCGGCGAGGTCCTGCTCGAGCGCCTGGATGTCGGCGTTGCGGCCGCGGCGCGTGGACTTGCCGGGCTTGGGCGCGGGCGCGCGCTCCTTCATCAGGGCCTCGGCCTGGCGGACGTTCAGGCCCTCGTCGACGATGCGACGGGCGAGTGCGCCGGGATCGGGCGCGGTGGCGATGGCGCGGGCGTGGCCGGCGGTGAGGCGGCCGGCCGCGACATGCTGCTGGACCTCCTCCGGCAGTGACAGCAACCGCATGGTGTTTGCGACGTGGCTCCGGCTCTTGCCGACCGTCTTGGCGACCACTTCCTGGGTGCGGCCGAAGCGCTCGAGCAGGGCCTTGTAGCCCTGCGCCTCTTCCATGGCGTTGAGGTCGGCGCGCTGGACGTTCTCGACGATGGCGACCTCGAGCACTTCGAGGTCGTCGAGGTCACGGACGAGCACCGGCACGGTGCGCAGGCCCGCGCGCTGCGCGGCGCGCCAGCGGCGCTCGCCCGCGATGATCTGGAACTCGCCCGCGGCGCCGGGCGCAGGACGGACGAGCAGCGGCTGCAGGATGCCCTTCTCGCGGATGGAGTCGGCGAGCTCCTCGATCTCCGTTTCGCTGAACTGGCGGCGCGGCTGTTCCGGATTGCGGCGCAGCAGCTCGATCGGGACTTCGGAGTCGGCCTGAGCGGGCGTGGCGGAGGCGGCCAGCACGGCGGCGGCCTCGGGCGCGGGGAGATCGACCTCGCCCAGCAGGGCGGAAAGGCCTCGACCCAGGCCCCGGGAGGACCGGGCTTCGGACATCTTCGCTGCTCCCATGGTCAGGCCGCCGCCTGGGCGTTTCGGCGGGCGCGTTCGCGGGTGATGACCTCGCGCGCCAGGCTCAGATACGCCTGACTGCCCGCGCAGCGAAGGTCATAAATCAGCGCAGGCTTGCCGAATGACGGGGCTTCCGAGACGCGCACGTTGCGGGGGATGACGGTCGTGTAGACCTTCTCGCCGAAGTGCTGGCGCACGTCCTTCGAGACCTGCTCCGAGAGGCTGTTGCGGCGATCGTACATGGTGAGCACGACGCCCTGGATCTCGAGCCGGGGATTCAGGCTGCCGCGGACGAGGTCGATGGTGCGCATCAGCTGCGTCAGGCCTTCGAGCGCGAAGAACTCGCACTGCAGGGGCACGAGCACCGCGTCGGCCGCGGTCATGGCGTTGACGGTGAGCAGGTTCAGCGACGGCGGGCAGTCGACGAGGATGTAGTTGTAGCGGTCCGCGGTGCGCGACTGGCGGAGCACCGCGATGGCGTCGCGCAGGCGGTAGGAGCGGCGCGGCGCCTGGCCCAGCTCGATCTCGACGCCGGAGAGCTCCGGGTCCGAAGCGATCAGGTGCAGGCCGGGGACGGCGGTCTTGATGATGGCTTCGTCGGCGGGACGCTCATCGACCACGACGTCGTAGATCGTCGTCTTGCGCGCCTGACGCGGCACGCCCAGGCCGGTCGAGGCGTTGCCCTGCGGGTCGATGTCGACGATCAGCACCTTCTCGCCGATGGCGGCCAGCGCCGTGCCGAGGTTGATGGCGGTCGTGGTCTTGCCGACGCCGCCCTTCTGGTTCGCGACGGCGAGGACTCGCGGGGGCGGTCCGTCAGACACGAGAGACGCTCCAGAGCTTGAGGATTCGACCTCGCGAGTCGCTGAGACTCGGTGAGAGTGCATGCTGGAAAGTCCAGTGTTTGCGCGCTTCGGTCAATTCAGCTTCGACCGCTTCGCCCTTCAGGAACAGCCCAATCGCGCCTGATTTGAGGAGCGGTTCCGCGTAGCCGAGGAGGCGCGGCAGAGGAGCCAGCGCCCGTGCGGTGACGATCTCGACGTCCTTGCGGCGGAACGTCTCGGCGCGGGCGTGGTGGATCTCGACAGGCAGCTTGAGCTCGTCGGCGACCGCTTCGAGGAAGCGGCAGCGCTTCTGGAGCGAATCAACCAGCTGCAGGCGGATGCGGCGCTCCTTTCCCATGATGGCGAGGACGACGCCCGGGAAGCCGGCCCCCGCGCCGAGGTCGGCCCACATCTTCGCGTCAGGCGCATGGTCGAGAAGCTGGGCGGAGTCGTAGGCGTGGCGGAGCCAGAACTCGGCGACCGCCGAGGGGCCGACGAGGTTCAT
This sequence comes from Caulobacteraceae bacterium, assembly GCA_036386655.1. Taxonomy (GTDB): domain Bacteria; phylum Pseudomonadota; class Alphaproteobacteria; order Caulobacterales; family Caulobacteraceae; genus JAHWJX01. The sequence continues at coordinate 2,296 of DASVVG010000206.1, read as the reverse complement.
GCGCTCGTTCCACTCCACGAGCAGCTCGCGATAGCGGGCGAGGTCGGCCAGCGCGGCGTCGCTCGCGCCGGTGCGCGCCTGGAACTCGGAGGGGCCGAACGCCGCCTCAGGCGGCGCGGGCGCCGCGTCGTTTGACATGGGCGAGAAGGGCGGTGAGGGCGCCGGGCGTGACACCCTCGACGCGGGAAGCCTGGCCGAGGGTGAGCGGGCGAACCTGCGTGAGGCGCTCGCGGAGCTCGTGGCTGAGGCCGCCGACGGACGCGTAGTCGAGGTCGCCGGGGAGCGCGAGCTGCTCCTCGCGGCGGAAGGCTTCGACGTCGGCCGCTTGGCGGTCGAGGTAGCCGGCATAGGTGGCGTCGATCTCGATCTGCTCGCGGACGGCGGGCGACCAGGCGCGGACCTCGGGCCAGACTTCGGCGAGGCGGTCGAGGCCGACATCGGGGTAGGCGAGGAGCTGAAGAAGCGAGCGGCGCTGGCCGTCCGCATTGACGCGGAAGCCGGCGCGACCGGCCTCGGCCGGCGTGAGCTGGAGCGTCTTCGCGAGGTGGCGCGCGGCGTCGAGTTCGGCCTGCTTGGCGAGGAACTTTTCGCGGCGCTCGGAGCCCACGAGACCGAGCTCGACACCCTTCGGCGTGAGCCGCTGGTCGGCGTTGTCGGCGCGCAGGGTCAGACGGAATTCGGCGCGGCTGGTGAACATGCGGTAGGGCTCGGTGACGCCGCGCGTGACGAGGTCGTCGACCAGTACGCCCAGGTAAGATTCCTCGCGCGTAAAAGCACTTAGCTCCTGACCTGCCGCCGCGCGGGCGGCGTTCAGACCGGCGAGTAGGCCCTGCGCGGCGGCCTCTTCGTAGCCGGTCGTACCGTTGATCTGACCGGCCAGGTAGAGCCCCGGGAGACGCTTCACCTCCAGCCCCGGAGAGAGCTCGCGGGGGTCCACGAAGTCATACTCGATGGCGTAGCCGTAGCGGCGCACGGCCACGTTCTCGAGACCCGGAATCGTGCGCAGGAAGAGGTCCTGCGTCTCCTCCGAAACCGAGGTGGAGACGCCGTTCGGATAGACCGTGTCGTCGTCCAGACCCTCCGGTTCGAGGAAGATCTGGTGGCTCGTCTTGTCGGCGAAGCGGACGACCTTGTCCTCGATCGACGGGCAGTAGCGGGGGCCGCGACTGTCGACCTTGCCGCCGTAGACCGCCGACTCGGACAGGCGCTCGCGGATGATCCGATGCGTCTCGTCGGTGGTGTAGGTGATGCCGCACTGGATCTGCGGCGTGGTGATCCGGTCGGTCAGGAACGAGAAGGGGACGGGGTCTTCGTCCGCCGACTGCATCTCCAGCCGGTCCCAGGCGATGGTCGAGCCGTCGAGCCGGGCAGGGGTGCCGGTCTTCAGCCGGCCCATGGCGAGGCCGAGATCGTACAGCCGCTCGCCCTGTTTCACGGCGGGGGCCTCGCCGGCGCGGCCGGCCGGAATGCGATGGTCGCCCTGGTGGATGACCCCGCGGAGGAAGGTTCCGGTGGTCAGAACCACGGCGGCCGCGCGGTGCTCGGCGCCGGTGGCGTCGACGACACCGGTTACGCGGCCGTTAACCATTATGACATCGTCCACGGCCGCGGCCTGGACGGTGAGGTTCGGTTGGGCGAACAGCAGCTGCTGCATCGCCTGGCGATAGAGCTTGCGGTCGGCCTGGGTCCTCGGCCCGCGGACGGCGGGGCCCTTCGAGCGGTTGAGCATGCGGAACTGGATGCCGGCGGCGTCGGCGACCCGACCCATCAGGCCGTCGAGCGCATCGACCTCGCGGACCAGGTGGCCCTTGCCCAAGCCGCCGATGGCGGGGTTGCAGGACATCTCGCCGATGGTCTCGAGCTTGTGCGTGAGCAGCAGGGTGCGCGCGCCGAGCCGGGCCGAGGCCGCGGCGGCTTCGCATCCGGCGTGTCCGCCGCCGATGACGATGACGTCCCAGTTGGAAGGCATGGCCCGAGAAGATGGGGTGAGGGGGTGCGCTCTATAACCCCGCGCGGACGCGGCCGGAACCGTGTTTCACGTGAAACAGCGCGCACGCGCCGTGCCTCTCCGGCGCCGGTAAAGGCTGGGAGGGCTGCGGAGCGCTTCGTGTCGCCCTCCTCCGGGTGCGAAGCCGGAGGCGAGCGGGTTGTGTTGGTGAGCGACAGGAGGCGCTCCGCACGGTTCGTTGGACGTCCGCCCCCGGTCGGCGCCCTTCTTAGGGGCTAGCCGGTGCTGTGCGGCGGGCGGCGGGCGGGCTCCGAACCAGAGGAGTCCCCGGACCCGGCGGGTTGACCT
>DASVVG010000205.1:0-31400 GCA_036386655.1 Caulobacteraceae bacterium | reverse complement strand
TCAGCAGCATGTTCACGGCGGGGACGTAGATCTGGCCCGCCTGCGTTTCCGACGTCCGGCGGATGTCGATGCGGGGGAGCAGGCCCAGCTGCACCGCCTGCTGCGTGATCGAGAAGGCGCCCGTGATCACGGCCTGGCTGGCGATCACCGTGGCGGCGGTCGCCAGCAGCAGGATGGGCCAGTAGGCGAATTGCGGCACCATGGCCCAGAACGGATTGAAGCGGGCCTCGGGGTCCGACAGCACCAGCGCGCCCTGCCCGAAGTAGTTCAGCGTGAGGCAGGGCAGCACGAGCCCCAGCCACGCCACGCGCAGCGGGTTCCGCCCGAAATGCCCCATGTCGGCGTAGAGCGCTTCCGCCCCGGTCACGGCCAGGAAGACGCTGCCCAGCACCACGAAGCCCAGGAAGCCGTTGTCGATCAGGAAGGCCGCGCCGTAGGTCGGCGAGAAGGCGCGCAGGATTGAAAGATCGTCCGAAATGTGGAGCAGCCCCAGCCCGCCGAGCACCACGAACCAGACGGCGGTGATCGGCCCGAAGAAGCGCGCCACGCTGGCCGTCCCACGGGCCTGGATCATGAACAGTCCGATCAGGATCCCGGCGGCGATCGGGAGCACGTAGGGCGTCAGGAGCGGCCCGAACCCCGGCGCGCCCTTCAGACCTTCCACGGCGGACAGCACCGACACGGCCGGCGTCAGCACGCCGTCGCCGTAGAACAGCGCCGCACCGCAGATGCCGAGGAAGAACACGGTCGCCGATCGTCTGCCGATCGCCCGCTGTCCGAGCGCCATGAGCGCGAGCGTGCCGCCCTCCCCTTTGTTGTCGGCACGCATGAGGAAGAAGACGTATTTGACCGTGACGATCACGATCAGCGCCCAGAACACCAGCGAGACGACCCCTAGGACCGCGAGCTCCGCCGCCCCTCCGCTACGCGTGTGGGAGAGCGCCACCCGCATGGCGTAGAGCGGGCTCGTGCCGATGTCGCCGAACACGACGCCCACCGAGCCCAGCGCCAGGCCCCAGAAGCGGCCGCCGTGCTGCGCCGCCCCGTGCGCCATGCCGGAGCCGTCGACGAAGGCGCCGTCGCCGGGCCGGAACGCGGTGGTTTCGGCTGCCTGCGGAGAGCCCGGGGGCTGTTCAGCCATGTACGAAGGAATTCCGGCGGGCGCGGCGCGGCCCCGATGAAGCGCCGGGCAGATACGCCCTTTCCAGAGCACGTTCAATCATACCCGGAGGGGTGCGGCGGCGGGGCCTATTGGAACCGCGCCAGCGTGGCCTTACCTTTCGACCTGATGTCCGACAGCCAACGCTTCCCGGTGGCCGCCCACGCCCTGGCCTACCTGGCCCACAAGGGCGCGACCGCCCCTGAGAGCGCGGTCTCGAGCGCGCTTCTGGCCGCCTCCATGCCGACGAACCCGGTGGTGGTGCGCCGGGTGACCGCCATGTTGGCCAAGGCGGGCCTGATCGCCACCCGGCCGGGCGCGAACGGCGGCTGCTGGCTGCTGCGCCCGCCGGAGACCATCGGGCTGGACCTCGTGCTGAGGGCCGTGAACGGCTGCGCCCACCTCGGACTGCCGCCTCCGGGCGCGAAGGGCTGCCCCGTCGGCGAGCGCATTCCCCGCGCCGTGGGAGCCGCCATCAAGGCCGCCGATCACGCCGCCGCCGAGCGCCTCTCCCACGTCACGGTGGCCGACCTGCTCGCCGAGCCGGAGCTCAAGGCCGCCTCCTGAGGCGCTTGAACGAGCCGGGGGTCCGTGCTGCTTTCCCGCGGCCGCTCCAGGGAGGCCGCCCATGACCCGCCGACTGTGTCTCGTCACCGGCGCCTCCTCCGGGATCGGCGCGGCCTCCGCCCGGGTGTTCGCCTCCAAGGGTTACGACGTGGCGCTCACCGCCCGCCGCGCCGACCGGCTCGAGGCGCTCGCCGACGAAATCCGCCTCCGCTTCGGCGTCGAGGCCTTCGCCGTTCCCGGCGACCTCGCCCTCGCCGAGACCCCCGACGCCATCCTCGGCGCGGTCGCCGAGCAGGGCCGCCACGTGGACGCACTGGTCAACAACGCGGGCTTCGGCCTCCCGGGCGCCTACGTCGCCACCCCGTGGCACGCCCAGCGCGCGTTCCTCCAGCTGATGCTGGTCAGCGTCTGCGACCTCACCCACAAGGTGCTGCCGGGGATGGTCGACCGCCGCTTCGGCCGCATCGTAAACGTGGCCTCGGTCGCCGGCCTCATCCCCGGCTCCGCCGGACACACCCTCTATGCCGCCTCGAAGAGCTTCCTCGTGAAGTTCTCGCAGAGCCTGCACCTGGAATGCCGCGACACCGGCGTGCACGTCTCCGCGCTCTGCCCCGGCTTCACCTACTCCGAGTTCCACGACGCGAACGGCACCCGCGACCGGGTCTCCAGCAACATGCCCGAGTGGATGTGGCTGGGCGCCGACGAGGTGGCGCAGGTGGGCTACGAGGCCGTCGAGGCCAACCGGGCCGTCGCCGTCAGCGGCGCGCCCAACAAGGCCGTCGCCGCGATAGCCAAGCTGCTGCCGGACGAGTGGTCGCTCGCGCTGATGCACAAGCAGTCGAGCCGCTTCCGTCAGATGTAGCGGAAATCACCGGGAAGTCGCCGCCCTGTAGCCGCGGGGTAGCCGCCCTGTAGCGTCCTTGTAGCGGGTCAGTGCCCGCCGTCGCCGTACGGGTTCACCACCCCCGGCGCGACCCAGTTCACGGTCGCCTCCGACAGCCCGATGATGATGAACTGCACCGCCAGCGCGCAGAGCACGAGCCCCAGCACCCGCACGATGATCGCGGTGCCGACGCGCCCCAGCCGCCGCTCGATCGGCCCGGCGAGCCAGAAGCTCAGCAGCGCGGCTACGCAGACGCCGAAGATGGCCGCCACCCCGAGTCCGGTGCCGTAGACCCCGAACCGCTCCGCCTCCCCCGCGTAGATGATCACCGTCGAGATCGCGCCGGGCCCGATCAGCAGCGGCATGGCGAACGGGACGATCAGCCGCTCGAAGCTCCGGCGAGCGTAGGCACGGGGGTCCGCGCCCTCGGCCATGGCCGCGCCCGGGTCGGCGAAGGCGGCGGTGAAGTCCTCCCGCGCCATCTCGAGCCCGAGCAGGAACAGCAGCACCCCGCCCGCGATCCGGAACGCCGCGATCGAGATCCCGAAGAACTCCAGCAGCGCCAGGCCCGTGAAGTAGAAGAACAGCAGGAAGGCGAAGCTGAACAGCGCGATGTAGACGGCGATCATCCGCCGCGCGCGGGGGCTCGCGCCCGAGGTCGCCGCGGCGAAGATCGGCACGTTGCCGATCGGGTCGATCAGCGCGAACAGCGCGATGAAGAAGTTGACCGCGAGTTCGGTCTGGCTCATCCGGGCTCAGTCCCCTGTTTTCCGACCGATTCGCGCCGCGCGAGGTGCGTAAGCCCGCGCGCGCGTCCGAGCAAGGAGCCGCCATGGCAGCCGCCGACCCCCGCCTGATCGTGGCGCTGGACCACGCCGACAGCCGGCAGGCCCGCCAGCTGGTCGAGCGGCTGGGCGACCGCGTCTCCTTCTACAAGGTGGGGCTGACGCTGCTCTCCTCCGACGGGGTCGCCCTCTCGCGGGAACTCCGCGCGGCCGGCAAGCAGGTCTTCCAGGACTGGAAGCTCCACGACATCGGCGCCCAAGTCGAAGGCGCGGCCCGCCAGATCGCCGCCGGCGGCTGCGACTTCCTGACGGTTCATGCGGAGCCGCAGGTGATGGACGCCGCCGTGCGCGGGCGCTCGGCCGGGCTGAAGGTGCTCGCGGTCACCATCCTGACCAGCCTCTCGGGCGAGGACCTGCGCGAGATCGGCTACGCCGCCAGCGTGCAGGACCTGGTGGAGCGGCGCGTGCGGCAGGCGCGGCAGGCCGGCTGCGACGGCGTGATCGCCAGCCCGCGCGAGGCCGCGCTGGCCCGTCAGATCGGCGGCAAGGACTTCCTGGTGGTCACGCCGGGCGTGCGGCCCGGCGGCGTCGGCCACGACGACCAGGTGCGCGTGGCCTCCCCGGCCGCCGCGCTCCGGGCCGGGGCCTCGCACCTCGTGGTCGGAAGGCCGGTGACGGCGGCCTCGGACCCGGCCGCCGCCGTCGAGGCGATCCTGGAGGAGATCGCCTCGGTCTAGGCTCTCACCAGCCGCGGGGACGCGGGTGGTGCATCTGCGGGTGGGCCGGCGGGTGCATCGGCCCGCGCTGGATCACCACGTCGTGCTGGCCGCCCATGCCGTGGTGCATGCCGCCGCCGTGCATCATGCCGCCGTGCTGGACGTCGACCCCGTGATGGCCGGCCATCCCGTGGTGGCCGCTCCGGCCATGCACCTTGCTGCTGGTCCGCGCCTCGGAGACGGACCGCGAGTAGCTCGTCCAGCCCGCGGCGTACGGGCTGTACATGGCCCAGCCGTGATAGCCGCCGTCGACCCCATAGCCGACGCCGCCGGGGTGACCCCAGGAGCCCCAGCCGGGGGACACCGCCACCGGGTGCCGCGCACCGAAGCCCCACGTGCACGGCGCGTTCGGGTAGCAGCCCTCGCGGGCGTTCACCTTGGTGCCGTAGTGCGCGACCACGTGGCCGTCGCGCTCCTCATAGTAGGTGCGCGAGTATTCCTCGTGCTTCGAGATGTGCACCACCTTGTGCCCGGCGCCGTAGTGCTTGGCGTGGTCCACCACCTTCTCTTCGTAGTGGTGCTGCTTGGGCTTGGCGTGGTGCTTCTTGTGGGCTTTGGCCTTGGGTTTCGGCTTGGCCACGTGCTTGCGCTCGTAACCGTCGGCCATCGCGGCGGTCGCAGGCAGGCTGAGGGCCGCCACGGCGAGACCGGCGGCGACCAGAAAACGCTTCATGGGAGTCCCCTTCGCTGATCAGCGGAAGGTTAACGCCCGAGAATCCATTTGGTTAACAAATACAAGCAGGAGGCGAACTCAGCCCTCGGGGTCGGGCTCCGGCTCCGTGGGGGGCGTGCGCGCGCCGCCGTTGTTCGGACCGGTCGGGAAGCCCAGCTCCTGCGCCCGGTTGCCGGCCGACGGCAGGATCAGCGGCGACCCGGAGCCGCTGCTGACCGCTTCGCCGCCATAGACGCCGAAGCCCGTGCCGCTCGTGTAGTTGTCGAAGAAGAAGCCCTCGGACACGGCGAACTCTTCCTGGCCCTCCGCCTGCTGGCCCTGCTCCTGCGCCTGGCCTTCCTCCGCCGGCGCTTCCTCGGCGGACGCCTCTTCCTGCTGCGCCTGGACGGCGGCGGGCGGCGGCGTCGGGAATTCCCGGCTGCCGTAGGCGGGATACCCCCCGCTCACCGTGCCGTAGTCCTGGTACCCGAAGTCCCGGCCCGTGCCCCGCGGCTGCACCGCCCTTTCCGAACCCGGCTGCGGCTTGGCGTATCGCGTGGCGGGGCCCGTGCCGACGGTCGTGGTCACGTCCTGCTGCGGGCTGAGCTGGGCCGACGCGCCGCTGCGCGCGCCGTAGATCGCGGCGTAATCGCGGGTGGTCTGGGCCAGGGCGGAGCCGGCCAGAAGGCTCGAAGCAACGGCGGCCGTAGTCAGAACGGGACGCTTCATGACGCTCCTCGGTCGATTCAGGCGCGTCCAGCAAGAACCGCGCCGAACAGGGTTAGCGAGGTGTTAACGTCAGAAGTCGACCGCCACGCCCTTGCGCTCCCAGTCGCCGAAGCGCGTCGGCTCCGGGCCGGCGGGGCCGCCTTCCTCGGGCGGCCGGGGCGCTTCGCCCGCCGCCGCGCGTCGGGCGGCCGCCTCCTCCAAGGCGCGCCTGGCCTCCGGAGTCAGGCTCTTGCCGGGGGCGGCGCCATCAAGGGAAGCAGGGTCGTCGTCGGGCACGGTCGATCTCCTCGCCCGTCTCAGCTAGTCGGTGGCGCCTCGAAACCCAAGAGCCTCGTGAGACCCCGCTGAGCCAGGACCTCGCCCCCCGCGCCCAGGCCGCAGCCCTGCTCGAAGCCGCCCTCGGCCGCCGGGGCGGCATCGACGAGGCCGCCGCCTCGAACGCCTTCATGGAGATGGAGCCGCGCGACCGCGCCTTCGCGCGCATGCTGGCGCTCACCGCGCTGCGCCGCCTGGCCGCCATCGACCGTGCGCTCGACGCCCGCCTGCAGAAACCGCCCCCCGAGCCCGTCCGCACGCTGCTCCGCCTGGGCGTGGCGCAGGCGTTCTACATGGAGGTGCCCGCCTTCGCCGCGGTCGACACCACCGTCGCGCTGGCTCAGAGCCGGCCGGAGACCCGCCCGTTCAAGGGTCTGATCAACGCCGTGCTGCGGAAGGTGGTCCGGGAGGGCGTCGCCGGTGACCCCGCTTCGGCCGCCCCTGACTGGCTGCAGGCACGCTGGCGCGCGGCCTACGGCGAGGAGGCCGCCAGGGCGATCGCCGCCCAGATCCCGCACGAACCCCCAACGGACCTCACGCTGAAGCTCGACGCGCCGGCCGCGGAACTGGCCGAGGCGCTGGAGGCCGAACCCCTCCCCGGGGGCTCGCTGCGTTCTGCGAAGCGGGGCGACGTCTCCGACTGGCCGGGCTTCGAGCAGGGTTCCTGGTGGGTGCAGGACGCCGCCGCCGCCGTGCCGGCACGCCTGCTCGACGTGAAGCCGGGGGAGACGGCGCTGGACCTCTGCGCCGCGCCTGGCGGGAAGACCCTCCAACTGGCCGCCGCCGGCGCCGACGTGGTCGCCGTCGACCGCTCCGCAGCGCGCCTGAAGCGCGTCAGGGAGAACCTCGTCCGCACCGGCCTCGAGGCCGAGGTCGTCGCCGCGGACGCGGCGGCCTGGTCCGACGACCGCACCTTCGACGCGGTGCTGCTGGACGCGCCCTGCTCCGCCACCGGGACCTTCCGCCGCCACCCCGACGTGCTCTGGGCCGCCCGGCCCGGGGACATCGCCAAGCTCGCGGGGGTGCAGAGCCGCCTGCTCGACGCCGCCGCCGACCGGACCCGGCCGGGCGGACGGTTGATCTACTGCGTCTGCTCGCTCGAACCCGAGGAGGGCGAGGCCCAGCTCGACGCCTTCCTGAGGCGCCGTCCGGAGTTCCGCCGCATCCCCATCGCCCGCGGCGAAGGCGGCGCACCGGACGAGGCCCTCACGCCCTCAGGCGACCTCCGCCTGCTGCCGAACCACTGGGCCGAGCGCGGCGGCATGGACGGGTTTTTTGTCGCACGGCTGTCCCGGAGCCTGTGAATAAGTCGGAGAGCCGGGCCGCCCGGGTTGCCGCCCTCCCGGCCCGCACGTAAGGCGGACCGATGAGCCGCCCGCCCCTCATCGCGCCGTCCATGCTGTCGGCCGACTTCGCGCGGCTCGGCGAGGAGGCGCGCGCCATCGAGGCCGCCGGCGCCGACTGGCTACACCTCGACGTGATGGACGGCCGTTTCGTCCCCAACATCACCGTCGGTCCCGACGTGGTGAAGGCGCTGCGCCCGCACGCCTCGGTGCCCTTCGACGTGCACCTGATGATCATGGAGCCGGACCGCTACATCGAGGCGTTCCGCGCCGCCGGCGCCGACGTCCTCAGCGTCCATCCCGAGGCGGGCCAGCACCTGCACCGCACGCTCCGCCGTATCCGCGAACTCGGCGCCAAGGCCGGCGTGGTCCTGAACCCCGGCACCCCGGTCGAGGCGACGGAGTGGGTGCTGGAGGACGTCGACCTCCTGCTGGTCATGTCCGTGAACCCCGGCTTCGGCGGCCAGAGCTTCATCGACGCGCAACTGCGCAAGATCGAGCGCCTGCGCGCCATGATCGACGCCTCCGGCGCGGACATCGATCTCGAGGTGGACGGGGGCATCAACCCGGAAACGGCCCGCCGCTGCGTCGACGCCGGCGCCACGGTGCTGGTGGCGGGCTCGGCGGTGTTCCGCGGCGGCGAAGCAGCCTACGGTCCGAACATCTCCGCCCTGCGCGGCTCCTAGCACGCGAGTCCGGGCCATGGCCCTCCTGCCGCAGACCTGGAACATGGCCTTCGAGGCCGCCGAGCGGACGGTGCGCCGCCAGGCCGCCTACGAGTGGTGGGGCACGCCGCTGCACGGCTTCGTCCGCGGCCGCATCGCCGCGCGCGAGCAGGCCGCCACGCCGCGCGACTTCCGCCCGGCCGACCCGGAGCGCGGTCGCGAGATCCTGAGGAGCCGCCTGCACCTCGCCGGCGCCCTGCTCGACATGGGCGAGGAGCGCGACCCCTGGGACAGCCCCAGCCCGACCAAGCGCTTCGCCGAGGCCCTCCACCGCTTCGTCTGGATGAAGGACCTGCTGGCGCTCGGCGACGAGGGCGCGCGCGAGGCCCTGCGCCTGGCGCTTCGCTGGGAGGCTTCCTTCGGGCGCTGGTCCCCCTTCGCGTGGTCGGGCGAGATCCTGAGCCGCCGGGTGTTCGAGCTGGCCTGCGCCGCCCGCCGCCTCAGCGCCGTCGCCGACGAGGAAGAGCGCGCGGTGCTCCTCTCGTCGCTGGCGCGTCAGGCCGACCACCTGATCCGGGTCGAGCCGGACGCCGCCCGCGCGGCCGAGCACGCCTGCGCGGCGGCCGTCGCGGGGTTGGCGCTGAGCGGCTCCGCCGGCGAACGCATCGCCGGCAAGGCGCTCTCTCAGCTCGCCTCGGCTGTGAAAGAGACGGTGCTCGCCGACGGCGGCCACCGCTCCCGCTCCCCGGAAGCGGCGCTCGAACTGCTGCTCGACCTGCTCACCCTCGACGACGTGCTGCTCCAGCGCGGCAAGGAGGCGCCGCAGCCGCTGGCCCGCGCCCTCGACCGGCTGCAGGGCGCGGTGCGCTTTTTTACCCTCGGCGACGGCCGCCTGGCCTGCTTCCAGGGCGGTGAAACCAGCACCCGCGAGCGCGTGGCCGCCGCCCGCCTCCACGACGACGCCGAGGCGGCGAAGCCCTTCGGCTTCGCCCCCCACAGCAAGTACCAGCGCCTCGCCGGCCGCGACCTGCAGGTGATCATCGACGCCGGGCCGCCCGCCGCCGGTCCTTGGAGCGTCACCGCCTGCGCGCAGCCGCTCGCCATCGAAGTCGCAGGCGGCGGTGACCGCCTCATCACCAACGGCGGCTGGAGCCCCGACGCGTCCGGCCCGCAGGCCTGGCGCCTCTCCGCCGCCGCCTCGACCGTGACGGTGGCCGAAGGCTCGCCCGGCGCGCCGCTCTCCGGCTGGGCGCTGCGCACGCTGGGGCCGCGCCTGGTCGACGGCCCGCCGCGCGTGGAGGCCCGTCGCAACGAGGCCGCCGGCGGCGTCTGGATCGAGGTCAGCCACGACGGCTGGGTGCGCGAGTTCGGCCTCATCCACGAGCGCCGCCTGTTCCTCGACCCCGTCACCGACGAGCTGCGCGGCGAGGACCGCCTCGCCCCCTCCGTGGGCGGCAAGCACGCCGCCATGACGCCCTATGCCGCGCGCTTCCACCTCCACCCGGACGTGAAAGCCACCCTCGCCCGCGACGGGCGGAGCGTCCTGCTGACGGGCCCTTCCGGGCGCAGCTGGTGGTTCCGCAACGACGCCGCCGAGATCACGCTCGAGCCCTCGGCGCACTTCCAGAACGGACTGCCGCAGCGGACCGAGCAGATCGTGCTGCGCGGCACCGCCCGCGGCGAGCGCGGCGGCCGCGTCCGCTGGAAGATCTCGGCGGCGGAGAGCCCGCCGGCATGAACAGCCGTCCGCTGGCGTTCAAGTCCAGCCCCCGCCTGATCTACGCCCACGACGTCGCCATGGCCGCCGCGGCGATGTCGCTGACGCTGGTCCTGCGCTACGCGCTCGAGCGGAAGCCGATCCCCGACGGCCTGCTGCCGACGTCGGTGATCTTCTTCACGGTGATCTGCGCGATCGTCTTCCCTGTGTTCGGGCTGCACCGCGCGATCTGGCGCTACACCGCCCTGAACGACCTCTGGCGCGCGCTGCAGGCCGCGATCCTCGCCAACCTCCTGCTGCTGCCGGCGCTGTTCGCCTGGAATCGGCTGGAGGACCTCCCCCGCTCGGCCCCCTTCATCGGCACGGTGCTGCTGACGCTGCTGCTCTCCACCGGCCGGGTGCTCGCCAACCTGCTCTCCCACGGCCAGGCACCCCTGCGGTTCTACGACCGACGCAGTCCGCCCGCCGTAGTCGTGGCCACCGACGCCGGCGTCGCAGCCCGCTTCATCCGCGACCTGCGCCAGACCCAGGACCGCGCGCCCCAGGTCGCCGGCCTCGTCACCGTCGACGGCGAGCGGCGCGGCCGCACCGTGCAGGGCTCGGAGGTGCTGGGCCCGGTCAGCAACCTCGCCGCCATCCTGCAGGCGCTCGCCGCCCGCGACGGCCGCCCGCCGCAGGTGATCGTCGCCGACCCCCGCCCTAGCCGTGCGCTGCTGGACGCCGTCGTCGCCGCGGCCGGAGAAGCCGGCGCGCCGGTCTCCCGCGCGCGGCCCACCAGCGGCGGGGCGGCGGGCCTGACGCCGGTGCAGGCCGCCGACCTGCTGGCCCGGCCGCCGCGCAAGCTCGACCTGGGTCTCGCCCGCGAGATGATCGACGGCCGGCGCGTGCTGGTCACCGGTGCGGGCGGCACTATCGGCGGCGAGCTCACCCGGCAGATCGCCCAGCTCAGCCCCGAGCGGCTGATCCTCGCCGACTTCTCCGAGTTCAACCTCTACGCCATCGACCAGACGCTCAAGGAAGAGGGCGTCGCCATCCCCTGGGACGCTGAGCTCGCCGACATCCGCGACCTCGCCCGCATGCGCGAGCTGTTCGACCGCACGCGCCCCGACATGGTCATCCACGCCGCGGCGCTGAAGCACGTGCCGCTGATGGAGACCCACCCCGCCGAGGCCGTGCTCACCAACATCGCGGGCGCCATCAACGTCATGGAGCTGGCGCGCGACCGCTGCGAAGGCTTCGTCTTCATCTCCACCGACAAGGCGGTGAACCCCACGAACGTCATGGGCGCCACCAAGCGCATCGGCGAGCGGGCCGTTCAGGCGCTGGCGCGCGGGGGCCAGGTGAAGACCGCCATCGTCCGCTTCGGAAACGTGCTGGGCTCCGCGGGCTCCGTGGTCCCGCTGTTCGAGAAGCAGATCGCGCAGGGCGGCCCCGTCACCGTCACCCACCCCGAGATGCTGCGCTGGTTCATGACCGTGCAGGAGGCCGCCAGCCTGGTGCTGCAGTCGAGCGCGTTGCCCAAGAGCCCCGGCGAGGCCGCCGTCTACGTGCTCGACATGGGCGACCCGGTGAAGATCGACGACCTCGCCCGACAGATCATCCGCCTGCACGGCCTGCGCCCCGAGCAGGACATCGCCATCCGGTACACGGGCCTCCGCCCGGGCGAGAAGCTCAGCGAGGAGATCTTCTACGACGCCGAGACCGTGCGGCCGACCGAGGTCGACGGTGTCCACGCCGCGCTCGACCGCGCTCCCGACTGGACCGCGCTCGGGCCCGCCATCGATGCCCTGATCGGCGCCGCGCGAGCCCGTGACGAGCCTGCTGTGCTGCGGGATCTACAGGCCCTTGAGCCCGCCTTCCGGCCGGGTCCCGCCCATCATCCGGCCGACGCGGCCGCCGACGCGTCCCCCGAAGGCGTCTGACGACCGCCGAGCCCCGCTCCTCACGGCCTCGGTGGCGAAGACCCCGCAGCCGCTGTAGGGGAGCGGCATGTCCGCCCCCGCCTTCCCTCCACCGCCGGATCGCGTGTCACCCCGACGCGCGCTGCTCTCCGTCTCCGACAAAACAGGGCTGGTGGAGGCGGCGCGCACCCTGGCGGGACGCGGGGTCGAGCTCGTGTCCACAGGCGGAACGCGCTCCGCGATCGCGGACGCCGGGCTCCCGGTCCGGGACGTCTCGGAGGTCACCGGCTTCCCGGAGATGATGGACGGACGGGTGAAGACGCTGCACCCCCTGGTCCACGGCGGGCTGCTGGGCGTGCGCGACGCGGAAAGCCACGCCGCGGCAATGGCGGAGCACGGCATCGGCGGCATCGACCTGCTCTACGTCAACCTCTACCCGTTCGAGGCGACGGTCGCCCGCGGGGCCGACTTCGCAACCTCGGTCGAGAACATCGACATCGGCGGCCCGGCGATGATCCGCTCGGCGGCGAAAAACCACGGCTACGTCGCGGTCTGCACGGCGCCCGAAGACCTGGCGGAGGTGCTCGCGGCCCTGGAGGCGGAAGGCGCCACCACCCTCGCCCTCCGGAAGCGGCTGGCCGCCCGCGCCTTCGCCCGCACCGCCGCCTACGACGCAGCCATCTCCGGCTGGTTCGCTCAGCAGCTGGGCGATGCCGCTCCGGCCCGGAAGTCGATCTCCGGCGCCCTCGCCCAGACCATGCGCTACGGCGAGAACCCCCACCAGAGCGCCGCCTTCTACCGTTTCGAGAGCCCCCGCTCCGGCGTGGCCACCGCTCGCCAGCTGCAGGGAAAGGAGCTCAGCTACAACAACATCAACGACACGGACGCCGCCTTCGAACTGGTGGCGGAGTTCGCGCCGGCCCACGGCGCGGCGGTCGCAATCATCAAGCACGCGAACCCCTGCGGCGTCGCGGTGGCGTCAGACGTTACGAAGGCCTACCGCCGCGCGCTGGAGTGCGACCCCGTCTCCGCCTTCGGGGGCGTGGTGGCGCTCAATACTCGCCTGACCCGCGCCGCCGCCGAGGAGATCGTGAAGGTGTTCACCGAGGTGGTGATCGCGCCGGAGGCCGACGAGGACGCCGTCGCCGTGTTCGCCGCGAAGAAGAACCTGCGCCTGCTGGTCACCGGCGACCTGCCGGATCCGGTCGCGAAGGGCGAGACCTTCCGCAGCGTCTCCGGCGGGTTCCTCGTCCAGTCCCGCGACGACGCCCGCATCACCGCGGCCGACCTGAACGTCGTCACCAGGCGCGCGCCGACCGACGCCGAGGTCCGCGACATGCTGTTCGCCTTCACCGTCGGCAAGCACGTGAAGTCGAACGCGATCGTCTACGCTCGCGACGGACAGACGCTCGGCGTCGGGGCCGGGCAGATGAACCGCAAGGATTCGGCGCGCATCGCCGCGCTGCGCGCACAGGACTTCGGGCTCGATCTGAAGGGCTGCGCCTGCGCGTCGGAAGCCTTCTTCCCCTTCGCCGACGGACTGATCCAGGCGGCTGAGGCCGGCGCGACCGCGGTGATCCAACCCGGCGGCTCCATGCGCGACGCCGAGGTGATCGCCGCCGCCGACGAGCGCGGGATCGCCATGGCCTTCACCGGCGTGCGGGTGTTTCGCCACTGAAGGCGCCGGGACGAATGGCGGAGCGGTGGGCTTGGCTGGAGCCGGCGGTCCACGTCTACGGGCCGGACCACGGTGAACCCCGGCCGGCCGTGCTCCTGTTCCACGGCTGCGGCGGCGTCCGCAAACACAATCACCGCTATGCTCGAGAGATCGCGGGGCTGGGCTTCCGCGTCTTCGTCGTCGACTCTTACCGGCCACGCCGCTGGCCCCACACGCTGACCCGGATCGCCGTGTGCACCGGGCTGATGTTCTGGGGCCGCGAACGCGCGGGGGACGTGCTCGCCGCCGTCTGGGGAGTGACGCGCCGCCCCGAAGTCGACGCCTCGCGCCTGGCCCTCGTCGGCTGGAGCCACGGCGCCTGGTCCATCATGGACCTGATGACCATGCCGCTCACCACGTCCGGCGAGGCCGACCTGGACGACCCCGATCCCGAGCCTCTAGCGGGCGTGCGAGGCCTGTTCCTCGCCTATCCTTACGGGGGCTTCGCCGCCTTGAGCCACAAACGGAAGTGGCTTCGGGCGCCGAAGGTCTTCGGCGCCGTGGCGCACCGCGACCACGTCACGCCGCTGCGCACCGCCCGCACGCTGTTCGAGGGCGTCCGCAGCGTCTGTGCCGACCTGGAGATGTGGGAGGTGGAAGGCGCCACCCACTCCTTCGACGAGGTGACCGGGATTTTCCCCATGCGCTATGACGAGGCCCTCAGCGTGCAGGCGATCGAGCGATGCCGCCGCTTCCTGCAGGGAGTCCTCGCATGACCGCCGCCGAGCAGGCCCTCGCCCTCGCGCAGCGCCTGGGCGCCGCGCCCACCTTCGCCCCGGGCGGCGCGGTGGCCGTTCGCTCGCCCATCGACGGCTCCCGCGGCCCGACTTTGTCCGAAGCTGCGCCGGACGAGGTGGCGCAAGCCATCGAGCGAAGCGCCGCCGCCTTCCTGGCCTGGCGGGACGTTCCCGCCCCTCGCCGCGGCGAGCTGGTCCGCCTGCTGGGCGACGAGCTCCGCGCGGCCAAGGACGACCTCGGCCTGCTGGTCACGCTCGAAGCCGGCAAGATCCGCTCCGAAGGCCTCGGCGAGGTCCAGGAGATGATCGACATCTGCGACTTCGCCGTCGGCCTGTCCCGCCAGCTCTACGGCCTGACCATCGCTTCCGAGCGCCCCGGGCACCACATGCTGGAGCGCTGGCACCCGCTCGGGCCGGTGGCGATCATCACCGCCTTCATCTTCCCCGTCGCGGTGTGGGCGTGGAACGCCGCCCTCGCCCTCGTGTGCGGCGACCCGGTGATCTGGAAGCCCTCGGAGAAGACGCCGCTCACCGCTCTGGCGGTGCAGGCGGTGTTCGAGCGGGCCACCGCCCGCTTCGGCGACGCCCCGCCTCATCTCTCGCAGGTCGTGCAGGGCGGCCGCGCCGTGGGCGAGGCGCTGGTCGACGATCCACGGGTTCCGCTGGTCTCCGCCACCGGCTCCATCCCCATGGGCAAGGCGGTCGCCGGACGCGTCGCCGCGCGCATGGGCCGCTCGCTGCTGGAACTCGGCGGCAACAACGCCATGATCGTCGCCCCCTCCGCAGATCTCGACATGGCGGTCCGCTCGATCGTGTTCAGCGGCGTCGGCACGGCGGGGCAGCGCTGCACCACGCTCCGCCGCCTGATCGTGCATGAAAGCATCGCCGACGAGTTGATCGACCGGCTGATGGGCGTCTACGGCCGCCTCGCCATCGGCGATCCGCGCGAGAACGGCGTGCTGGTGGGCCCGCTCATCGACGCCGAGGCGGCCGAGGCGTTCGACCGCGCGCTCGACGCCGCCAAGGCGCAGGGCGGCGAGGTGCTGGCCGGCGGCGCCCGCGCTCCCGGCGTGGACGGCGGCGTCTACGTGCAGCCGGCGATCGTGAACATGCCGGCCCAGAGCGAAATCGTCCGCAGCGAGACCTTCGCGCCCATCCTCTACGTCATGACCTGCCGCGACCTGGACGAAGCCCTCGCGCTGCAGAACGCCGTCCCGCAGGGCCTCTCGTCCTGCATCTTCACCACCGACCTGCGCGAAGCCGAACGGTTTCTCTCCGCCTCGGGCAGCGACTGCGGCATCGCCAACGTCAACATCGGCCCGTCCGGCGCGGAGATCGGCGGAGCGTTCGGCGGCGAGAAGGAGACCGGCGGCGGCCGGGAGTCAGGCTCGGACGCCTGGCGCGCCTACATGCGCCGCCAGACGCAGACCGTGAACTACTCGCGCGAACTGCCGCTCGCGCAAGGCGTCCGTTTCGAACTCGACCGCGGCGCGCCCTAGCGGCGTTCGCGCGGGTCGATCACCGTCAGCGACGCCGACTGGCGCGCCTTCAGCCTGGCCAGGTTCTCCTCGGTGATGCACCGGACCTTCGGATCCTTGGCCGCGAGCGCGGTGCGGGCGGGGCGGTCGTAGACTTCGAAGCGCACGCGCCCGAAATCTTCGTTCCAAGCCCGACGCTTGAAGGGACCCCGGTCGCAGACCTGGAGCTGGAGCGCCTTCATGCCCGGCGGGACCGCCGCCGGCTCGGCCGCAGCCGCCGGAAACGCAACCAGCACCGCCAACGCCGACAACACGTACGGGTAACGAGCCATCATGCCCTCCACACACGTCACGGTCTCTGCGACCGCACAGCGAAGATAGCACGAATTATCGGAAGCTCGTCAGCCCGCCATGCACTCGGTGTAGGCGGCCTCGCCCAGCCCGGTCAGGGTGGCGTCCGCCCCGTCGGCGGTCATCGTCACGCCCCCGTCGGTGAACATCACCGAGTCCCGCGCGCCCTTGTGCGGCAGGACGCGGGTCTCGCCAGCGGCCGCGACGGTCACGCTGCGGCCGTGGCCGGGGAAGACGGCCGTGAAGGTCCGGCCCTCGGCGCAGTTGTACGAGACCGGCAGCTGCAGCGCGTCCACAGGCCCCTCGTCGGCGATTGCGACCGGCAGCGCCTGCGTGTCCACGGCCGCGACCTGGGTGATCTGCGGCGCCTCGGCGGTGGCGGCCGTGCCGTCGGTCTCGGAGGCGCACGCCGCGAGGGCGGCCAGCGAGAGGGCGGAGGCGATGACGGCGAAGCGCTTCATGGGGGACCCGGGATCCGCGTTTACCTTCTGGAAACAACCCTGAACGGGCGAATGTTCCCGCGCTCCCGCAAAATGTCGCAGATGAACCGCGAGTAAACGCGATTGCTGTCACTTCGTTAACGGGTGGCCCGGCAAGATAGCGCGTTAACGAATACCTTAACGCCGGCGCCGAACGCCCGATCCGCGTGTCCCAGCCGGCCTCAGAACGAGGGAAGAGCGTCGTGATCGTTGCGGTGGTGCAGGCCCGGATGTCCTCCAACCGGCTGCCGGGCAAGGTGATGGCCCCGATCCTCGGCGAGCCGATGATCGCCAAGCAGCTGGAGCGCGTCCGCCGCGCCCGCACCCTGAGCAAGGTTGTCGTCGCCACCAGCACCGACTGCTCGGACGAGCCCCTCGCCTGCTACCTGACATCGAAGGGCCAGTCCCCCTTCCGCGGCTCGCTGCGCGACGTGCTCGGCCGCGTCGCCGGGGCCGCCCGCGCGGCGGGCGAGCCGACCCACGTGGTCCGCCTCACCGCCGACTGTCCCCTGATCGACCCGGAGGTCATCGACGAGGCGGTCCGCCTCGCCCTCGCCTCCGGAGCCGCCTACGTCGGCAATATCGAGCCGCGCACCTATCCGGTGGGCCTCGAGGTGGAGGTGATGACCGCCGAAGCCCTGTTCGCCGCCGACGCGGAAGCGACGGACCCGCGGGAGCGGGAGGACGTCGCCCTGTTCCTGCGCCGCCGTCCCGAGCGCTTCGCTCACGCCGCCCTGACCCAGCCGGTCGACCGCTCGGCCCTGCGCTGGGCGGTGGACGGCCCCGGCGACTTCGCTTTCGTGCGCGGCGTCTACGAGGCGCTCTATCCGACCAACCGCGAGTTCGGCAGCCGCGAAGTGCTCGACCTCATGTGCGAGGACGCCGGCCTCGCCGTCCATAAGGACGGGCTGGCCCGCGCCGCCTAGCCGGCGGGCGGCGTCGCCTCCGCCGGCTGCACCGGCGTTCCCGCTGATTCCGGCGGCGCTGCGGGCGCAGGCGGCGCGACGGCCGGATCCGCCGCCGTTCCCGGCGGGGTGACCGTGGCCGTCGTGGTCTCCCCGGCCGCTCCCGACGGCGCCAGCGTGGTCTCGGCCGCCTGCTCCTCGCCGCCCAGCCCGCACGAGCGCAGCGCGATGAACAGGATCGCGAGCAGCGCCAGCCCGATCAGCCAGGCCCAGAGCGTGTTCTTCTTGTTCCGGCGTCCCCCGGGGGTGGCGTCGTGCATGGCGGCTCCAGTGGTCGGTACGTGGAACGGATCAGCCCGGTCGATGGCGCCCTGCTGATCCCGAAAAAGTCGGACGAGGTTCTCCTGCCCGAGCGGCACGGACACGGTCCGCGCCAGCGCGCCCAGCGCCAGCGGCGTCACCATGCTCACCACCGCGGCGGCGGCCTCGGGCTCGGCGCCGGAGTGCTCCGCCACCCGGGCGACCAGCGGACCGCGCTCGGAGCCGAGCACGCGCTCGGCGGTGGCGTTCGCCGGCGGCGGGTCGGCTTCCACGACGCGCACGGGCTCGTTCAGCGTCGCCGCGGGGCTGGTCTCACGGATCGCGCCTACGATCTCCGCGGCGCCGGCGGGATCCCGCGCACGCCGGCCGAGCGCCTGGAACACGCCCGGCACGGCCGCCTTGACCGCCGGTCCGCGCGCCTCCTGCGGCGCGCCGGCGCGCTCGCCGATGCGGTCGACCAGGTCCGCGGACAGCGCCTCGTCGACAATGTCGACGACGTTGGGCTGCTCCACCGTCACGCGCCGTGGCTCGCGCCCATCGCGCGGCCGCCGGCGTTCCCCCAGACCCCGTACGGGTCCTCGAACGGCTCGCCCAGCGCGTTGGCCACCGCAGGGTGGGTCAGCTTGCCGCCGAGCACGTTCAGGCCGCGCGCCAGGTGGCTGTCGCGCTTGAGCGCGTCCAGCCCGTGGTCCGCCAGCGCCAGCCCGAACGGCAGCGTCGCGTTGTTCAGCGCCTCGGACGACGTGCGCGGCGCCGCGCCTGGCATGTTGGCGACGCAGTAGTGCACCACGCCGTCGATGACGTAGGTGGGGTCCGCGTGGGTCGTCGGGCGCGAGGTCTCGAAGCACCCGCCCTGGTCGATCGAAACGTCCACCAGCACAGAGCCCGGCTTCATCCGCGAGAGGTGCTCCCGCTTGATCAGCTTGGGCGCCGCCGCCCCGGCCACCAGCACGGCGCCGATCACCACGTCGGCCTTGAGGATCTCCTCCTCGATCGCGTCGATGGTGGAGAAGCGCGTCAGGATGCGGCCCTCGAACAGGTCGTCCAGCTCGCGCATCCTCGGTAGCGAGCGCTCCAGCACCACGACCTCGGCGTTCAGCCCCGCCGCCATGCGCGCGGCGTTCGCGCCCACGACGCCGCCTCCCAGCACCACCACCCGCGCCGGCATCACGCCCGGTACGCCGCAGAGCAGCAGCCCCATGCCGCCGTTGTGCTTCAGCAGCGTCTCGGCGGCGGAGAACACCGCGATGCGGCCCGCCACTTCGGACATCGGCGCCAGCAGCGGCAGCCCGCCGCGCGTGTCGGTCACCGTCTCGTAGGCCACCGCCGCGCAGCCGCTCTCCTGCAGGCCGCGGGTCTGGTCGGGGTCGGGGGCCAGGTGCAGGTAGGTGAACAGCAGGTGGTGCGGGCGCAGCCGCTTCCATTCGACCGGCTGCGGCTCCTTCACCTTCACGATCATCTCGGCGGCTTCGAACACCGCCTCCGCGTCGGGCAGGATGCGCGCGCCCGCCCGCGTGAAGACCTCGTCGGAGAACCCGGCTCCGTTTCCGGCCCCCTGCTCCACCACCACCTCGTGCCCGCGCGCCACGTACTCGCGCACGGCCGTGGGGGTCAGGCCCACCCGGTGCTCGTTCGGCTTGATCTCCCTGGGCACGCCCACGCGCATGCGGCTTCTCCTTTACGGCGCGGGACGGCTTAGCGCTTCCTCGGCGGCGGATCAAAGCGAGGATGCAAGCGCCGGCGACGGATGAACGCGAGCTAACAGCGACCCCAGACAGCGTTCAGGCGGCCGCCCGTATCTTCACGCCATCGGATTGGAGGGACGCCATGATCAATCGTGCGCTCATCACCACGGCCGGCGCGGCCGCCGCCGTTCTCGCGCTCGGCGCCGGATCGGCGCAGGCGCAGGTCTTCGGCTTCGGCGGCTCGCAGGGCTACGGCGGCTACGGCCTCGGGGGCGTCCAGTGCGAGGTGAAGGCCCAGCAGCAACGCGCGCTCACCGGCGTGCTCGGCGCGGTCATCGGCGCCAACACCGGCTACGGCGGCGGCTATGGCGGCTACGGCTACGGCGGTGGCGGCGCGACGTCCACGGCTCTGGGCGTCCTCGGCGACGTCATGGTCCAGGGCGCGCGGGACAAGTGTTACCAGGAGCAGGCCCGCAGCTACGGCTATGGCTACGGCGCGCCCGGGTACGGCGCCCCGGCTTACGGATACGGGGCCCCGGCGTATGGGTACGGCGGCTACGACCAGCGTGGGTACGCCCCGGCCTACGGCGACCCGTACGGCTACGATCGCGGCTACGGCTTCCAGGCTTACGGCCAGGGTCGGCCCGGCGAGTGCCGCTACGCCCCGAGCACCATTCAGCTGCCGGACGGCCGGGTCGAGCGTCGCGACATCCGGGTCTGCGCAGACCGGCAGGGCCGCTTCCAGGTTCGCTGACTCAGTTTTCGTGCGGGGTTCATCCCGTCCCTCGAAATCCTGCACGGAAAGGCCCCCGGCGCGGAAACGCGCCGGGGGTTCTCGTTCGCCCTGAGGCCTGACAGCGGCCAAGCTTTGTGATACGTCGGCGCCGACGTTCCGGGGGGACCGCCATGAAACGCATCGACGTGTATTTCCTGCTGGCCGCCGCCTGCTTCATGATCGGCGGCGTCGCGCTCGGCATGTGGATGGGCATCAACGAGCGCTTCGAGCTCGCCCACCTGCACGCCCACATCAACCTGCTGGGCTGGGCCTCGCTGGCGCTCTTCGGCCTGGTCTACCGCGCGTACCCGGAGCTCGCGACCAAGCGGCTCGCCAAGGCGCACTTCGTGCTCGCCGTGAGCGGCGTGGCGATCTTCCTGCCGGGGCTGCCGCTGGCGATGTTCGGGCGCAACCCGATCCTGGCGATCGTCGGCTCGAACCTGTGGCTGCTCGGCGCGATCTGCTTCCTGATCGTGCTGGTCACCGGACTGCTGCGCGCGCCCTCGCCACGTCCGGCCGCGCTCGCCCCCGCCGAGTAGGTCAGCGCCGGCCGAACACCCGCTGGTAGTCGGCCGGACCTCCCACCGAGACCTCGAGATCCGTCACCAGGCCCGTGGCGATCGAATAGATCCAGCCGTGGACGCAGATCGACTGCCCGCGCGCCCACGCGTCCTGCACGAAGATGTCCGACGCGACGTTCTTCACCTGCCGCACGACGTTGAGCTCGCACAGCCGGTGATGGCGCTCGGTGGGATCGGTGATCGCCTCGAGCTCCTCGCGCCGCTCCTCCGCCACCTCCCGGATCGGATGCAGCCAGTGGTCGATCAGCCCGTGCCGGTGGTCGTCGACCGCGGCCGCCACCCCGCCGCAGCCGTAGTGCCCGGTGACGATGACATGCTTCACGTGCAGCACCTCGACGGCGAACTGCAGCACGCTCAGGTAGTTGGCGTCTTGTGGCGGGGCGAGGTTGGCGACGTTGCGGTGGACGAAGATCTCGCCGGGATCCAGCCCCACGATCTCGTTGGCCGGCACCCGGCTGTCGGCGCAGCCGATCCACAGGTACTGCGGCGCCTGCTGCCCCACGAGGCGTTTGAAGAAGTTCGGATCGGCCTGCGTCTTGGCCGCGGCCCAGGCGCGGTTGTTGGCGATCAGGTTCTCGACCATGGCCCCTCCAGTGGAGAGCGCCCTTTCGCCCGTCAGCGCGACAGCCGCAAGCCGGTGATCGAGTCGGCGATGGTGTTGAACACCCCGGGCAGTTCGCTGACGTTCTGCACGTTGAAGAACCCCGACGGCTTGCTCGCGCAGGTCCGCAGCACCTCGTCGGACCCTTCGTTGACCTCTACCCGGATGGTGTAGATCACCACCCCGCGGCGCTTCATGTTCGCGCACAGCTCGCCGAGGCGCTCGTCGAGCACGGCGCGGCGGGCCTCGCGGGTGGAGGCCGACTTCACCCCGAGCTGCCCCATGTAACCGACGCCCGAGTACAGGGCGCCGTTGTGGTTCGAGACCGGCGTGACGTTGTTCTGCCCGTCGGTCATCAGGATCGCGATCTTGACCGTGTCGCTCTTGCGGTAGTCGACCGCGTCGGCGAGCGGTCCCTTCGGCGACAGGGCGTGCCAGCCCCACATCAGGCCCATCGGGATGTTGGTGTCCCCGACGGCCTTCATGTTGGCGATCCCGGTCTTCACCGCCGCGCGCTCGTGCGTCAGCGGCACCAGTTGCGTCAGGTGGCAGCCGGCGTTCGGGCCGTAGGCGTAGCCGGTCGTGCTCGAGCCGGTGCGAGGCGTCGCGGCGACGTACTTTTCTACGTTCCCCTGCAGGGTCGCCTCATCGGGCGCGTTCACGACGTCCGGAAGGTAGTCGTTGCTGTACTGGCCGGCCGTGGCGCCGTTCCCCGGCTCGTCGGGCGCGAAGTAGGGCACGTACAGCGTCTCGGGATCGCCTCGGCTAGGCTCGCTCTCGCGCACGTCGTGCGGATAGGGGCGGTTCTCCACGCAGCCGGCCCAGGTCTCCTTCATCGACGCCAGCAGTTCGAAGCGGTTGACGGGCTGGCTGGTGGTGAAGAGCGCGCGGTGCACGGGGGAGCGCGCGTCGTGGTCGATCCAGTCCGCGCTCGCGTACTTCGCACCGACGTTCACGGTCATAGAGAACGGCACCAGCGCGATGCGCATGGCGCGCGGGTCGTTGCGCTCCGCGCCGATCTCCCCCAGCCGGTCCACCAGGTCGGCGGCCGAGGTCTTCAGCGTGTCGAGCTTGCGGCCGTACATCGAGCCGGTGTTGTCGAGCACCAGCGCCACCTCGGCCCGCTTCATGCCCAGCGAGGCCGACGAGGCCACCCGCACCGGCAGGTCGCTGATCCCGAACAGTGCCCCGAAGGCCGCGGGCATGCGCGCCCGGGTGAGCAGGTTGAATTCGCGGCCGCCCTCGCCGACCTCCAGGTCCCAGCGGAGGTCGCGGATCACCGCGTCGCGTCCTTCCAGGTTCGCCTTCAGCGAGGCCTCGACGGCGGCTTCCGCCGCCTTGCGCCGCTTGCCCTCGCCCGTCCTGCCGTCGGCCAGGTAGCTCTTGGCCGCCGCCAGCACGGCGGCGTCCGCCGCGTCCTGCGCGGTGCTGCGGGCCATCTCGACCCGCCGGAAGTCCGTGGCGGCGCCCACGAAGAGCGCGATCGGCAGCACCGAGGCCGCCGTCCAGATGGCGATGTTGCCGCCCTCGGCGCGCGCGAAGCCGCGGCCAGGCAGTCGGCGGAGAAACTGTAGCAGCTTCAACGGCTTGCGGCTCACGGGCGGGCCTTTCAGCGGCCGGAGCGGTATCGGCCTCGCGCGGAGTCTAGGCGACGGGGGTTGAGGTCCGGTTACGCGGAATGGTGAACGTTAACCAGCGTCCGCGTCGGGCTGCCGGCTCGGGTGGGCCGCGGCGAACGCCGGGTGGTCCGCCGCCCGGGCGGCCACGGCCAGCAGGGCGGGGTAGGGGCTCAGGTCCACTGCGAACCGCTCCGCCGAGTAGATCTGCGGTACGAGGCAGCAGTCGGCCAGCGTCGGCGTCTCGCCGAAGCAGAAGTCCCCGCCTCCCGCCCGCACCACCGGCTCCAGCGCCTCGTACCCCTGCGTGATCCAGCGCGCGATCCAGGCCGAGACCTGCGCCTCGTCGGCCCCGAGGTCGCGCCTCAGGCTCTGCAGCACCCGCAGGTTATTCAGCGGGTGGATGTCGCAAGCGATCAGCGCCGCCATCGCCCGCACCTGCGCCCGCTCGAAGGGGTCCCGCGGCAGCAGCGGCGGCTCGGGCGCGGTCTCCTCCAGCCATTCCATTATGGCCATCGACTGCGCCAGCGCGCCCTCCGACCCGACAAGCGTCGGGACCAGCCCCTGCGGGTTGAGCCGCAGGAACTCCGGGTCACGCTGCGCGCCCGCCCGCAGATCCACCGGCCGCTGCTCGTACGGCAGCCCCTTCAGGTTCAGCGCGATCCGCACCCGGTATGACGCCGTCGAGCGCCAGTACCCGTGGAGGACCAGGCTCACGCCCTCAGGCCGCCGAGCTGCACAGCTCGCGCAGCGCCGCGTTGGCGATGGTCAGCTTGGCGAAGCTCCAGCCAGCGCCGGACTGCTCCACCTCCTCGACCTGGCGCAGCGCCCGGCGCACGCGGTCCCCGCGCTGCTCGATCCAGGCCTGGACCGCCGCTTCCGCGCTGTCCTGCGTGTCCCCCGCCGCCGCCGGGGCCGCCTTGAGGATGGTCGCGGTCATCGCGCACTGCTCCTGCAGGATGTCCTCGATCACCCGGCGCACGGCCAGCCGCTCGTAGTGGTCGCCGCGCGCCACGCCGCTCGCGGCCGTCCTCAGCCGGTCGAACCCGAACGCCTCCCCGGTTTCGAAGTACATGCGCGCCGTCGCATCCACCGGCCGCTTGGCGTTCTTCGCCAGGTCCGCGATGTCGCTGGACGCCGTCAGCGGTCGCAGCGCCGCGACCTCCCGCGCCAGCGCTTCCGGCGCGCCCAGGCCGACGAACCCGGCCGCCCGCTGCTCCACCTGCCCGCGCTCGAACGTCGACAGCATGTCCGGGCCCTGCCGCTGCAGCGCGTCGACCGGCTCGCGATAGGCGCTGATCATGCCCTCGACCGTGGCCGTGGTCCGGTTCGCCCGGCGCGCCAGCCAGAAGGTCTGCCGCCGCAGCACCCGCGTGATCTCGAGGTAGAGCGCCGTCTGCGCCGCCGCCGGCGCCTTCAGGTCGAGCGCCGACACCGCGTCCCACGCCTCGTCGAGCCGGAAGACGCGCAGCGCCGCCTCGAACGCCACCACCAGCGCGGCGGTGTCGCAGCCCGCGCTCTGCCGCAGCCTCGGCGCGAAGTCGGGCCCCGCCATGTCGACGATGCGGTTGGCGAGCACCGTGGAGATGATCTCCCGCCGCAGCCGGTGCCGCTTCATCTCGTCCTCGAAGGCCCACAGCGCCTCGGGGAAGTAGTTGCGCAGCGTCTGCTCGAAGTAGGGGTCGTCCGGCGCCGCCGAACCCACGATCTCGTCGAACAGCGCCAGCTTGCCGTAGGCCAGCACCACCGCCAGCTCGGGCCGGGTCATGCCGCGCCGCGAAGCCGCCAGCTCCGCCAGCTGCGCGACCCCGGGCAGCCCCTCCACCTTGCGGTTCAGCCGCCCCGACTGCTCCTGGTCCAGGATGAAGCGCGCGTGGGCGTGGATGTCCTCCGCCGCCGCCGACGCCATCAGGCTCAGCGCCAGCGTCTGGTCATAGTTGTGCTTGAGCACGTGCGCCGCGACCTCGTCGGTCATCGAGCGCAGCAGGTCGTTGCGCTGCTCGCGGCTGGCCAGCTTGCCCGACGCCTCGACGGCGCCGGTCAGGATCTTGATGTTGACCTCGTGGTCGGAGCTGTCCACGCCGGCCGAGTTGTCGATGGCGTCGGTGTTGATCCGCCCGCCCTTGCGCGCGAACGCGATCCGCCCCGCCTGCGTCAGGCCGAGGTTCGCGCCCTCGCCCACCACCTTCACGCGCAGCTCGTCGCCGTTCACCCGGATTGGGTCGTTGGCCTTGTCGCCGACCTGCGCGTCGCTCTCCTCCGGCGCCTTCACGTAGGTGCCGATGCCGCCCAGGTAGAGCAGCTCCGCCTCGGCTTTCAGGATCGCGCGCATGACGTCCGCCGGCGCCGCGGTCTCCGCCTCGATCTGCAGCAGCTCGCGCGCCTGCGGCGACAGCTCGATCGTCTTGGCCGCGCGCGAGAACACGCCGCCGCCCTCGCTGATCAGCGCCTTGTCGTAGTCGTTCCACGACGAGCGTGGCAGCTCGAACAGCCGCTTGCGCTCGGCGAAGCTGACCGCGGGGTCCGGGTTCGGGTCGATGAAGATGTCGCGGTGGTCGAACGCGGCCACCAGCCGGATCTGCTCGGACAGCAGCATGCCGTTGCCGAACACGTCGCCGCTCATGTCGCCGACGCCGACCACCGTGAACGGCTCGGACTGGATGTCCTTGCCCGCCTCGCGGAAGTGCCGCTTCACCGCTTCCCAGGCGCCGCGGGCGGTGATGCCCATCACCTTGTGGTCGTAGCCGGCCGAGCCGCCGCTCGCGAAGGCGTCGCCCAGCCAGAAGCCGTAGTCGCCGGACACGCCGTTCGCGATGTCCGAGAACGTCGCCGTGCCCTTGTCGGCCGCCACCACGAGGTACGGATCGTCCTCTTCGTGGGCGATCACGTCCGCCGGGCGCACCACCTTGCCCGCCGCGTCGATGTTGTCGGTGACGTCGAGCAGCCCGAACAGGAAGGTCTTGTAGGCGCGGATCGCCTCGGTGCGCGTCTCCTCCGGCGTGCCGCCGCGCGCCAGTTGCTTCGGGTAGAAGCCGCCCTTCGAGCCCACCGGCACGATCACGGCGTTCTTCACCTGCTGCGCCTTCACCAGGCCCAGCACCTCGGTGCGGAAGTCGTCGCGCCGGTCGCTCCAGCGCAGGCCGCCGCGCGCCACCGGCCCGAAGCGCAGGTGCACGCCCTCGACGTGCGGGGCCCAGACGAAGATCTCCCGGAACGGCTTGGGGAACGGCAGCTCGTCCAGCTCCCGGCTCGCCACCTTGAACGAGATGTGCGGCTTGGGCCGGCCGTCCGCGCCCTTCTGGTAGAAGTTGGTCCGCTTCAGCGCGCGGACCAGCAGCGCCAGCCGCCGCAGCACGCGGTCGTGGTCGAGGCTCGCCACCGTCTGCAGCGTCTCGACGATGGCGCTGAAGGTGATCTCCGCCGCCTGGCCGCGCTCTTCGACGCTCAGATCCGTCGCGGGGTCGAACTTCACCCGGAACAGCTCGAGAATCAGCCGCGCCACGCCGGGGTGCTCGGCCAGCGCCTGCTCCTGCACCGCCTGGCTGGGATCGAGCCCGCTCTGCTGCCGGTACTTGGCGAGCGCGCGGATCAGCGCCGCGTGCCGCCAGCTGACGCCGAGCTCCAGCACCAGCCGGTTGAACCCGTCGCTCTCCGCCTGCCCGACCCAGACGGCCTCGAAGGTCTCCTCGAACGCCTGCTTCACGTCCTCGAAGACCAGCTGCGCGCCGCGGGGGTCGTGCAGCTCGAACTCGTGGACCCAGGTGACCGACTCCGCCCCGTCGTCCATCCGCCGGCGAATGGGGAAGCCTTCCTCGACCTGCGCCTTCAGGCCCATGTCCTCGAGGATCGGCAGCACGTCGGCGAGCGGCACCGCGTCGTCGGGCCGGTACAGCTTGAAGCGGAAGCAGGTGGCGGCGTCGTCGCCCTTGCGCGACGCCCGGACCGCCAGCGGGTCCCCCGGCGCCATGCCCTCGACCACCGCGAGGTCGGCCAGCGCCTCGTCGGCGTCGTAGAGATCCTGGTAGCCTATGGGGAAGGCGTCGGCGTAGCGCGCCAGCAACGCGGACACCGAGTCCGTCTGCACCACGCCGCGCTCGCGCACCGCTTCCTCGAAACGGTCGCGCCAGGTCCGCGACGCCGTCGCGAGCTCCGCCTCCACCTCGGCCAGCACCGGCTCGGTGTGCTCGCCCGGCGGCACCGCGACGATGAAGTGCACGCGCACCAGCGCGGACTCGGTGTAGCTCGGGTAGAACGCCGACACCCGGCCGCCCCACGCCCGCGCCAGGATCTCGCCGGCGCGTTCGCGCAGGTTCGAGTCGTAGCGGTCGCGCGGCACGAACAGCAGCATCGACAGGAAGCGGTCGTAGGGGTCCCGCCGCACGAACAGCCGCACGCGCGGACGGTCGTAGAGGTGCAGCACGCCGAGCGCCGTATCGAGCAGCTCGTCCTCGGTGATCTGGAAGAGCTCGTCGCGGGGATAGTTCTCGACGATGTGGCGCAGCCGCTTCTCGCTGTAGCCGCCGGGCAGGCGCGCCGCCCGAGCCAGCACCCGCTGCGCCTTGCGCCGGATCAGCGGCACCTCGGAGGTGGGCCTGTCGTAGGCCTCCGCCGTGAACAGGCCGACCACCCGCACCTCGCCCGCCGCGCGGCCGTCCGGCCCGTAGCGGCGGATCTGGATGTAGTCGGCGCGCACCCGCCGGTGGACCAGCGACGTCAGGTTCGCCTTGCCCACCACCACCGGCTCGTCGAGGTCGAGCTGCCGCTGCAGCTGCCGGCTGAGAACCGCCGGCTCGTTCGAATTGCGCAGCACCACCCGGTCGCGGTCGCGCAGCACGCCGAGCCCGACCTCCGGGCAGATCAGCGGCGCCTGGTGCGCGTAGGCGCCGTCCGTCTCGCGCGGATAGTCGTAGCGGCGGGTGCCGAGGAAGACGAAGTGGTCGCGCGACAGCCAGCGCAGGAAGTCCAGCGACTCCTGGAAGGCCTCGGCGTCGCCCTGCGGTCCATGCGCCTCCAGGTCCGCGATGGCGCTGCGCAGCACCTCGACCATCGGCTTGAAGTCGGCGACGGCGGCGCGGACATCGGCCAGCGTGTCGAGCACGCCCTTGATCAGGGCCTCGCGGCGATCGTCGCCCACGGGTTCGAGGTAGACCTGGATCAGGCTTTCGCGCCGCGACCCGGCGGCGCGCGGCATGTCCACCACGGGGTGGAACATGGCCCGGACGCGGAAGCCCTCCGCGGCCACTTCCGCCATGATCGAGTCGACGAGGAACGGCCCGTCGGGCTGCACGATCTCGAGGCGGTCGCGCTTCAGGTCGCGTCCGTCCGCGCCCTTCGCCGGCACCAGCCGCACCTGCGGCTCGTCGGCCGTCACGCCGGCGGCGAAGGTCCAGAACTCCGCCAGCCCCGTCGCCACGTCCTGGGCGTCCATGTCCGGGAACTCGCCCGGACCGCAGTCCTCGTGGACGTCGTCGACGAACGCCGTCTCCGCCGGTCCGAGCTGGGCCTGCCCCAGGCGCTCGGCGAACGCCTGCGACAGCGCCGCGCGGGGGAAACAGGAGTGGGTGGCGCCGTCCATCAGTGAGATCTTCGCTGCCTGGCGCGAGAGCCTAGTCGCGCGGGGGGTTCGATCAACCGCACCGCGGGAAAAGTCCAGCCCGGACGCGAAAACGCCGCCGGACTGGGAAGTCCGGCGGCGCGCTCAGCCGCCGAGGGGGGGATACGGCGGCTTTTCGCTCTCGGCGCCTCACACTTCGGGGGGACGGGGAGGGGAGGCGCCGGTTTGTCCGGATCGAGGGGACGTCCCGGACAGAGGCTCAGATAGGCGCCCGCGACTGTTGCGGAAGGGGTGTTATAAAATCACACTTCCGTGACGCCGGCTCAGCCGTCCTTGGAGTGCCCCGCGGGCCCGCTCTCGATCTGCGTTTCGGGGTGTCCATTGGCCGAAAGCAGGATCGCGACCCAGCGCGATCCCTGGAATTCCGCCAGCAGAACCATCGCCACCACGGTCAGCGGCGTCGACAGGAAGGCTCCGGTCAGCCCCCACAACGCGGACCAGAACGCCAGCGCCAGCAGCACCACGACCGGGTCGAGGTTCAGGCTGCGCCCCTGCATGCGCGGGTAGATCACGTTCCCGACGAAGAAGTTCACCGCCTGCAGGCCCACGAACAGCACGATCGGCTGCCAGTAGGTGTCGTACTGCAGCAGGCCGAACACCGGCGGCAGCAGGCTGCCGATCGCCGGGCCGACGATCGGGATGTAGCCGGTCAGGAAGATGAAGAAGGCCCAGAACAGCGCGTGCTCCAGGCCGAGCACGAGCATGATCAGCCAGCTGACCACCGCGATCAGAAGCCCGGTCACCGTCTGGACCCAGAGGTAGCCCTGAGCGCCGTCGCGGATGCGATCGAACATGCGGCCGGCCTCCTTGCGCTCCTCCCGCGTCCCGAACAGCGCCCGCGCCTTGGCCCGGAAGCCGCGCCGGGAGGCCAGCAGGAAGCCCAGGTAGATCAGCACGAACACCGCGTCGGAGGTGAAGCTCTGCACCGCCTGCACCACGCGCCCGACGTAGCGCGTCGGGTTCGCCTGCCGGTACAGCTCGGTGAGTGTCGGCGGCGTGTCGAAGCCGACCGCGAGCGCGGCGTCGCGGATCATCTCGTTCAGCCGCGGGGCATAGCCGGAGAGCTCGCTGGCGAAGCTCGCGATGTTGGCGGCCACCACGTACACCGACGTCGCGAACGCCACGATGATGATGCCGATGGCGATCGTCAGCGGCGCCCACTCGGGCAGGCGAGGGACCTTGTCCCGGATCACGCGCTCCAGCCCGTCGATCATGATCAGCAGGAAGAACGCGAGCGCAAAGGGCGTGAGGATGCCGCGCAGCCAATAGAGTGCGGCCGCGCCGACCACCACGGCGATCAGCACGATCGCATTCCGCTCGGTGCGCGAGGCGGCGAGGGCCTGTTGGTCGGTCATCGCGAGCTTTCGTAGCGGAAAGGGCCGCCGGGGTGAAACCGAGTGCTCCCGTGCAAGGTACGTGCGCGCATCGGGCGCAACCTCGGATTGTATAAACCACTTGCTCCGAGCCTCAGCAGGCGTTTCTCTCGCCTGTGGGTTGAGCTAAAGCAGGGTGCTCCGTCATGATCAGGGTCATCGGTTCGCGCGAAGCGGCCGCACACGCGCGTGAGTTGAGCTCGATGCACCACCTCCGGGCGCGGGTGTTCGGCGGCCGCCTGGGCTGGGACGTCACCATCACCGAGGCCGGCGAGGTCGACCGCTACGACGCCCTCGGGCCCGTCCACCTGGTCCACATCGGCTGCGACGGCGAGGTCGACGGTTGCGCGCGGCTGCTTCCGGCGACCGGCCCCACCATGCTGCGCGACACCTTCCCGGTGCTGCTCGGCGGCCGGCCGCTGCGCACCGCCGGCGTCTGGGAATCCAGCCGCTTCGCCGTCGACACGGCCCGCGCCGGCTGCGGCGACGCACGGGGCCTCGCCCGCGTCACCTTCGAGCTGATCGCGGCCGAGTACGAGCACGCACTCGCGAACGGCATAGGCGAGATCGTCACCGTCACCGACGTCCGAATGGAGCGGATCCTGGTCCGCGCCGGCTGCGCCTGGGAGCGCATCGCCGAGCCGCAGACCATCGGCGTCACCCGCGCCGTGGCCGGCTACATCGCCATGACCGAGGAGGGCCTGGCCCGCGTCCGCACCCTGGGCGGCCTCGACGGGCCGGTGCTCGAGCCCGCCGCGGCGGCCAAGGTCGCGGCCTAGGCGAACAGCTCCGGCCGCCGCTCCTTCAGTACGTAGAGCAGGAACAGCGTCTTCAGGTCCCGCAGCGAGCGATCCTGCGCCCTCCGCCAGAGCTCGGCGAGCGGCGTCTCGACCACCGTGATGTTCTCATGCTCGCCCTCGGCCCCGCCGCCTTCCTCCACCCGGTCGCTCGCCGAGTAGGGCGCCAGGTAGAGGTAGATGCGCTCGGTCGAGACCGAGGCCATCGGCCAGGCCGCGGTCACGAACTCCAGCTCCGAGAGCCGCGCGCCCACCTCCTCCAGCACCTCGCGCCGCCCGGCGTCCTCGGCGCGCTCGCCCTCGATCATCCCGGCGGGGACCTCCAGCAGGTCCGGCTCGCCCACGTGCACCACCGGCGCCCGCGGCAACCGCACCAGCAGCGCCGTCCGCCGCTCCGGGTCGTAGGGCAGCACGCCCACGCCGCAGCCGTGGTCCTCGATCTCGCGCTCGACCACCTCGCCGTCCGGCAGCCGCACCCGCGCCAGGAAAAGCTTCGACCAGCCGTCGAACACCGGCCGACGCCCGAGGATCTCTCCGCTCATGCCTCTGCAACGCCGGGGCGAGCGCGCTGTTCACAATCGTTGACGCCCATTAACCATGCCCGAGCATGGGACCGCTCGCCGCCATCCTGCTCGCCGCGTCCGGGGCCGCGCCCGGCGTGCTGAGCGTGCGGGTCGTGGTGGAGCCGGCCTGCCGCATCCGCAGCGCCGCGGAAGGCGTCGTGGTGGTCTGCGCCGGCCGCACCCCGCACGTGATCAGCCGCCCGGGCGCGCAGCCGCAGCCGGAGGGCGGCGGCCCGGCCGCCGGGCGGCCGAGGGTCACGATCAGTTTCTGAGAAGACTGGAGCGGGCGATGAGATTCGAACTCACGACCCCAAC